>DASZJH010000134.1:0-6613 GCA_035948375.1 Chthoniobacterales bacterium
CGGCGCAGGTATTCAACCCTCGCAGATAAACAGAATCTTCGATCCTTACTTTACGACGAAACAGGCCCAGAGCGGCACCGGCCTGGGCCTCTACATCACGAAAAAAGTCATCGAGGATCACAGCGGTTCGATCAAAGTGGAAAGCACGCCCGGCGTCGGCTCTGTCTTCACTATT
The DNA here is from genome assembly GCA_035948375.1 of Chthoniobacterales bacterium. GTDB lineage: Bacteria > Verrucomicrobiota > Verrucomicrobiia > Chthoniobacterales > UBA10450 > AV40. Next base: position 176 of record DASZJH010000134.1, read on the forward strand.
CGACTGCCGTTGCAGACCAGTTAGATGCTGTAGTTCACGGCGCTTCGTCATCTCACGTACGGCAGTTGCGCTCCCAGATGATAGTGGCTCGCGAAAACTTTCGGAGTTGTCAGGCCGCTCGCCCTTTTTTGCCACGAGCGACCCGAGAGGATCTCGCGTTCCGGGGAGTAAGTAGACGGTGCCGGCCCCGCCGCTCTTCGGCCTTTCCCTTGATTCAGTTCGAGCAGCAGAAGGAAGTTATCGTCGGTATGGAGGGCTGAGTTGAAATGAACCCTGTTCAGATTGAGGCGGCTATACCCTGCGACGGATGCATCTCCTCGGTGAAACTGGTGAGAGGGACTCTCAGCTGGGCTTCGGCTTGAAAGGTCGTAAAGCGATTGCGCTCAAAAGCCTCACGCGTTATCAGGTCGTTCACAACCGATTCTGCCACTGCTTGCCAATTAACTGTCACCAAATCAACCGGCACGTCGGGTATCTTGGCAAAAGGCAGATCAATCGGCCCGTCAATGAATGCTACGCGCTGGGTTCGTAGCAAATCAACGATCTGGTCCGGGTTTCGAAATGCGAACAGCGATGCCAAACCTGACGACGGAAAAATGATGCCGTCTGTTTCAACGCGGCACAAATCGCGCAAGAAGGCAGAACTATCTTCGTCGCGAAATGTTCGAATTACGGGTTCGATTCCCAAATTGTGCAAAACCACCCGCAACACTTCTTCAGTAACAGGCGATCGGTAATCCTTGGAATCAATCAGCGTGATTTTGCGCGCTGAATTTCGATCTTTCCAATCCCTCATTAAAATCTCGATCGCCTGTTCCCTCCATATATAATAACGAGACGGTATACTGGGTGTTCCGACTTGGGAGATCGAAGTGACGCGTATTCCCATGTCGGAAAGGCGCAGTAACGTTTCCCTGGCACTTCGCCCCGGCTGAAACCAAATGACCATGTCGACTTCATAGCTTTTGATGTGATCACTTAGCCTTCCGTTAGCTGCTTCATCGTGCCGGAAGAAAAACATCGTCGTGGCGAAGCCTCGTAACCAAAGTTCACGTCGCATACAAATCAAAAAGGCTCGATAATCTTGAATGGCGATAAAATGCGACATGAGAGCCGGTAGACCAACAAAGCCGCGGACGCTCAGCTGCCGATTGTTGCGCAGGCTATTCAGGACTGTCTTGGAGCCTCGCACACGACTTAAGAGTCCTTCCTCCTCCATCTCGTGATAGACTTTTGCCACAGTTGAGACTGGAACCCGAAATTGTCTCGCGACTTCACGAAGCGAGTAAAAGACGCGAGGTTGCTCACCCTGGCTCTTTATTGCCAGGGACCGGAGAATTTCCAGTAAGCCGTCGGTTTTGTGGCGAGTACCTCTCATAGCGGAACCGCGCGGTAACGGTCCGAGGTCGCGCAAAATTTTCGTGCGAGGCATACTCTAATCGGTTTGTGTTCTCTAACTGTCCTTAATTGTTCGCAACCTGTTTGTAATTGTTTCCTATCTGTTTGTCTAGGCAAGAGCGGGCGCCATCCGACATAGATGGGCTAAGTATGAAGCCAAACCGTTTTCCTTATCGGTTTTCTTGCGCTTGTGCTTCTGCGCCTGGCCTGGCTCAAAGCCCACCACGAATTGTTCCCATGCATCAGGCTCGCCCAACTGGTTTGGCGCTTTCGATAATTTCGGCGTTCGCGTTCCAGATACGACACAATCGGCGCTGGCACGGCGAGTCTAGGAAATATCAAGCACAAGGACGGCGTAGGCGATTAGAGCTATCCGGCGGCTGGTTCTCCCCACGCTCACGCCGTTCTGAGTGCTTGAAACTCCGGAACCGCTACTTACGACGCCAACGGCAACATGCTCACTGGCTTCACCGCCCGAAATAATCGCGGCTCGCGAAAACTTTCGGAGTTGTCAGTCTGCCCGCCTTTGGTTTTGCTGAGCGGGTGGCCTATCGCGTCGCGCCAATCTTTGTGATCCGCTTGGCCGGCGTTCCTTTCGGCGTCGTTGAGCAACTCGCGACTCCAGAAACGAGCCTAGCCGCTCGCCAATTGCTGATCAAACGATCAGAGCTTGAAAAGGCAAAGTCAAACGTCGAACAACTCCTCAGCAGTCGCCGGCACAATCTTAACCAGGAACAGTTTCGCGCCTGGCGGAAAACGATTCGCGCCGCAGCGCCACCGCCAAGTGATCCATCTTTTGGCGTTTTCGCCGATTGCCGTGCTGCCGCCACGGAGCTTACGAAAGCTGAGGCGCACATGTACGACTGCCTTCATGGTCAGCTTGACGGATCTCGCAAACGTTTGATGGAATCGGCACGCGGAGTTTTGCCCCGTTATCTCGTTTTTGCAGCCGGCGGTATTCGCGAGCTGATGCAAAAACAGGGTACAGAGGGCGGCGACTCTTCGCCCCGAACAAAGAAACTCCGTGCCCGCGAGCGCCATCTGCTCCTGTATTTGCAGCGCGTCGCGGCGAAAAACGATACTTTGAGCGAATTCGGTCCCGGCAGTTGGGGGAAAGTCCACAATGTACGCGGGATCAAGTTGAATCCGGAACCCGGGATCGTGAAGCGTGAGGTTTTTCTCGAACGTTGGACCGCGCATGTCGCGGCGGCCGCGATTAATAGCGATCCGGAAGCGAAGGCGCACATGGAAGTTCCGGCGCTGGAGCCTTATGCGTTCGCAGTTCTGTGCGAGGATGTCGCGAAATGGCCGTCGAGTCCGGCGCGCGATAAATGGTTGTCGATCTTGCAACCGATCTCTGAGTTGCAAAAAAGGTTCGCAGCCGAAGATTCGATCGCAATTCGGATCGAAATTATGGACGAAGCCAATCGGCGATTGGCCGAGCTCGGCGGTTCGCGCGAATCGACCCGTTTTCTTTATGCCGCCACTAATCCAATCGGCGAAGAATGTATGCGCGAATGCAATTTTGAGATCGGCCAGAATTTGATCGACGAAGTTGCAACGGAAGCCGCCCCTTGGGTCGATCTTTGGCGCGACAATTACGCGTTCGTCGCCCACCGCATCGCGACCGGTTTGCGCGGAATTTTGGAAAAAATGAACACCGATACCGTGGGCTTGCCGTCTTTTTTACGCGTCTGCGAAGATGCGAATCTTCCTCTGACCGGCGCCGGTATGGTTGCCTTGGCACACATGGCCTTTCGAGAAGTCAAAGCGCTGTTTCAGAAGCGCATGGAAGCGCACGCGCAGAATGCAGAGTACAACCTCACCCTCGAAGATTGCCGAGTCGTGAGGCAAAATTTCGAATACCCAAAGTTTGACGAGTACACTTATCCTTCAGCCGACTTACAGCTGGCCGCGACGTCGCCGGATGCAGTCGCGCGCGGCGATTATCAATGGATTCTGGCCGAGTTGCATCCGCCGGTAGCTTTACTGCATCACGGCTTTTATTGGAGCTGCCCGGACAAAACTTCCTTATCGCAACAGCTTGCCAGCACGTTGTTCGGCAAACCGAATTTCCACTACGGCTTTTTCGCCGCCGATTTTACCGCGACAACCACGGTCCGTTTCTTTGATGCGTTACCGGATCTGACTTGGTTTGTTGCGCCGCAGCGTGCAAATCCAAAGTGGCAAACCGTCCGCCCAGGGGACGCCGAGGTTTACGTCGATCCAAATGGCGACGTTTGTTTGCGCAGGATCGACAATCACCAACATCTCGGCTCGTTTGCTCGTAACTGGATCATTCCCCTCGGATTTCATCCGTTTTGCTTTTCGTGGGGAAAACACACACCGCGGTTGCGTTGCGGAAAAGTCATTGTGCAACGCCGAATGTGGACAATTGCGCTCGGTGAGATCGGAAAAGGCGATTTCACCGGCGTCTCGCGCGATCTCGTTCTCGCAGTGGAGCAGCTCCGCGCCAAACGCGATTTGCCGCGTTTCATTTACATCCGCCCAACCGAACAAGCTCTCCGCCGCAGCGGCGCTGAAGGCCGCGATAAAGATACCAAGCCGGTTTTTGTGGATCTCGAGAGCTATTTATTTCTGGAAATTTTCCACCGCTGGCTGACCAAAGCCGGCGAGCTTGAAGTTACCGAAATGTTGCCGACGCCGGAGCAACTACTCTGGAAGGAACCGGACGGCCGACGCACATTCGAGCTGCGCACCTTGATTGTCCCTCGCTCATGAAAATTATCGCCGTTGCCAACCAAAAGGGCGGAGTCGGCAAGACGACGACGGCCGTAAATCTCGGCGTCGCCCTCGCCGAAAAGAAGCTGCGCGTGTTGTTAATCGATCTCGATCCGCAAGCGAACGCGACCAGCGCGCTCGGCATGCAGGAGGTGGAAGGCGACAGCATCTACGAATCGCTCCTTGGTGGGACGTCCATCGACAACAAGATTTTGCCGACACGCATCGACCACATGTTCATCATCCCGTCCAATCTTGATCTTTCTGGCGCGGAAGTAGAGATCGCGCGAATGCCGGATCACCTGACTCGGCTCGCGAAGACGCTATCGACGTTTCGCTCGGATGAAACATTTGATCTCGTGCTTTTGGATTGCCCGCCTTCGTTAGGCATTCTCATGACCAATGCGCTTGCGGCCGCCGACGAGATCCTGACGCCAATCCAATGCGAATATTTCGCGCTCGAAGGGTTGGTGAAAATCGTGCGCGTTGTCGAGCAGGTGCGCGATTCCGGCGCGAACGATCAGATCGAGATCGGTGGAATCGTTATGACGATGTTCGATAGCCGAACAAATTTGAGCGAGCAAGTGGTGAACGAAGTTCGACAACATTTCGGCGAACGCGTTTATCGAACTGTCGTTCCACGAACCGTCCGCTTGAGCGAAGCGCCGAGCTTCGGAAAATCGATTCTCGAGTACGACTCGAGTGGCACCGGCGCCGCCGCCTACCGCGCGCTCGCCCGCGAATTCATCAAGCGCCACCGATTTTTCTCCAGCATTACCGGCTCATTGCAAAGACCTGCGTCGGAAACGGTCTGAAAAGAGTTTCTCGTTCGTCGCTCTTTAATAGAGACGATAGAGACGAATCGCGCCGGCGTTGCGATTCATTATCGAAGATGGCGACGAAAAAAGATCACGATTACGCGCGACCGGCCACCCCGCCGGATTCGACCACTTGGTCGACGGTGCGGGAGGCGGCAAAGGAATGCACCGCCTGTCATTTATATAAGCACGCGACTCAGACGGTCTTCGGCGAAGGTCCGAAGACTGCGTCGATCATGCTCGTGGGCGAGCAGCCCGGCGATTATGAAGACGTTGCCGGTAAACCCTTCGTCGGCCCCGCCGGAAAAATAATGGACCGCGCGCTCGAAGAAGCGGGGATCGATCGTAAACAGGTTTACGTCACCAACGCCGTGAAACATTTCAAATGGGAACCGCGCGGCAAGCGTCGGATTCATAAAAAACCAAACTCGCGCGAGACCGTGGCCTGCCGGCCCTGGTTGGAAGCCGAGCTACGAATTGTTAGGCCGAAGTTGGTTGTGACGCTCGGGTCTACCGCGGGCCAAACGATATTTGGTCGGTCATTTCGGGTAATGCGCGAGCGAGGCAAGGTCCTTTCTTCGAAGTTAGCGCCTAAAGTCCTCGCCACCGTTCATCCATCGTCGCTGTTGCGGCAGCCGGACAAGGAATCGCATCACCGTGAATATAACAACTTTGTGGCAGATCTACGCGTGGCTGTGAAAGCTGTCGACGCCGATTAGTGAATGTCGATCTTATGAACTCGGGGACGTCGACGGTGACGAATTGGCTGCGGGGGTCGCGTTATTCTTTTCCGTTGGCCCGAGCTTGATAAGCTTCGCTTCCAAACTGCCTTCGGCGTTCTTCCAATAAGCGCCGCTGACCTCCTGGTTGTCGGCAATGTCGGTGAACTTCGCGGCGCCTGCGCCTTTTGTGTGGTCACAGTCTTGTCCGTCACTTTAAAAACCCGCGTGGCCTGTTTGCCGGAGATCGTAAAGGTCTTGTTTTTCTGATCGACCGCCGAAACCATTCCATGAAACGGGAACGGCCGCGCATTTCGTTTGATCGTTGAAGTAGTTGGCGCTCCGGACGGGCTCGCGATCGGTCACGCCGAAGCAGAAAACGCTGTGTTTCTGGGCATCGTTTGAGCAGGGAGCGAAGAACAAAAGACCAGGGGAGCGATCACCACCGTGGCAATGAGACAAATTTTCGACTTCATAAAGTTGGGGACTCCCCGAATGGAGAATCAGTTACCGAGACTTGCCAAGTCAAACGTGGAGGTAAGGGGATTATCCAAAGCTGCGCTTTGGCTCCAGCTTAAGAGCTTCGCTTTCATCCCATGCGCTCCGCGCCCCACCGGTCGAACAAGTTCTGATCCCCCTGAAAAGTCATTTGAATTTTCGCTGAGGCGAAATTTGTGGAGGTAAGGGGATTCGAACCCCTGACCTTCTCATTGCGAACGAGACGCTCTACCAACTGAGCTATACCCCCGAAGTCTTTCGAC
>DASZJH010000135.1:0-2685 GCA_035948375.1 Chthoniobacterales bacterium
GCCAATCTCGTGCGTGCGTTGCACTACCAGGTAAGAAATCACTCCGTAAATTCCAACGCTTGCCAGCAACAACGCGATTCCAGCGAAAGCCGCGAGTAACACCATCGACATCCGCCGCGGCGCAACCGAATCAGCCGTGACTACTTCCAACGTTCGAACGTTCGCCATCGGTTGATCCGGATCGATGGACTGAATCTCGCGCCGCACGGCCGAGGCCAGGCTGCGCGGGTCCTGCACGCTCCGAATCGTTAGAACCATGCTGCGTTCCGGATCTTGGCCGAGCGGCAAATAATATTCCGGAGCCGGATCGACATCCAATCCGCGGTGCCGAATGCTGCGAACAATTCCAACAATCGTCCGCCACTTCACGTCCGGCTTTCGCGGGTCGCTAAACGTGATCCGTTTCCCAAGCGCCTCTTCACCCGGCCAATATTTTCTGGCCAGCGCATCATTAATAATCACCACAAGGGGCGCGTCGGCGTTGTCGCTCTCAGTGAAGAAACGCCCGCGCAGAAGCGGCGTTTTCAAGACTTTGAAATAATCGGCCGACACAGTGCGAAGTTCTTCGTCCGGTGTCGGCTCCTTTTGCCCAACCGCGCGACCTTCAATCGCGAATGAGGAATCGGTGTTCGATCCACTCAACGGCAGAACGATTGTTGCGGCAGTCGCTTCGACTCCAGGTAATTGCCGAACCCGGCGCAACGCTTCATTCCAGAAATTGGTGATCGCATCACCATGATCGTAATCGGCGCTCCCGCGCTCAGGATATTTTGGCTGCGGAAGATCGATCTCCGCGGTCAGCACATTCCGGCGATCGAAACCGGGATCGATGTTTTGAACGCGAGCGTAACTTTTCAGTAACAGTCCCGCGCCGACCAGCAATACAAGCGCGAGTGCCACCTCAACAACAACCAGCGAATTGCGAATCTGATTGCGACGAGCGCCGGTGGTTGACGATCGCCCGCCTTCCTTCAGCGCTTCGGTCAACTCCGGCTTTGCGCTAGCGAACGCCGGAATCAATCCAAACAAAATTCCGGTTCCAACCGCGACCACCGCGGTGACGGTCAGGACAACAAGATCGACATTTACTTCCGCGAGACGCGGAATCGTGCGCGCGCCGATCTGTTTGAGAAATTCGAGGCCCCAGATCGAAAGAACGATTCCACCAGCGGCGCCGGCCACGGCGAGCAACACACTTTCGATCAGCATTTGCCGGAGTAACCGCCAGCGTCCAGCGCCCAGCGCAACTCGAATTGCCAGCTCGCGTTCGCGCGCACTCGCGCGGGCGAGCAACATGGTGGCGAGATTCGCACACGCGATCAGTAAAACGAAAACCACCGCGCCGAGCAAAATCGCAAGGCCGGTTCGCATTCCGCCAATTACCTGGTCCTGCAGCGGATAAATTTTTGCGCCAAACCCCGAGTTGCCGCGGTAGTTATCGGGATAGGCTTGGCTCCAATTGGAAATGATCTTGTCCAGCTCCGCCTGCGCCTGCTTTGGCGAAATGCCCGGCTTCAACCGCGTAATCATGGCGTAGCTGCGATTACCGCGGTCTTTCAATTCCCGCTGCGTGAATGCGACCGGTTTCCAAATATCGACGCGCTCGGCGAACTGGTTTCCTTGAATGCCAAAGAGCGGAATCGGAAATTCGAATTTCGCCGGCATGATTCCGATCACGGTGTAACTGCGACCGTTCAACAGCAGCGACTTGCCAATCAGTGTCGGATCGGAATTGAAGCGGCCCTTCCATAGACGTTCGCTGATCACGATCATGTCATCGTGACCTTGTCCCTGTTCCTCGCGCGCGAAGGTGCGGCCTTTGATCGGTTCGACGCCGAGCAACGGAAACAACGACGGAGTCACGGTTGCGCCCGAGATTCTCTCCGGAACATCGCCGCCGCCGACATTGAATGTTTGATAAGTGAACGCCGCGAGCCCGGTGCCGCTTTGGAAATCCTTTTCCAAATCCAAAAACTCCGGCGGCGAACAGGGAATGCGTTCGAGACCCTGAGTTTTGAATTGTTCCCAGATTAAGGCGATTCGGGACGGTTGTTGATAGGGCAGCGGCCGGATCAGCAACGCGTTGATCAAACTGAAGACGGCACTGTTCGCGCCAATCGCCAACGCCAGCGTTGCGCTCGCGATCACCGTGAAGCCGGGACTTTTCGCCAAGCCCCGCAGCGCCACTTTGATTTCGCTCAGCATAATCGCTGGTGATTGTCGATCTTACATTTCGTTAGGCCGCGATCCGGCTGTCCTCCACAACTCGTCCGTCGAACAAGTGCACGGTGCGATCGGCGTGTTGGGCGAATCGCTCGTCGTGCGTGACCATGCAGATAGTCGCGCCGCCGGCGTGCAATTCCTTAAGTAAATTCATTACTGCTTCGCCGTTCCGCGAATCGAGATTTCCGGTCGGCTCGTCCGCGAGCAGGATCGCCGGTTTGCCGGCAAGAGCGCGCGCAACCGCGACGCGCTGTTGCTGGCCGCCCGAAAGCTGACTCGGCAAATGTTTCGCGCGATGCGCCATACCGACGCGATCGAGCGCTTGAGTGACCAAGGTCTTTCGGTCGCCCGCGCCCATTCCGCGATAAGTCAACGGCAACTCGACATTTTCGAAAACGGTCAAATCGCCGATCAAGTTGAAGCTTTGGAAAATGAAACCGATCTCGCGATTTCGGATTCGCG
>DASZJH010000136.1:0-4843 GCA_035948375.1 Chthoniobacterales bacterium
GCCAATCTCGTGCGTGCGTTGCACTACCAGGTAAGAAATCACTCCGTAAATTCCAACGCTTGCCAGCAACAACGCGATTCCAGCGAAAGCCGCGAGTAACACCATCGACATCCGCCGCGGCGCAACCGAATCAGCCGTGACCACTTCAAGCGTTCGAACGTTTGCCATCGGTTGATCCGGGTCGATGGATTGAATCTCGCGCCGCACGGCGGAGGTCAGGCTGCGCGGATCCTGCGCGCTCCGGACGGTCAGAACCATGGCATGCCACGGGCCTTGGGCGAGCGGAACATAATATTCCGGCGCAGGATCGACATCCAACCCGCGATGCCGAATGCTGCGAACAATTCCGACAATCGTCAGCCACTTCACGTCCGGCTTTCGCGGGTCGCTAAACGTAATCCGTTTTCCGAGCGCTTCTTCGCCCGGCCAATATTTTTTAGCCAGCGCATCATTAATGATCACCACAAGCGGCGCGTCCGCGTTGTCGCTCTCAATGAAGAAACGCCCGCGCAGAAGCGGCGTTTTCAAGACTTTGAAATAATCTGACGACACGGTGCGAAGTTCCTCATCCGGCGTCGGCTCTTTTTCCGCGACTGCACGACCCTCAATCGCGAATGATGAATCGGTGTTCGATCCGCTTAACGGCAGAACGATCGTCGCGGCGGCCGCTTCGACTCCAGGTAATTGCCGAACCCGGCGCAACGCCTCATTCCAGAAATTTACGATCGCTTCACCATGGTTATAGTCCGGATTTCCGGGATGCGGATATTTCGGCGCGGGGAGATCAATCTCTGCGGTAAGCACATTACGACGATCGAAACCGGGATCGATATTTTGAACGCGAGCATAACTTTTCAGTAAAAGTCCCGCGCCGACCAGCAACACGAGCGCGAGCGCAACCTCAGCAACGACGAGCGAATTGCGTATCTGATTGCGGCGGGCGCCGGTAGTCGACGATCGTCCGCCTTCCTTCAACGCTTCGGTCAACTCTGGTTTCGCGCTCGCGAACGCCGGAATCAATCCAAACAAAATTCCGGTTCCAACTGCGACCACCGCGGTCACCGTCAGCACGACAAGATCGATATTCACTTCAGCGAGACGCGGAACCGTGCGCGCGCCGATTTGTTTGAGAAATTCAAGACTCCAAACCGAAAGAACGATTCCACCAGCGGCGCCGGCCAGGGCAAGCAACACACTTTCGATCAGCATTTGCCGAAGCAACCGCCAGCGTCCAGCCCCTAACGCAACTCGAATCGCTAGCTCGCGCTCCCGCGCACTTGCGCGCGCGAGCAACATTGTGGCGAGATTCGCACACGCGATCAGCAAAACGAAAACAACTGCGCCGAGCAAAATCGCAAGGCCGGTTCGCATTCCGCCGACGACCTGGTCCTGTAACGGATAAATCCGCGCGCCGAAACCGCCGCCGCTGTAATTGTACCGATAAGTTTGGATCCAATTTGAAATGATTTTATCGAGCTCGGCCTGCGCCTTGGTCACCGGCACATCCGGTCGCAACCGGGTGATCAGGCCGTAACTGCGATTACCGCGGTCCTTTAATTCCTGCGACGTGAACGCGACCGGCTTCCAAATATCGACGCGTTCCGCGAATTGGTTTCCCTGAATGCCGAAGAGCGGAATCGGAAATTCAAATTTTGCCGGCATGATCCCGATCACGGTGTAACTGCGGCCATTCAAAAGAAGCGATTTGCCAATCAACGTCGGGTCGGAATTGAAGCGACGCTTCCAAAGCCGTTCACTGATCACGATCATGTCGTCGTGACCTTCTCCCTGCTCCTCGCGCGCGAAGGTGCGGCCTTTGATCGGTTCGACGCCGAGCAACGGAAACAACGACGGAGTCACGGTTGCGCCCGAGATTCTCTCCGGAACATCGCCACCGCCGACATTGAATGTCTGATAAGTAAAAGCGGCGAGACCAGTGCCGCTTTGGAATTCTTTTTCCAAATCAAGATATTCCGGCGGCGAACAGGGAATGCGTTCGAGACCCTGAGTTTTGAATTGTTCCCAGATTAAGGCGATTCGGGACGGCTCCTGGTACGGCAGCGGCCGGACCAACAGCGCATTGATCAAGCTGAAGACGGCGCTGTTCGCGCCAATCGCCAACGACAGCGTTACAATCGCGATCGCCGTGAAGCCGGGACTTTTCGCCAAGCCCCGCAGCGCCACTTTGATTTCGCTCAGCATAATCGCTGGTGATTGTCGATCTTACATTTCGTTAGGCCGCGATCCGGCTGTCCTCCACCACTCGTCCGTCGAACAGGTGCACGGTGCGATCGGCGTGTTGCGCGAACCGCTCGTCGTGCGTAACCATGCAAATGGTCGCGCCGCCGGCGTGCAATTCCTTCAGCAAATTCATTACCGCTTCGCCGTTCCGCGAATCGAGGTTTCCTGTCGGCTCGTCCGCGAGCAGAATCGCCGGCTTGCCGGCGAGGGCGCGCGCGACCGCGACGCGTTGCTGTTGGCCGCCCGAGAGCTGGCTCGGCAAATGTTTCGCGCGATGCGCCATGCCGACGCGATCGAGCGCTTGAGTGACCAAAGTCTTTCGGTCGCCCGCGCCCATTCCGCGATAAGTCAACGGCAACTCGACATTTTCGAAAACGGTCAAATCGCCGATCAAGTTGAAGCTTTGGAAAATGAAACCGATCTCGCGATTTCGGATTCGCGCCCGATCGGCGAACGAAAGATTCGCCACTTCGGTCCCTTTGAGCGCGTAACTTCCATTCGACGGCGTGTCGAGTAGGCCGAGGATCGACAATAGCGTCGACTTGCCGCAGCCCGATGGACCGGCGATCGAAATGTATTCGCCGTCGCGGATATCCAAATGGATTCCGGAAAGCGCGTGAGTCTCGACTTCGTCGGTGAGAAAAACTTTGGTGACGGAATCGAGCCGGATCAACGGAGTCGAGCCGTTTCCACCGGAAGTTGATTTGCGAGGATTAACTTGGGTTGATGTCATATTGGGTTTGGTGATTTCGAACTGCGAAATTAGTTGAGGCGAATTCGCTCGTGGGAATCCCATGCGCTGGTGTCGGATAAGATGACCTGATCGCCCGGATTCAGGCCGCTCACGATCTCAATCGTGTTCACCGAGCTCTTCCCCAGTTTGACCGGCGTGCGCACCGCTTCGTTGCTACCGGCGACGAGCTTGAACATTCCAACGGTGTTGTTTTCCTGGCCGAACGCCGGCCGGCCGACAAACACGACATTATCTAGACGCTCGAGCTCGATCGTTCCATCGACACTGAGATCGGGACGCGCGCCTTTCGGCAATTCTTCGTCGAACGCGACGTCTACCGTCACCGTCCCCTGCTCGACCGCCGGATCGACGCGTTTGACGTGGCCTTTCACGACGCCGTTGCGCGTGTCGATAATCGCCTGCTGATCTGGCTGAATATCCTTGGCCTGGGTCTCAGCGATTTTGATTTGCGCCTTCAGTTTCGACGGATCGGCAACTCGCGCGAGATTGTCACCCGGTTTCAATCGCTGACCGACCTGCACTGGCAATGCCTGCAATACACCGGACATGCCGGCCTTCACGTGCAATCCTTCGACCTGGTCGAGTTTTAATTTCGCAAATTGGTTCGCTTGATCGACAGCCTGCTGTTTCGATGCGAGCTGCGGTTCAATCGAATCGCGCGAAAATGCCAGGCGCTTGTCCTCGATGACGTCTGTCTTCTGACACTCTTCTTCTTTGATCTTGGAAGTCTTGTAAACGAGGTCGGCCACCAGACCGTTCTTCGCCAATTGATCGTTGGTCTGCCGCTCCATCTTTGCCTGCTCGTAAGCAGAATGTGCCACCGCCGCCTTCGATTCCTGATCGAGAAGCTCGCGCTGCAACGTTGCCTTCTCGCTGGCAAGGTCCGCTTCCGCGGCCTTGGCCTTCGATACTGCTTCTTGCGCGCTTTGTTCGAGTTCCGGACTGGTCAACTCCAGTATAACGTCGCCGGCTTGAACTTTTGTTCCCGGCCAGATCAGAATTTTTTCGACGCTGGCTTCGGTGGTCGCGGGGAGCCAGCGAAATTCCTCGGGAACGAGTGTTCCCAATCCGCGAACTTGTCGGACCATCGGGCCGCGCTTCACGGTGTCGATCCAAACACTCGAGCGGTCCACGCTCGGCGCGGCGGGTTTCAACCGCGACAGCGCGAAGGTCGCCAAAATCAAACCGACCGCGCTCGCCGCAATAATCAGAATCCGGCGCTTCCGCTTTTTCGCGGCAACGCCTTGTCGCGGAACATCCATGGAGGAAAGGCTCGACGTAAAACCGCTCGGGCGGATGACGGTATGATCGTCCTCGGGCTGTGGTTGTGGGGTCACAGGGGTCACAGCGCGATTAGAACAACGGCAACACGCGAACCAGGTGGATCACCGCGGAAGCACTCGCCGCGATTGGCACAAGCGCCGACGTGATGAGAGCGACGAAAATCGCAGCGTTGCTCAGAAAGTCGTGATTGTCTTCGGTATCGAAATAATCGCGGCTGATGTCGCGGAATGATTTCGACATTTTCGCGCAACGGCCGGTTAAATTTTCCAGGCTCGAGGCTTGGTATTGATAATTAACGAACGGAAACTTCCGCGCGTTCTTGGTAGTCAGAGTGGTTGGTTTCATAATTTCTTTCCCTCTCGTCTCTAGTGAGAAGCGTTTCGACCGCTCACTGGATTCAAAAGTTTTTTCATTTCGATAATCCCTATTGCAATGCCCATGCCACAGACCAAAGCGAAGTCCTAAGTCGCTGATGATCAGCGACTAAAACTTTTTGATGTTTTCGTCACGAACCGCGAGCGATTCGCTCGTGGGACGATTTCGTCCCGCTTTTGGGACGTTGTA
>DASZJH010000137.1:0-4300 GCA_035948375.1 Chthoniobacterales bacterium
GCGAGCGACCATGAAGTCCTTTGCGTTTTTTCTGGCCCGCACGCTTACATTTCGCCTTCCTGGTACGAACAACAGCACACTGTGCCGACTTGGAACTACGCGGTCGTTCACGTTTACGGAAAGCCGTCGATTGTCGATGAAGCGCAACTAAAGCAAATCGTCCTCGACACCACCGCGAAATATGAATCGGGCATGCCGCAGCCGTGGAAGATTCCGTTATCCGAAAAAGAGATCGGCCAGATGTTGAAAGCAATTATCGGTTTCAAGATCGACGTCGAACGGGTCGAAGCGAAGTTCAAGCTCGGCCAAAATCGTTCGCAGGAAGATCAGGAAAAAATGCTACGCAATTTGCAAACCGCGCCGGACGACGAGAGCCGCGCACTGGCCAAATTCATTCACGCACGGCGGGAACGGAATTGACGCTGCGGCGCTAGCTTCGGTACAACGAACCGCCGGAGCGTTACACCGATGAGTGAATCTTATTTTCCCGCGGATCGCGCTGGTCGAACCAATTGGTATGACAATTTCGCCACGGAATTTCCGAAGCTTGGAAAGGACCTCGGATTTTCTGATGCCGAAATCATAAATGCCGTGAACGACGCGAAATACGCTGCTCACATTTTGACCACGCTCGGACCCGATATCGACGCTGATCCCGGTCACGCCGGCAACGCGGTGTTGAGCGGACAGTCGTCGGGAGACTTTGTCGATCTTCCCGATGGCGGCAGCGCGCCGACACCGGTTCGTCCTGGAATCGACACCCGAAGACAAGCGCGGATGGAACGGATTAAGTCGCATCCGAAATTTAATGCCGACGTTGCCAAGAAACTGAAGATCGACACCGGAAAATTCGAAGCCGACAAATACAAAGCCGAGCTTGGTCGCGCACGTCAGACGGGAAACTTCGTCACCATTCCGTTTCGCAAAGCGGGCGGCGGCGTTTCCGGAATTAATCTTTATCGCCAGGGCAAAGGCGACAAATCACCGAAGAAAGTAGGCTTCTTTTTCCGCACTCCGGCCATCGACACTTCAGGCGGCAGAGGCGAGCTCAAATACACCGCGCGCGCAGTTCTAAACGGCGAAGAAGTCGGCCAGCCGAGCGACGCCGTCAGCGTGACCGTGACCTGATTGATTTTCATTCACCAACGTTGATGAAACGGTTGTCGATCTTTTTCGTCGCAGCTGGATTTTGTTTGTCATCTAGGTTTTGCGGCGCGGATGAGTATCTGACATCGAAATCGCCGGACGGTAAATTTGCTTTGCATGTCAACCGCGGAGACAAGCAGCCGTTTCCGCAAAGCTGCGAAATCGTGGACTCCAAGACGCGGCAGGTAATTTTGGGCTTGGATAAGTACAGTTTTTTCGATCCCGAGGCAAAACTGATTTGGTCGAGCGATTCGCAGTGGGTCGCTTATTTCACCGTAACTAAAGAACTGGACGACGACGCAGCCACTCGGGTCTTTGTTCGAAATGATTTTGGCTTTGAGGAAATCAAAATGCCGTACCTTTCGCCGCCCGAGCTTCCAGAACGCGCTTCTCGATCCGACGATCGACATCCTCGGATCATCCCGATTCGCTGGACAAAACCAGGATTACTGGAACTTGAACACGAAATTCTAAGTGATTCCTGGGGCCGCACGGCAAATCAAGTCTCTATTCAGTTCGATAAGAATTATAGCCTACCTGTGGTGAAGTTCGAACCGGAGGCTCCTTCAATCGTCGACTATTATTTGTTGCTGCCGAAAGACACATTCGAGACTCCGCCGCGTCAATGGTTGCAAAATGCAAAAATCGACAAGCAAAATGGCTACATGGATGTCTCCGGCGACGGAGCTCAGCCGTCATTTCAAGTCGCGCTCTTTCGTTATCGCGACGGGCGACCGTTACTCGCAATTTGTTCCGGCGAACTGGAAGGTGACGACTCCGTCGGCCTGGAGTTTTTCGAGCTCGGCACCGATAGAAAAATGCAGAAGACCGAGCGAGAAATTTTTCCGATCACCGATGCTTGGAGTTCTACCAAAGATAATTCCAAGTATGCAGATTTTCGTTTCGATCTGCCGCATCGAGGTCGGACGGTTTTGGTGCGCAGCGCGAAAAGCAAAAAGATTTTGTATCGCGTCAGCTGGAACGGTGAAAAGTTCCTTCAGGAGAAACAATGAAGTTGCTCACGCGGCGGCTGTCTATCTTGGCAGTTGCAATGGCGCTCGCCGGCTGCGGCGAGCCTGAACGACCGCGACGGACCGCGGTTATCGCTCAGCCCTTTCGGTTCGGCGGCGATTTCAACGAAGTCGGCAAGGTCAGTTTCTTCCAGGGCGAATCGTGCGCGTCGCAAATCGTGTTCGTTTTTCACGGCGCCAGATCAACATCCATCTCTATGGCCGCGCCGTTTCGCGTCTCAAAAATCCTGACAGAAGCAGCGCGCGATCACAAAACCGTGCACGTCTCGGGAAAATGGCGTCGTGGCAAAGCGCCTGGATGCTCTTACGTGGAAGCGACGCAGGCCGAAACAATCCAGAAATCGTTCTGGTAATCGCGGCTCCTGTCGGACTACAGCAGCCTACGATTGATTGGAGGTAAATATGGAATGGCTGATTAGTCCGCAGGCTTGGATTGGCCTGCTCACACTCACTGCGCTCGAGATCGTTCTCGGCATCGACAACGTCATTTTTATTTCGATTGTCGCGGGCAAACTGCCAGGTGCGCAGCAGGACCGTGCGCGCCGGACGGGCCTCGCACTAGCCGCGATCACACGAGTTCTGCTGCTGCTTTCGTTGACCTGGGTGATGGGATTGACCGCTCCATTGTTCTCGGTCTCCAGATTCGATGTGACTGGCCGCGAACTGATTCTGATTGCCGGCGGTCTGTTCTTGATCGCGAAAAGCACGCGCGAGATTCATTTGCGCCTCGAAGAAGGCGAGGAACACGGCGTCGCGCGGGCGCGAGCGACGTTCGGCGGCGTGCTGGTGCAGATTCTCCTGCTCGATATTGTTTTCTCACTCGACTCGGTGATCACCGCCGTCGGTATGGTCGATCACATCGCCGTGATGATCGCGGCGGTGATGCTCGCGGTAGCGGTGATGATGTTCTTCGCGGGAATGATCAGCCGTTTCGTCGAGCGTCATCCAACGATCAAAATGCTCGCGTTGAGTTTTCTTTTGCTCATCGGCGTCAACCTAATTGGCGACGGCCTCGGGTTTCACATTCCGAAAGGCTACACCTATTTCGCGATGGGCTTTTCAGTTTTCGTCGAGATGCTGAACCTCAAAGTCAGAAAGCGAAAACTGGCTGCTGCGACTGCGTGAGGAGCTAGATCTAATAGCGGTAGTGCTCCGACTTGAACGGACCGTCAACTGGCACGCCGAGGTAATCAGCTTGTTTCTCCGAAAGCTTGGTCAGCTTGACGCCGATTTTGTTCAAATGCAGGCGCGCGACTTCTTCGTCGAGTTTCTTCGACAAGACGTAAACGCCTGCTTTGTAAGTGTCGCGATTCTTCCAGAGATCGAGCTGGGCGAGAACCTGATTGGAAAACGAATTCGACATGACGAAACTCGGATGCCCGGTGGCGTTGCCGAGATTTAGCAGTCGGCCTTCCGATAACAGGAAAATTTCGTGACCGTTCGGGAATGTGTATTTATCGACCTGCGGTTTGATATTGGTGCGCTTGACGCCTTTGGCGTTGTTGAGCGCATCGACCTGAATCTCGTTGTCGAAATGGCCGATGTTGCCGACGACGGCCTGGTCTTTCATTTTCTGCATGTGCTCGAACGTGATCACGTCGGTGTTACCGGTCGCGCTGATGTAGATGTCGCCGCGACCGAGAGTGTCTTCGATCGTCGTGACTTCATAACCCTCCATCGACGCTTGCAACGCGTTGATCGGATCGATCTCAGTGATCACGACACGCGCGCCCTGACCGCGGAGCGATTGCGCGCAACCTTTGCCGACGTCGCCGTAGCCACAAATGACTGCAACCTTGCCGGCGATCATGACATCGAGTGCGCGATTTAATCCATCGACCAGCGAATGCCGGCAGCCGTATAGGTTGTCGAACTTCGATTTGGTGACGGAATCGTTCACGTTGATCGCGGGAACGAGCAGCTTGTTTTCCTGGTGCATCTTGTAGAGCCGATGCACGCCGGTCGTGGTTTCCTCCGAAACGCCGCGCCAATCTTTCACCATCTCGTGCCAGCGATACGGATTCTCGCGCTGGACTTCGAGCAAGAGATCTTTGATGACTTGCTCTTCTTTGTTTGCCGATTTCGATTTCGCCCAGTCGCTGCCCTCTTCGAGCTCGTAACCC
>DASZJH010000138.1:0-10101 GCA_035948375.1 Chthoniobacterales bacterium
GTCGGCGGCGAAACAATGAAGCGCACCTATGGCGTGATGAAGAAAGGCGGCATCGTTGCGACGCTCATTTCGCGGGCTGATCCAGCCGAGCTGGAGAAGCGCGGTATTAGGGGAGCCCCAATCTTCTCGCATCCCGAAGCGAATGAGCTGGGCGAAATTACAAAACTAATCGACGCCGGAAAAGTGAAATCAGTCGTCACGCAAATTCTACCTTTGACCGATGCAGCGAAAGCCGATGAACAGGCGGAAACGCATCATACTCGCGGAAAAATTGTCCTGAAAATCGCTGACGAACCTAAACCCTAAATGAAAACACTGACTTGTTTCCTGCTCGTAATAATTGGGGCAACGATTGTTCGCGCTGAAAAAATCTCACTGGTCGGCGCAACCGTGATCAATCCCGCAGACCGCCAAGTAATGCCGAACGCGACGGTGGTGATCAACGGCGACAAGATTGAGCGCGCCTCGATGGGCAAACAAAACGCGGCGTCGCTCGGGAGACAGATCGACTGCGTCGGCAAATTCATTTTGCCGGGTTACATCGACACGCACGTTCACTTTTTCCAATCGGCCGATCTGTTCACCCGACCCGACGGCGCTGATTTCAATAGCATTCGACCGTACAAGGATGAAGTCGCGTGGATCAAATCGCATCTCGACGACGTGTACGCGCGCTACATCCGCTGCGGAATCACAAGCGTGGTCGACGTCGGCGGACCGATGTGGAACTTCGAAGTCCGCAAAAAAGCGAACTCAACTGCGAAAGCTCCGCGCGTCGCCGTCGCTGGCCCGCTAATCTCCAGTGTTTCGCGCGAGAAACTCGATCTGGGCGATCCGCCGATCGTGAAGATCGACAGTCCCGATCAGGCGCGCGAGTTCGTTCGCAAACTCACCGACCAAAAAGCCGACCTGGTGAAGATTTGGTACATCGTAGACAACGATCATCCGGTCGACGCGTTCCGGCCGATCGCGCGCGCGACGATTGAGGAAAGTCATGCGCACAAGATTCGGGTGGCGGTCCATGCGACCGAATTGGAAACCGCGCGCGCAGCAGTGGAAGAAGGCGCCGACATTCTGGTTCACAGCGTTGTCGATAAGCCGGTGGACGATGCATTCGTGAAGCTATTGAAAGATCGACATATCATTTTGTGCCCGACGCTGGTCGTGTTCGAGCGATACGGACGCGTGTTTTCTCATCAGCTGAATCTCACGCCGGAGGAACAGAAGTGGGGAAATCCCGACGTGATCGCGTCGCTCGACGTGACGAAAATCCCGGAGGACAAATTGCCGGACCGCGTGAAGCAGGCATTGGCCGATCCGAAAGCGGCGATGGATCGAATCAATAAAGTTTATGAGGTCGCGCTTCCAAATTTGAAGAAACTCGAAGACGCTGGCATTACGATCGCCGCCGGCACGGACGCCGGAAACATCGGCACAATTCACGGACCGGCGCTCTTTCGTGAATTTCAGCTGATGAAACAGGCCGGACTCACGAACATGCAGATTCTGCAGTGTGCAACGGCGAACGCGGCCAAACTTTTCGGCGGTGAGATCGGCGCGCACATTGGCAAGATCGACAGTGGATATCTTGCTGATCTCGTTGTCCTCAAATCGAACCCGATCGACGACATCGCGCACGCGTCGGACATCGACAGCGTGATCAAGAACGGCGTAATTTATCCGGCTGATTCGATTCTTAGGTGAAAAGTTGTAGAGCGCCTGACACCAACGCCGCCACAACACTGAAGCCTATTGAACACGCTCCACAATTACAGACTCTAATGATGCTTATGAAATTACCGTTCTCTGTCGCTCTCATACTGTTCAGCCTCTCTGCCGACATAATTGCCGCAGACGCGAATCCGCAAACGCCGAAGAAGCCGGTCACGGATGAATATCAGGGCGTCAAAGTTCAGGACGATTATCAGTGGCTGGAGAAAGACGACGATCCGGAAGTGAAAGCGTGGTCGGACAGCCAAAACCAAAAAACGCGCGCGTACATCGACAAATTGCCGGGGCGGGCGTCGATTGAGAAGCAACTGACGGAATGGTACGCAAAAACGTCGCCGAGTTATTCCGGGATCGTCTCGCGCCCGGGGATTTTGTTCGCAATGAAGTTCCAGCCGCCGAAGCAGCAACAAATGCTGGTCACGCTTACCTCGGCCGACGATTTGAAATCGGAAAAGATGGTGCTCGATCCGAATGCGCTCGATTCAAAAGGAACGACCGCGATCGATTGGTTCGCGCCGTCACAGGACGGAAAATATGTGGCGATTTCGATTTCTCAGGGTGGCAGCGAAGATGGAACGCTGCACGTTTACGAAACGGCGACTGGGAAAGCGTTGTCGGATTCGATCGCTCACGTTCAATACCCAACAGCCGGCGGGAGCGCGGCGTGGAATGCGGACGGCACCGGAATTTATTACACCCGTTTTCCGCGCAACGGCGAGAATCCGGACGCCGACCTGAATTTTTATCAGCAGGTGTATTTTCATAAACTTGGAACGGCCGACACCGAGGATACCTATTCGATTGGCAAAGAATTTCCGCGGATCGCCGAAATCAAACTCGAGGCGTCACACGACGGAAAATTTATTCTGGCAACGGTCGCGAACGGCGATGGCGGCGATTTTGCCCATTACTTGCTTGGCCGGGATGGGAACTGGAAGCAGCTGACGAAGTTCGAAGACCAAATCAAAGCCGCGCGTATTGGACGCGATAATGCGCTTTATCTGCTTTCCCGCGCGGACGCGCCACGTGGAAAGATTTTGCGGATGCCGTTGGACAATCCCGAGCTGGCCAGCGCAACGACAATCGTCGAGCCAAGCGATGCGGTGATTCAATTTATCGAGCCAACCGCAAACGCGTTATACGTTGCCGATTTGTTAGGCGGACCGTCCCAGGTTCGGCGCTTCGACTTGGACGGCAAGAACGCGAGCGTGCTCGCGATTCCGAACGTATCGGCGGTCTCAGAGATGGAATCGTTGGAGGACAACTCACTTCTGTTTCGCGACGTGAGCTTTACCCAGTCGGCCGCCTGGTTTCGCGTGGTCGACCCAACAAAACCGCCCGTGAAGACCGCGCTGGTAAACACAACGCCGGTGTCGTTTGCGGACATTGAAGTGACGCGCGAGCTCGCCACGTCTAAAGACGGCACGAAAATCCCGCTGAACATTGTTCGCAAAAAGGGAACAAAGCAGGACGGGAATAATCCCACCTTGCTCTACGGCTATGGCGGTTACGGAATCACTATGTCCCCAAATTTTGATTTCACTCGGCGTGTTTGGTTCGATCGTGGTGGTGTCTATGTTGTCGCCAACCTTCGTGGCGGCGGCGAGTTCGGCGAGGAGTGGCACAAGGCCGGGAATCTCACCAAGAAACAAAACGTGTTCGATGATTTCGCGGCGGCGGCGGAATACTTGGTTCAACAGAAATGGACGCGACCAGACAAGCTGGCGCTTCTCGGCGGAAGTAACGGCGGCCTGTTAATGGGTGCATTGATTACACAGCATCCGGAGTTGATGCGCGCGGTAGTTTCGTTTGTCGGAATTTACGACATGCTACGGGTCGAGCTCGCGCCGAATGGAGCTTTTAATGTGACCGAATTCGGGACTGTGAAAGATCCCGGACAATTCAAGGCCCTTTACGCCTACTCGCCGTATCACCACGTCGTGGACGGAACAAAATACCCATCGATCCTCTTCATGACTGGCGCGAATGACGGTCGGGTCGCGCCATATCATTCGCGCAAAATGGTTGCGCGGTTAGACGAAGCGAACAAATCGACGAACCCAATCCTTTTGCGAACAAGTTCGAGCGCCGGGCATGGCATCGGCACTGCCTTGAGCGAACGGATCAAGCAACTCGCCGATGAATATTCGTTTCTGTTCGCACAGCTGGGAGTGTCTAAGAAATAATAGAATCCGGTCGATTTCGATTTGCCCTGAATCCCGGCGCGGCTGGTGTCGTCAAACTTAGCTACATGAAGCGCGCCTTAATCACATTGTCGATTGTCGGGATCGCATTGCCGATTTTCGCCGCCGAGCCTGCCCACACTGAAGAGTGGAAATTTGTGAAGCAGGCCGGCGGCGTCACAATCTACGGCCGTCCACATCAAGGCTCGCACTTGAAAGAATTCAAAGCGATCGGCGAGATCAACGCGCCGAGCCACACCGTTTACAAGGTTATCGACGATTACGAAGCGTACCCAAGCTTCATGCCCTACACCGCGGAGTGCCGAGTGTTGGCGCGACATCATGATTCCGTTCTCGCCTATCAACGGATTTCACCGAAGATTATCAGCGACCGCGACTACACCATCCGGATCGACAAGAAATCCTGGCCGAGCGATCACGGGCAGGCGTATTCGATCCAATGGAAACAGGCGAACGAAAAGGGACCGCATGAAACTCATGGCGTGTTTCGGGTGAAAGTGTGCGATGGATCGTGGCTGGTCGAACCGGCGGGGCCGCACAAAACTCGCGCCACTTATCACGTGTTCACGGACAGTGGCGTGAATGTTCCGCCTTTTGTGGCTAACACCATCAGCGCAACGGGAATCATCAAGCTTTTCACCGCGGTTCGGAAACAGGCAGCAAATCCCAAATATCGCGCGAAATAAGAGTTCGGGCGTGAAGTTCGGGCGAATTGGCTTATCCTGCGCGCTGCGCAGATGCCGCGAAACAACGATCTCAAGAAAATTTTGCTCATCGGCTCCGGTCCAATCGTGATCGGGCAGGGCTGCGAATTTGATTATTCCGGAGTGCAGGCGTGCAAGGCACTGCGCGAAGAAGGTTATCGGGTCGTGCTGGTGAACTCGAACCCGGCGACGATCATGACGGATCCGGAGTTCGCCGATCGCACTTACATCGAGCCAATCACCGCGGAAGTGATTGAAGCGATCATCGAGCGCGAAAAGCCAGACGCGATCCTGCCAACAATGGGCGGACAAACGGCGCTAAATGCGGCGATGGAACTTAATCGCAATGGGGCGCTGGCGCGGCACAAGGTGAAATTGATCGGCGCCAATGCGAAGGCTATCGCCAAGGGCGAAGATCGACAACTATTCAAGGAAGCGATGTTGCGGATCGGGTTGGATGTCCCGCGCTCGGGCGTGGCGCGTTCGCTTGCTGACGCGCAGAAGATCGCAAAAGAAATCGGGAGCTTCCCGTTGATCATTCGGCCGGCGTTCACACTTGGCGGGAGCGGCGGTGGGATCGCTTACAATCCGGACGATTTGAATGAAATCGCTGGCCGTGGACTCGCGATGTCGCCGGTGAACGAAGTGTTGATCGAAGAATCGCTCGTCGGCTGGAAAGAATTCGAGATGGAAGTGATGCGCGACCGCATGGATAACTGCGTCGTTGTCTGTTCGATCGAAAATTTCGATCCGATGGGCGTGCACACCGGCGACTCGATCACGGTGGCGCCGGTGCAGACGTTGACTGACAAAGAATATCAAATGATGCGCGACGCGTCGTTCGCGGTAATTCGCGAGATCGGCGTCGAGACGGGTGGATCGAACATTCAGTTCGCAGTTCATCCCGACAATGGCCGAATGGTGGTGATCGAAATGAATCCGCGGGTATCGCGCTCAAGCGCGTTGGCGTCAAAAGCGACTGGATTTCCGATTGCGAAGATCGCGGCCAAACTGGCGGTCGGTTACACGCTCGACGAAATCAAGAACGACATCACCCGCGAAACGCCGGCCTGCTTCGAGCCGACAATTGATTATTGCGTGGTGAAAGTGCCGCGGTTCACATTCGAAAAATTTCCGCAAGCCGATCCAACGTTGACGACGCAGATGAAAAGCGTCGGCGAAGCGATGGCAATTGGCCGGACATTCAAGGAATCGTTGCAAAAGGCGCTGCGCTCGCTGGAGATCAAACGATTCGGATTGATTGGCGACGGCGCGGACAAGGATGTCGACCTTGAAGCGCTGCGATTGAAACTGGCGATCCCGAACGCGGAACGCATTTTCTACATCGGCCAGGCATTCGCCAAAGGTGCGTCGATCGATGAGGTTTATGATCTAACTAAGATCGACAAATGGTTTTTGCGGAACGTCGCCGAAATCGTTGCCGAATCGCGGTGTTTGAAAACGAAAACGCTGTTACGCAGCAAAAAGCTCGGGTTTTCGGATCGACAACTGGCGTTGGCGAACGGTGCTGACGAAAAGAAAGTTCGCGCCAAACGGATCGCTGAGAAAGTCACGCCGACTTACCGCCTGGTCGATACCTGCGCGGCGGAGTTTGAAGCCTACACGCCATATTATTATTCGACTTACGGCGACGAGAATGAGCGGCGCGAAAGCGGCAAGCGTAAAGTGATGATTCTCGGCGGTGGCCCGAATCGGATCGGCCAGGGAATCGAGTTCGATTACTGCTGCGTCCACGCGGCCTTCGCGCTCCGCGAGCTCGGATTCGAGACGATCATGGTGAATTCGAACCCGGAGACCGTTTCGACCGACTACGACACGAGCGACAAGCTCTATTTCGAGCCGCTCACCCTGGAGGACGTTCTTAATATATATGAGCAGGAGAAGCCGGAAGGCGTGGTGGTGCAGTTCGGCGGTCAAACGCCACTGAACTTGGCGGACGGGCTGAAGGCGGCGGGCGTTCCGATTTTTGGGACGCAGCCGGAGAGCATTGAGATCGCGGAAGACCGGAAACTTTTTGCGGCGATGCTGGACAAACTTGGGCTTCGCCAAACCCCGAGCGGTTCGGCCGTGAGCACCGATGAGGCGGTCCGCATCGCGAACAAGATTGGTTACCCCGTGCTCGTTCGCCCGAGTTTCGTTCTCGGCGGCCGCGCGATGGAGTTGGTTTACAACGAAGCGGACCTTCGCCGTTACATGGCGAGCGCGATCGAAGTGACCCCGGACCGCCCGGTCCTGGTGGATCGCTTTCTCGAAGATGCGATCGAAGTGGATGTCGATTGCATCGCCGACGGCGAAACGACCGTCATCGGCGCGATCATGGAGCATATCGAAGAAGCGGGAATTCACAGCGGCGACAGCGCGTGCGTGATTCCGACGTTTTCGCTCTCGAAAAAAGTTCTCGATGAAATTTCGTCGGCAACCAAAGCGATGGCGCGGGAGTTAAACGTCCGCGGACTAATGAATGTGCAGTTCGCAGTCAAAGGCGAAGACGTTTACGTGCTGGAAGTAAATCCGCGCGCATCGCGGACGGTTCCGTTTGTGAGCAAGGCGATCGGTGTGCCGCTGGCTAAACTGGCGGCGAAGATCATGGCCGGCAAGAGTTTGCGCGAGCTGGGATTAACCAAAGAAATCGTGCCGAAACACTTCTCGGTGAAGGAAGCGGTCTTTCCGTTTCTGCGTTATCAGGGCATGGACATTTCGCTCGGCCCAGAAATGAAATCGACCGGCGAAGTGATGGGCATGGATGTCGATCTTGGCCTGGCTTACGCGAAATCACAGATGGCCGCGCCGCCGCCGTTGCCGAAAAAAGGCAACTTGTTCGTCAGCGTTAAGGACACGGATAAGGAATCCATTATTCCGCTGGCGCGCGAATTCCTGAAGCTCGGTTTCGGAATCATCTCGACAAGCGGAACGGCGGACGCGTTGGCGCAAGCAAAGATCAAAGTGAAAAAGGTCTTCAAGTTACACGAAGGCCGGCCTAACGTGCTCGACCGCGTGAAAAATGGCGACATTAACTTCATCATCAACACGCCCAGCGGAAAAATCCCGCGCGAGCACGAAGTGATGATCCGCAACGCCGCGCTTGCGGCAAAAATCCCGATCATGACGACGGTGCGGGCGGCCCAGGCGAGCGCGAACGGCATTCGCTCATTGCAAAAGGCGAAGCTGCAGGTGCGGAGCTTGCAGGAATATCACGCGGCGGCAGAAGATTTGCGACGGTCATAGACCGCCGCTACAGAAGAACATGAGGATATCGATTTTCGGAGCGCTGCTGTTGAGCGCAGCGGTTTTTGCAGCCGAAGAAAAGAAGGAGGAAAACGTCAACTCACAAAATGAAGTCGCGGTGATAAAGACGAGCGAAGGCGACATGGTCGTGCAGTTCTGGAGCGACGCCGCACCGAACACGATCGAGAATTTCAAGAAGCTTGCGCGGCAGGGCTTTTATAACGGAACAATTTTTCATCGAATCGTGAAGGGATTCATGATTCAGGGCGGCGATCCGAATTCGAAAGATCCGGCAAAAGAAAACTCCTACGGCGCCGGTGGGCCGGGTTACAAAATTAAAGCGGAGTTCAACGATCACTCCCATGAGCGCGGAGTGCTCTCGATGGCGCGCGAGCCGGATCCGGACTCGGCCGGCTCCCAATTTTTCATCTGCCTCGGGCCGGTGACGCGGCTCGATCATCAATACACGACGTTCGGCAAGTTAATTAAAGGCGATGACGTCCTTGAAAAGATCGGCGACACGCCGGTGACGCGAAATAGCATGGGCGAAAACAGCAAGCCGACGAAACGCGTCGCGATCGATAAAATCGACATCGTCCCGGCTGATTCGGCGAAGTAGCGGACACTGCTACTTGTCATTCCGTGCGAAGTCGCGGAGTCTCTACGGCTGTCTGGCCATTATTTGATTAGAAACATTTAGAGATGTCTCCACTTCGGTCGACATGACAAAAGACAAAGCGAAGATCGCATTGATCCAGATGCGCTGCGGGCCGGACCCAGAGAAGAATTTCTCGCGGGCATTGGATTTCATTCGTGACGCGGCGAAGAAAAGTGCGCAGATCGTTTGTCTGCCGGAATTGTTTCGATCGCAGTACTTTTGCCAGAGTGAAGATCACAAGAATTTCGAGTTGGCCGAGGAAGTTCCCGGAAAATCGACATCTGAACTGGAAAAGATCTCAGGCGAGCTCGGTATCGTGATCATCGCGTCGCTGTTCGAAAAACGGCGGGCCGGCGTTTATCACAATACCGCCGCAATCATCGATGCCGACGGAAAATTTCTCGGAAAATATCGCAAGATGCACATCCCGGACGATCCGCTCTATCACGAGAAATTTTATTTCACGCCGGGCGACCTCGGTTTTCAGGCATGGGAAACGAAGCGGGGCAAGATCGGTGTCTGCGTTTGTTGGGACCAATGGTATCCGGAAGCGGCTCGCCTGACGGCATTGCGCGGCGCTGAGATCATTTTTTATCCAACAGCAATTGGCTGGCATCCGAGCGAGAAGAAAGACTTCGGCGCGGCCCAGCACAACGCGTGGGAAACGATTCAGCGGAGTCACGCGATCGCGAATGGTTGCTACGTCGCGGCTGCGAATCGGGTGGGTCACGAAGCGCCGGCCGGCGGCGATGGGATTGAATTCTGGGGACAAAGCTTCATTTGCGGCCCGGACGGCGAGATCATCGCCAAAGGTTCAGTTAATAAAGAAGAGATTGTGATCGGCGAAGTCGACTGGGGACGAGTAAATGAATTCCGAACGCACTGGCCGTTTCTACGGGACCGGCGGGTCGACGCTTATTCGGGAATCGAGCAACGACTGCTTGATTGAGAGTTTTCTTTTGCGGCGAAGCGCCGTACCGTTACAACATGAAAACAATTGTTTGCATGACATTATTCTGTGCGGCCGCGTGTTTTGCGCAGACCCAAGAAAGCGCTACCGCTCCTGCACAATCGCCAGCAGCGGCAAGCACCCCGAATCTTCGGATGGCACTGGCGGCGTCAGTCGCGATGGCGCAATTGGAACCCAAGTCCGGCAGCGATGTGAGCGGACTGGTCGCGTTCAGGCAAGTGGGTGATGAAGTGCTCGTGACGGGGATGATTAAAAATCTGAAACCTGGCAAGCACGGTCTTCATATTCACGAAAAGGGCGATTGCTCCTCGCCGGACGCAGCTTCGGCCGGCCCGCATTTCAATCCAACAAACCAACATCACGGCGGACCAACCACGACCGAGCATCACGCCGGCGATCTCGGAAATGTTGAAGCGACCAGTAGCGGAATCGTGCAGCTGAATTCGAAAGTAAAGCTGAGCCTGAGTGGCAAGGATTCGATTATTGGTAAATCAGTAGTTGTTCACGAAGGGGAAGATGATTTGAAAACGGATCCCGCTGGGAATTCCGGTGCGCGGGTTGCCTGCGGCGAGATTAAACCGAAGTAAA
>DASZJH010000139.1:0-11426 GCA_035948375.1 Chthoniobacterales bacterium
ATTTATTGTTTGGCATCCAGGCGGCGCCGAGCGCGTAGGAGATGTTTGTGGTGACGAACATTCCACCAAGCGCAATCACAGTTATAGACAGAAGCCACACGTTCCATGCGGTAATGAATCCGGCGAACTCGTTAAAGCCGATCTTGGCCCACTGATAGATGCCGCCTTCAAGCGGCATCCTGTTGCTCAGGTAAACAACAACCGCGGCCTGCGGAATGTAGAAAAGCAAAATAGCGAGCAGCCAGAAGAACAGATGCGCTTGCCCGAGTTTTGCGGCGGCACCAACCCAACTGGATCCGACGACAAACAGAATTTGGGTCAGAACGAGGTCGGCGAGTCCGAGCGGTTTTTTGAGTGATTCGCTACGCGTTTCGACATTGTGCTCGGCGCGCTCGAGGTCGGTAGTCACGACAATCGTTTCAGCAAGATGTCGATCTTAGTGCGCCTCATCCGGTTTCTTCGCCGGCGGCGGAACGTTGCGGAATTCGCGGTGGCGAATTTTGCCTCCAGCGTAGGCAATATAACCACCGGCTCCCAGCGTCGCAGCTCCGAGCAAAATTGCTGCGATGACGAGCGGTCCGGCCGAGCGCGGCCACATTCGCGGTGCCAACAGAGCGATCGCGCTCAGAATCGCGAGCGTGTAGAAAAGCCAAATCAAATCTTCGCCGCGGTCCTTGTGTTCGTCGAGCCAGGCTTGGCCAGGTTCATCGGCCATAGTTAACACGCGATTGTAAGCTTGCTCGCCAAACTCGTAGACCGGCCAGGCCGAGGCCGCGCTGACTAGGATGATGATCAGCGTGACGATTTGTGCGCGCCGGCTTTTCAGAAAGAAAGCGACGATCAATCCGAGCAATCCCATCGCCAGTCCGTAAACCGGCAACGGGTTGATCAGCACGTGAATGTATTCCGGCTGACGCAAATCGCGCAGAATGGCGTCGATCATTTAATCGAAGACTTCGACAAGAAAGGTCAGCCTTTTTTCCGCGTCGCCGGCTTGCTCGCTTCCGACATCGTTGGGTCTTCCCAATACGGCACGTATTTTTTCCAATCGGCGGTGGTGAAATGCCACCACTCGACGCGCAGGCCGTAGAAATTGTTGTGGGACATCGCCAGTTGCAAGAGAGTCAAATGTTGCTTCACCGACGGATCGCGGCCGACGTAACCCATCATCGCCTGCGGAGTGAACTCGTCGAACTTTGTCGGCATCGTCGCGTCCTGACTCCAATCATCGACCAGCGTGGCATCTACTGACACGCCGTAGGAATGCATTGAACCAAAACCCTTCTCGGGGTTCGAAACGTACTGGTCCTTGGCGGCGTATTTCCAAAGCAACTCCTGCGCTTCCCTGGGCCGGTAGGCATCCCAGATTTTTAACCGGTAACGGAATTGCTTAAGCCAGGACTGCGCGCCGGCGAGTTGTTGGGCAACGCTCGGCAAAACCAGAGCGCGCGCCCCTCGAGGATAAAGCGCGTGGCCGGTAACGTTTTGCTCCGTGGCGTAACGCAGATCGATAACAATCGTCGGATCGACCGTGGCGATGTCGACCATCTGCGGGTTCCCGGCAAATGTCGGCCGCAGAATCGACATCATCGCGGCGACTGCAATTAAGAGAAGGGCGCGTCGAAACATTGGGGAGGGATTATAAACGCAAACCGCCAGAGGAATCAATTGCCACCCGCCACGGCCCCGGCGACATCGGTTTTGGAAATACGTTGCAGCAAAACATGCGCGGTTTCGTCAGGCACGTTGAAATGCGCTTCGAGATTAACCCCTTGCCGCGAAATCTCAGGCCGCTGTGCATAAAGCATCAAATTTGAATCCTGGAGCCGCAACCATTTCTGCGGCTCGTTGTGGAGATTGCGCGCGAGCTCTGACGCACTCTCCGGCGATTTGGCTTTCAAAAGCAGCCGCGCTTTCATCGGGTTTTGCAGAGTCAAGGCCAGTCCGAGAACTTGTGAGCTCTCCAGCAGTTCAGGCGCAAAAATCGGGTGAAACATTCTTGGCAAATCCGCCGGAGTTCGAGAGATCAAACGCAGCGCACTCTCGCGATCCAACGCCTCAAACCGATCGAACAATTGTCCAGTGATCTTTAGATCGACATCGATGCCGAGACGAACGCGCACGAGTTGGTCCACTTCGCTGGAAGTTCCAATCGCGAGCGTGCTCGGACCAACTTGCGCGAGCGCAAGGTCCGGTTTTTCCCACACTCGCAGTCCATTAAGAGTGCGACGATGGAAATCCTTGTCGTTTTGAATCGCGCGTGTCACCTGCGAAACGTCAGTACGATTTTCGATAAGGGTGAATTCCCGGACAGTACCATCGTCCGAGCTCGTGGTTGCGCGCGTGATTCGGATTGTGTCGCGCGAAAGATTGAGCGCCGGGGCGCGCGCCGCCGGGCCGACCAATCCGTTCCAAACCGCCTGATAGGCGTCCGTTTGTTCTTTCTGCCAACGCTTGAGAAAATCGCCGCGCTCGAACTGTTCTATGTTAATCGACAAAATCGCCTCGGTTTGCTGAGGCAACCATTCACGTTTGCGCGGAGACTTCGCGACCAATGGCAAAATGATCGCCAGCAGCGCGATCACCGAAACGACGCTGAAATAAAATTGCCGCAGCTCTTGCTTGTCGATCTGGCTGGAGAGACGCGCGAGCTCGGCGGTGTGTTTCTGATATTCCTCCACCGCGCCGCGATGTTTTCGCACCTGTTCGAGCAAGTGGGCCGCGTTCGGCGGCGCGACTCCCTGCGACGCCAGATGCCGACCAATGTTCAGATAAGCCGGGTTCTTTCGCTCTTCGACCACCTGATGATGTTGTTTCGCTTCGCGAACGGCGTCCTGTTGACTGCGAATGTTGTCCGCGAAACCTTTGTCGCGCGCTTCGTATTCGCCACGCACTTTCGCGATGTTTTTTTCCATGGCGGCCAGTTCTGCTTCAGCCGACGTGAGCTTTTCCTTTGCCAGTCGGGAAGCGTCGGCGCTGCCCATGCGCGCGCGAACGAGTTCGGCGCGTTCATCCGGCAGGCGGGAGCGCCGTACTCCAAGGCTCGCTACTTGCGTTTCCAAATCCGCCGGCGCGGGCTCGAGAGCTTGCAGCTCGGACAATTTCTTGAGCAGCATCTGGTCCGCCGCTTCGTTAACACGAATACGAGCTTCCACCGCGTTTACTTCGCGTTCGCAAAGGTCGGCCGCGTGCTTTGTTTCGTTGCGACGCTGAAGGATCGGCTTCTTTTCCGCATCGAGCTTGGCCATCGCCTCGCTCTGTTCCTTTACGTTGGCAGATCGCTGCTCCTCGATCTTTTTGATTCCCTCCTCAATCTGCGCAATCCGGATCGCGACTTCTTTTTGTTCCTGTTCGAGTTTCTTGAGGGCGACGATTTCGTTGCGCAACTCAGGAAAGTTCGCGGCCTGTGACGTACCTTCGCGTCCGAGCGCGATCTCGCTTTTCTGGAGCACTCGTTTCTCGTGCCGCAAGATCATGCGCGTCCGCTGCCGCCGGAGTTTCAATCCGATCTCGCGCAGACCTGTACGAATGAAGCTCACAGTTATTCTTCCGATTCAGCGAGTTTCGCCAGCACGCTGAAATCTTCGAGCGTGGTGGTGTCGCCGGTGACTTTGGAGCCACTTGCAATTTCCTTCAGAAGCCGCCGCATGATTTTTCCGCTTCGAGTTTTCGGCAGCGCTTCGGCAAAACGAACTTCATCAGGCTTGGCGATTGCCCCGATGTGAATGCCTACGTGTTCGCGGAGCTCGCGTTTCAAATCGTTGGACGCTTCGACACCACTCTTCAGGGTCACGAAAGCGACCACGCCTTGTCCTTTCAATTCGTCAGGCCGACCGACGACCGCCGCTTCCGCGACGCGCGCGTGACTCACCAACGCGCTTTCGATTTCCGACGTGCCGAGACGATGCCCCGCAACATTGAGCACGTCATCAATGCGACCGACGATCCAAAAATATCCGTCCTCGTCGCGGCGCGCGCCGTCGCCAGTGAGATAATTCCCAGGGTATTCGCTCCAATATTGTTTTTTGTAGCGCTCTTTGTCGCCGTAAATTGTTCGCAGCATCGACGGCCAGGGGCGACGAATAACTAATTTCCCGCCAACATTCGCGCCAACTTCTTTTCCGTTCGGATCGACAACCGCTGGATCGACACCAAAGAATGGCAATGTCGCGCTGCCTGGTTTCGTTGGAATCGCGCCCGGAAACGGCGTGATCATGATTGCGCCGGTTTCGGTTTGCCACCAGGTATCGACGACCGGACAACGCCCGCCGCCAATCGTTTTGTAATACCACATCCAGGCTTCGGGATTGATCGGTTCGCCAACTGTGCCGAGCAGACGCAGTGAGGAAAGGTCGTGCTTCTTCACCCATTGATCGCCCCAGCGAATGAACGCGCGGATCGCGGTCGGCGCGGTGTAAAGAATGTTGATCTTGTTCTGCGCGATGATCCGCCAGAAGCGGTCCGGCTCCGGCCAGTTCGGCGCGCCTTCGTACATGAACGTGGTTGCGCCGTTGGCGAGCGGTCCGTAGACGACGTAACTGTGTCCGGTCACCCACCCGACATCGGCCGTGCACCAGTAAATATCTTCGTCCCGGAGATCGAAGACGTATTTCGTCGTCGAGTAAATCCCGACCAAATAGCCGCCAGTTGTGTGCAGGATTCCCTTCGGCTTTCCGGTCGATCCGCTGGTGTAAAGAATGTAAAGCGAATGTTCGCTGTCGACGGCTGTCGGCGAGCAATTGTCATCCACGTATTCTAATTCCCGATGCCACCAGACGTCGCGGCCTTCCGCCATGTGGATGTCATTGTGCGCGCGTTGAAAAACAATGACCCGCTTCACCGACGTTCCGCCGCTCAAGGCGTCGTCGACGTTTTTCTTCAGCGGAACAATTCCACCGCGCCGATAGCTGCCGTCGGCCGTGATCAACGCGATTGCACCGCTGTCATGAATGCGATCCCGAATCGATTCCGCGCTGAATCCGCCAAACACGACCGAATGCACCGCGCCGATCCGCGCGCAGGCCAGCATGGCGATGGCAACTTCGGGAGTTGTCGGCATGTAAATAATGACGCGATCGCCTTTGCCGACGTTGTTTCGTTTGAGCACGTTCGCGAAGCGACAAACCTCCCGATGCAATTGCTGATAAGTCAGGGTGCGTTTCTCGCCCGGCTCGCCTTCCCAAATAATCGCAGCCTTGTTGCGCCGATGCGTGCAGAGATGTCGATCCAGACAATTCTCAGACAGGTTCAGTTTTCCGCCAATAAACCATTTCGCGAAGGGCGGTTTCCACTCGACCATTTTTCGCCAGCGTTTTTGCCACAAAAGCTCACTCGCCTCGCGTGACCAGAATTTATCGGGATGCTTGATCGACTCCCGATACATGCGCCGATATTGCGCGAGATTTTTGATCCGCGCCTTCTGCGCGAACTCTTTCGGCGGCTTGAAAACGCGCTTCTCTTTGAGATGCGATTCGATGTTCCGGTTGTCGATCTTCACAATGGTCAATCTTGACGCTAGCAACCGTGGGCCGCACGCTCAAGCATGGCTGATCACATTTATAAAAAGATCGAGTTGGTCGGTTCTTCGCCAAAAGGAATCGAGGAGGCGGTGAAGAACGCCCTGAACCGTGCGAAAAAGACTGTGCGGAACATGCGCTGGTTCGAAATCGCCGAGACGCGCGGCTACCTCGAAGAAGGGAATATCGCCCACTGGCAGGTGACGTTAAAAGTAGGCTTTACCCTGGACGACTAGCGATTATCGCTCTTCTTCCTGAGCCGCTTCGTAAAGCTTCGCAGCGCCGTAAATCAGAATGGCCGGCTTAAGCGCGAAGAGCAGCAAGCGTACGACGCCGCTTAAAATGCGGCCGATGCCCAACCGATTCAAAACAAACCCTGCGACCACGGCGTAAGCGAGGGACTGCACCGGGTTCTCGCGAACATAGGTTTCAGTTTGCGCAACCAAGTCGTCGAAATGTTCGCGCGTGTAACGCAGACCGCGTTCGGCTAAATCTTCAGGTGCCCTGTGTTCCATTGGTTAACGATTGTCCGCGAGTTCGACTTGGTCAATGCAAACTAAGCCAAATCGATCGCGCGGCGCTTCCGGGAGGAAAGTCGCCCGGCGGCGGTTGTCGATGTAGGGCTCCCGCGCGGCGCGACAATTTTAGGGAATATCGGGCCATTCGTTCCAGCGCCTGCTCATTCAACGTTTCGCAGTTTGTCGAAAGTAGGATGCGCGCGCCGTGATCGGCCACTTCGAGCGCGGCCACGATCAGATCTTCGAAGTCTTTTTCAACATGGAACGCCGTGCCGCCTTTTGTCCGTGAGAACGTCGGCGGATCCAAGATGATCATATCGAATTTCTCACCGCGCCGCGTCAGCCGCCGCAAAACCGGGCGAACGTCATCGGCGATGAATTGATGGTCGTCGGTCGAAAAGGAATTGAGTGCAAAATTCTGGCGACCACGCTCCAACGACTTCTTCGAAAGATCGACATTTACTGTTTTCGCGCCGGCAGACGCCGCCGCCACGGAAAAAGAGCAGGTATAAGCAAAGCAATTCAATACCCGCTTCGGTTTCGTTTGCCGAACAAAGCGACGGTTCTCGCGTTGATCGACAAACAAACCGACCGAATAACCTGCGCCGAAATCGATCCCGAATTTGAGGCCACTTTCGGTCGCGACAGTTTGCAGACTTTCGGGCTGATCTCCCGAAAGGAGCTTTGGCGTTTCGCGCTCTTCGTTTTTCCGCGGCAAAAATCGGCCGAAAACGCGGCCGATCTTCAAACACACCGATTCCGACCACGATTGCAGATCCGAAATAAGCTGATCGCGTGCGGCGTCAGTTCGAAAGGAAATGAGAGCATCCGCGCCGAAGCATTCAGCCCAGCCATCGTTGATCGTGCAAAGCCGATGCGCGTTCGTGCCTTCCGCTTCGAACTGGCGAAGCAGGTCGCTGTCGATCCATTCGCCTTTTTTCATTCTTTTGTCATAGGGTCGCGGCCCGGGATAGTATCAGGCACCCGCTCATCATGGAAAAGGTCACCA
The DNA here is from genome assembly GCA_035948375.1 of Chthoniobacterales bacterium. Lineage (GTDB taxonomy): Bacteria > Verrucomicrobiota > Verrucomicrobiia > Chthoniobacterales > UBA10450 > AV40. The sequence continues at coordinate 7,044 of DASZJH010000139.1, forward strand.
TCCGTGTTCCAGCCAGCACTTCCAACCTTGGTCCGGGCTTCGACTGCCTTGGTATCGCGCTACGAATTTACAATCGGGTGACCGTTCATCGCGCGAAAGATCGACAACGTCAGGAGAAAATTGTCGAGCAGGCCACCGACTTGTTTTTCAAGCGAACCAAACGGCGACGTTTTGCATTTTTCTGTTCGGCAGTCGAAAAAATTCCCCGTTGTCGCGGGCTCGGCAGCAGCGCCACGATTCGGCTTGGCGTCCTGCATGGCTTGAATGAACTCTGCGGGCGACCGCTCGATCGATTGTCGATCTTCCGTCTGTGCGCGGAGCTGGAAGGCCATCCCGACAACGCCGCGCCGTCGTCCTTCGGCGGATTCACTGTCGCACGTGGCGAAAATGTTCAGCGCTTCGACATTTTTCGCCTAAAATTCGTTCTCTTGATTCCTGATTTCGAAATTCGGACCTCGTCCGCGAGAAAAATCCTGCCGGCAAAAATCGCAGTAGCCGCCGCAGCCGAGAACATCGGCAACGCTTCCGTCATTACCGCCGCTTTTGCCGCTAGGAATTACGAAAATCTTCGCGGCGCATTTGTCGATCACCTGCACCAACCATTGCGGCAGAAGCTGATTCCGATTCTGCCGCGCGTCATCGCCGCCGCCGAAAGAGCCGGCGCCCCGGGCGCATTTCTCAGCGGCAGCGGATCGACAATCTGCGCAGTCGCGCTGCGCAATCCGCGAAGAGTCGCCGCCGCAATGCAGCGCGCTGCAAGATCGACAGCAACCAAGATTATTGTCACCACCGCCGACAATCGCGGAGTTCAAATCCCCAATTAAAATGGGCCGCAGACTTGAAAATCTAGAGCAGTTCGGCATCGACGTTGTCCTCGGTCGCCGTCGCGGATTTCGCGCCGCGATCCTGCGCGGAATGCTTTACGCGCTTTCCTTTTTCTACGAACGCGTCGTCCAGTTCCGGCTTTATTTGTATCGGAAACGCATTCTCCGTGAGCGCACACTCGGTTGTCTCGTCATCAGCATTGGTAACCTCACGGTCGGCGGTACCGGAAAAACTCCGGTGGTCGAAAAATTTGCTCGCGCGCTGCAAGTCGGCGGCCGCCGGGTCGCTATCCTCAGCCGCGGTTACAAGAGTCAGCCGAAACCGACGAAGCGAAGTTGGATTGATCGCCTGCTTGGCAGAGCGATTGATCCTCCGCGGATTGTTTCCGATGGAAAATCTCTGCTGCTCGATTCGCTCACCTCCGGGGACGAACCTTTCATGCTCGCGCATAATTTGAAAGACGTGATCGTCCTCGTCGACAAGGACCGCGTCAAAAGCGGGCGTTACGCGATTGATAACTGGAGGGTCGACACGCTCCTGCTCGATGATGGTTTGCAGTATCTCCACCTTAAACATCGGCTCGACATCGTGCTGGTCGATCGACAAGCGCCATTCGGGAACGAATTCCTTCTCCCGCGCGGAACGTTGCGCGAGCCGCCGCGGAACTTGCGGCGCGCGAGTTACATTTTCATCACGAAGAATACGGGCCAGCCGAACGATGAGTTGATCGCGCGCATCCGCCGCTACAATCGCACGGCGGAGATTATCGAGTGCGCGCATCGCCCGCTCTATCTCCAAAACATTTATACCGGTGAACGACTCATGCTCGAGCGCTTGCGCGGCGCGTTCGTCGGTTCGATCTGCGCGATCGCGGTGCCCGAGAGTTTTGAGGGCGCGCTCAAGAGTCTCGGCGCCAATGTCAATCTCGCCCTCCGTTACATCGATCACCATTACTTCACCGACAGCGAAATCCGAAGTTTCATTAATCGCTGCATTCGACGCGATTTGTCCCTAATCATCACTACGGAGAAGGATGCAGTGCGCATGCCGCGCTTGCCCGACGCAGAGGCAAAAGTTCCGATTTATTTTATGCGCGTCGAAATCGAAATCCTGAGCGGCCACGAAAGCTGGGAACATTGCGTCGCCCGCATCTGCAAACCGCAACCAATGCTCTCACCTGAGCGGTTCTTCGCCTGATCATTTCTAATTTCTGAATTCCGCGTTGGACGTGCGGCGTAGTTGCCAGTCCGGCTCGGACCGTTGAACGTTTTCTTCGCATGCCTGAAAAAGCCGAGCTGGTCGTTAAAGGGAAAAAACTTGCGGTATCGAACTTGGACAAGGTGCTTTATCCAAAAGTTGGATTCACCAAAGGTCAGGTTATCGATTACTACATTCGGATCGCGCCCGTGCTTTTGCCGCATTTAAAGGATCGGCCGCTAACGATGAAGCGTTATCCGAACGGCGTGGACAAAGAATTTTTCTACGAAAAGAATTGTCCCACGCACCGGCCGAAATGGGTGAAGACGGCGAAGGTCTGGAGCGAAGGCAACAATCGGACGATGGATTATTGCCTCGCGCAGGATTTGCCTACGCTGGTTTGGGCGGCAAATCTCGCCGATCTCGAACTGCACACGTCGCTCGCGAAAAAGAGCGACGTCGCGAAACCTACGATGATGGTGTTCGATCTCGATCCCGGCGCGCCGGCCGACATCGTTCAATGCTGCCAGGTCGGCATTTGGCTGCGCGATTTACTTGGCGAAATGAAATTGAAATCGTTCGCGAAAACCAGCGGCTCGAAGGGACTGCAGGTTTACGTTCCGTTCAACACGCCGGTCACGTTCGATCAAACCAAGGACCTTTCGCGCGCTCTCGCTCAGCTTCTCGAAAACGCTCACGGCAATCTTGTGACCTCGAACATGTCGAAGTCGGTGCGGAAAGGAAAAGTCTTCGTCGATTGGAGCCAGAACGACGAACACAAAACGACGATTTGCGTTTATTCGCTGCGCGCGAAGGAGGATCCAACCGTTTCCACGCCGGTCACCTGGGAAGAAGTCGCCAACTGTTTGAAAAAGAAAAAAGCCGATCTGTTAAAATTCCGTTCCGATAAAACTCTGGAGCGCGTGAAAAAAACGGGCGACCTCTTCGCGCCAATGGAAAAACTGAGACAAAAACTTCCGAAGAAGTGGAAGTTGTAAGATCTCCACGCGATGATTATCGATTGCTCCCGCGGTCTAGAAAAATTCAGTAACGTTTTGGCTTGTGCTGCCCCGCTAATCTTTTGTGATACCGATGGAGAAAATCCTTTCTTTGGCGGTACCTGTTTTCGGACAAAATTCGACGGGCGAGTCTACGTAATCACAGCACGGCATTGCATAACGAACAGCGATATTGATTTTGAAAAAACGCGAGTTGAGTGCGCAGCGCCCGAGCGGGCATACCTGCCGCTGAAGAGTTATCATCTGATAGGTACACGACTCCCTGACACAGACCACAGCGACATCGCAATCCTAGAAGCCGATCTCGACAGAATGGATGCAGAAGACAGAGATTCTCTTTCGACGTTGGATCTTTCGAGTTGCCTACTTCCAAATGAATTTAAGATGGGTCATAGACTGGTCGTCGAGGGATTCCCATATCGACTAGGAAATATGAATTACGAGGAGCGCCGTTGGATACGCGGATCACAGAAGCTTGAAGCACGATACGAAGGACCCGCAGAAAACGAACTAGCTACTTCGAAGCTCAGTTTCGTTGGAAAACAAGAGACCGAAGACTTAGATGGGATTAGCGGAGCGCCGGTCTTCGCATTTAAACAAGCCGCTGTCGGCAAGTTTGATGTTCGGTTTGCTGGAATGATGATTCGCGCAAGATATTTCATAAATGCTGACATCATTATCGGAGCACTGAAGTGGGTAATAGCACGTCAGCGCAATTCGCCGCATAATGCGACTTAGGTACGGCAACTATGCGCAAAGTGAATCTGAAAGATGTTCAGTGGCAGGAGCGACGGTCGCCGAAGGGAAAGTTTGGGCGGCGATCGAAGAACATTTCGGTCGCGCTTGGACGCGATCCGGAATCGCTCGATCCGGCGAAGCGCTGGCCGTTTGACCTCGCACTTGTTTCAATTCCGAAAGGGAAATTGTATTGCCCGTATCATTCGCACTCGAGTGAGACGGAATTTTATCTAGTCGTTTCCGGGTACGGAAAAGTTCGCGACAAAGATGGCTGGACCGAAGTCGGACCAGGCGACGCGTTTTTCTTCGGACCGGGCGAAGCGCACCAGCTCGGCAACGCGGGCGATGACGACTTTGTTTATTACGTGATCGCTGATAATCCGCGCGGCGATTCCTGTTTTTATCCGGACAGCGGCAAGTTCGCGGTTTGGAAGGAAGGCAGCGAGGAAGTGATCGTGAAAGCAACGGATGCCGATTACTTCGACGGCGAGGAATGAACAAGGTAAACGTCAACGAGGTTAAAGAAGAGCCGTGGCAATCGCCGAAAGGAAAGTACGCGGCCGTGTTCAAAGGGATTTCGGAAGCACTCGGCCGCGGTCGTGCC
>DASZJH010000140.1:0-7647 GCA_035948375.1 Chthoniobacterales bacterium
TGAGAGCTTCTTCGACCTGGGAGGTCATTCGTTGGCGGGACTGCGCGTAGTAAATCAACTGTCGGAATGTCTTGGTCAGCGTCTGTCGCCTTCAATTTTCATCGAGGCGCCAACCGTGGCTGCGATGGCGAAATTGCTGGAAGAGAAATATCCGGATGCGATCGCGCGCTGGGTTGGAAAGCGCCGGCGCCGCTCGAAACAAAAGGTGCGTCCATATCTGAGCCTTCAACTGGAACTCATCGCTATTTGGGAAGAACTGCTCGGTGTCCGCGGAATTGGAATCCGAGACAACTTTTTTGAACTTGGCGGCAATCCTGAGTTGGCGGCGCGCGTGTTGCAACGCGCCGAAGATCTTTGCGGCACGACAATTGATCCGTCGTCACCGTTCTCGAAGAATCCCACGATCGAAGCCTTGGCCGCAGAGATCGTGCGCGAAGTAATCGACGAATCAGCCAGCTTGCTGACGATTCAAGAACGCGGATCGCGCACTCCGTTCTTCTATTTGCACGGCGATCTCCTTGGCGGCGGATTCTATACGTTGAAGCTGGCGCGAGCTTTGGGAGAGGATCAACCCCTTTACGTTCTACCGCCGCACCAAGTCGGCGATTTATCACAGACCCCCGGCATTGAACAAATGGCCGCGGCACATCTGGAGGCGATACGTTCGGTTAGGCCGAACGGGCCTTACATCATTGGAGGATTCTGTCTCGGTGCCATCGTCGCGTATGAGCTGGCGCAGCAGATCATCGCGAGCGGCGAAACCGTCGAAATGTTGGTCCTGATCGATGCCGAACCGCGAGACAAGCCGATGCAAGCGGTGCACCGTCTTTGTGAGATTGTTGCTCGATTGTTCAAGTGGAACGACGCAACGCAACTGGAGCGATTTCGGCAGTGGGCGCTGCTTCGGGCAAAATTTGGTTGGTGGTGGAAACTGGATCTGTCCGAAAAATTCCGTTCCGTGATGCGCAAAATCCGCAATCGGATCGTATCTACTTCGTCTCGTCAGCCGTCAACGACATCGATTGTCCAAGATCCGCGAATGCCGGAACGCGACGTGGCTTCAAGTTTTCTCTGGGCCGCCACAGGTTATCGGCCAAAGCCTTACCGTCGCCCAATGTCCGTGCTGCTTTCCGAAGATTTGCTGGAACGCGGAGATCATCTCGACCGCGCATGGCGGCGGCTCGCGCATAAGGCCACGGTATATCAACTAAAGGGCAGCCATCTCGAATGCATCACCGCGCACGTGGTTCCCTTGGCGGAAACAATCGATCGTTGCCTGCGACGGGTTTTGGTGAATCCACGCTCGCCACGGTCTTCGGTTCCCGAAGAAATTAGTTCTCGAAAATGAACTGCGCCGCTTCAACAGAAACCATCTCAGAAGCGCGGCAACGTCTTAAGCCGTTGTCGTCTCCGGAAAGCGATGTCCAAATCTGGGTTGCCCATCTCGATTCCGTCTCACCGAAAGAAACTGAGCATTTTGTCGAGTTCCTCGATACGTCAGAGCGCAACCGCGCCGAAAAGTTTCGCTCAATGCAAGATCGACATCGCTACGTTTCCGCTCACGGCTTCCTTCGTCTTGTCCTTGGCGAAGCTTTGGGCCGTCCGGCGAACGCGCTCGTCTTCGAAGAATCAGCGCAGGGAAAGCCAGAACTCCGCAAAAGTCCGCACGACGAGCGACGTTTGAAGTTTAATCTTTCTCACGCTGCAGGCTGGGTGTTGATTGCAATCAGTTGGGATCATGAATTGGGAATCGATTTAGAATCTCCCGAATCGCTTCCAGATGACGACGAATCATTATCGAAACTCGCCGCGCGCGTTCTTTCCACATCCGAGCTCGAAATCTGGAACGCAATTCTAAATCCGTTGAAGCGCCGTGACGCATTCTTACGGATGTGGACGCGCAAAGAAGCTTACGTCAAAGCGACCGGCGAAGGATTGCGCCACGATTTGGCAAACTTCGAACTGCCGGCGAACGCTGTTCCGTTTGATGTCCAGTCAGCGAGGCGACCAAAGGATCGCTGGATTGTCCACGATCTTTCCGTTCCGATTGAATTGACAGCCGCTCTTGCGATTGAAGCATGTTAATGCATGCCCGAGCTGGCTGAGGTTGAATGGTTTCGCAAACAATGGGACGCCGGACTCGGCCACGAGATTGTCGATGTTAAGGCGCACGCACGGAAATATGTCCTTCGCGGAACCGATAGCGACGCGCTCCGCCGAAATTTGATCGAACAAGTGCTGCTGCGATCAAAACGCAGCGGCAAACAAATGCTTTTCGAGTTTTCCGGCGACAACCCGGAAATAATCGGGGCTCGCGAAAGCTTTCGGAGCTGGCTCGGGATTCATCTCGGCATGACTGGAAAGACGCATGTCGAGTCGACTGATTTTAAGCCCGGCAAACACGATCATCTCGTTTTGTATCAACGAGACCGCGCGCTGGTCTTCACCGATCCCCGCCAGCTCGGTCAGATTCGTTTTCATCACGGCAACGACGAGCCCAATTGGTGGAGGAATCGTCCGCCGGAAATCGACTCCCGCGAATTCGATCAGAAATTCTTCAACCGATTCCTGGATCGACATCGGAAAGCGCCGATCAAAGCCGCGCTGCTCATGCAAAACGGTTTTCCCGGAATTGGAAACTGGATGGCCGACGAAATTCTCTGGCGCGCAAAAGTTTTGCCCGCGAAACGAATCCGGAAACTAGCTGCCGATGAACGCGCCGCGATTTTCCGCACAACCAAGTGGGTTGTCCGTCGATCGCTAGAGATGCTCGGCAAAGATTTCTCCGATCCGCCCAAGAACTGGCTGATTCACCAAAAATGGAAACGCAACGGCATCTGCCCGATTCACCGCTTACCGCTTCGCCACGCCACCGTCGGTGGCCGCACCACCGCCTGGTGCCCGAAATGCCAGAACTAATGTCAACCTCAGGCGATGACGTGGACTAGAATCTTATGAAACCCGGTGACGCCGGAGAACCAACCCCGGTCTTCTTCGAATACCTGGACTTCGCCTTCGCCGTCGGTCGCGCGGACGACGAGAGTGTAATCGTCGGCGCCTTCGGGTTTCCAATCGTAACTCCAAAGCACCCAGGTTAATTTCGTTCCGGGATAATCGATCTTCGCATCGGTCCAGGTTTCGCCATCATCATCACTGATTTCAACGCGGGAAATGCCGCGATCACCACCAAAGGCGACGCCTTTGATTTGAATCGGCGTGCCGGCGAGTTGGCCTAACGAAAAATGCGACTCGTGGTAAGGAACATCGATTCGAGATCGTGTCGGCACAATGAAGTCCGGGCCCCAGCCTTGAGTTTCATAAAAGCCTTTCGCTTCCGGCCCGAGGAGATCGATGCGAGTCAGCCACTTCACATGTTTCTCGCCGAAATAGCCGGGGACGATCGCGCGCAACGGATAACCGTGCCGACCCGGCAAATCTTGCCCGTTCATTTGCCAGGCGAGGATCGTTGTTGGGTCGAGCGCCTTCTTGATCGGAATCGTGTCGGTATAATTGTCGACGCCCGACAAACGCACTCGCGCCGCGCTCGCCAGCGGGCCGGCCGTCTCTAGAATGTCGCGCAGCGCGATGCCTGTCCAAAGAGCGTTGCTCATCAGGCCGGCGTCGAGTCCGTTGCTAATGCACATGAGCGTCGTCTCCTGTTCGACAGTGGTTAACGTCTTCAAGTCTTGGAACCGATAGGTCGCGCGATTTTGAACGAAGCCGTTCACTTCCAAATGCCAAAGATCGACGTTCACGCGCGGGTCGATCACGTTCTTGGTCACACAATAAAACAAACCGTTCGGCGTGATCGGCTGAACGACCAGGCCCTTGTACTGCGTGCCGTCGTACATGAACGTGGCCGCGTGATAAAGTTTTCGTAACAATCCAGCGCCGCCGCCGGCGATCAGCACGCCGAGTCCGCCTAAAATTAGCGCGCGGCGTCCGATTGGCGGAGAAAATTCGACGGGTCCGCTTTCACTCGCCGCCCGCGTGAGAAAATGAAATCCGCCAACGAGTGTTCGTTCAAAAACCAAAACGCTCAGCGCGAAACCGATGAGCGTGATCAACCGCGCCGATTCAATCGGAAACCCGATGTAGCTCGTGCCGAGAACCGGCCAGAGAAGAATCGCGAGCGCGACCATGGGCAAGGCAACGAAGATCGACAACGTCCAGGCGGTGACGCGCTTTTTCGGATTGTAGCGCATCAACAGCCCAAACAGCGCGCCGCCGAGCGTGCTGACCAACAATTGGCCGGCTACCGTCGAGCCGACGCCGAGTTGTTTGAGATGATTGTAACCGCCGACTCGACCCATTAGCGCGAGGAACGGTCCGGGTTTGATGAAGACCGAAAGCCGATCCCCAATGATCGCGAGTGGCGTCGCGATTCCAAACCACGCGAGGAAGAACATCGCCACGGTCATCGCGATTCCGGCGACGAGTCCGGCCAGTAATCCGGTCGTGAACGCTTTCGACTTGCTCATGATTCGATCGCCGATCCTAGAGTTGTAGAGGCGCTTGTGCCAAGCACCTGTTTACTAGTTCGGCGTTCGCCGCGGCGAACGCCGCTACAACTTCAAAGCGATTTTCACAAAGGTTGCCAAGATCCGCGCGCCGGCCATGAACGTGCCGCGGAATGTACCGGAAACCTTGGAGATGCCGCCGGTGCGGCAACGATGATTCACCGGAACTTCGAGAATGCGCAGCCCTGCGCGGGCCGCTTTCATCTGCATCTCCAGATTCCAGCCGTAGGTCTCTTCTTTCATCAACAATTTCTCAAACGAATCGCGCCGGATCGCGCGGAACGGACACATGTCGGTGTAGCGAACGCTGTACAAGATCGACATCAGCGAGCCAGCGAATCGGCCGGCGAAGATTTGCTGAAAATTCATGCTGCCCGGTTCCCGTTGACCGCGGGTGCGCGAACCGATCACGAAATCAAATTTTCCGGTCGCAATTGGATCGACAAGTTGCGACATGAATGCGGGGCAATCGCTGCCGTCGCCATCGAGAAACACAATGATCTCGCATGCCGCCGAAACCGCGCGCACGCCGGCGGCGCAAGCCCGGCCGTAACCAGGATGTGGCTCGCTCACGACGTGCGCTCCAGCCTCGCTCGCACGTTCCGCAGTTGCGTCGTTACTTCCGTTATCGACGACAATCACTTCGCTCGGAATTTTCGTGGCCAAGCATTCGTTCACGACATCGGCGATCGGTTCCTCTTCATTCAACGCCGGAATGACGACGGAGACTGCGCTCATCGCAGGACCAGCCACGCGGTCGTGAAATACAAAGTGAGCGCAAAGAAATCGGCCAGCGCGAGCGTGATCGGCCCAGCCGCAATTTTCGGATCGAACTTCCAGCGATGAAGCAACGACGGCACGGCGAGTCCGAAGAGGCAAGCGGTGACGAGCGAGGCCGCGATACTGCCGCCGATGACGAGAGCGCCGCGAAGATCGTGGCGCCAGACATGAACGATCAGCGTGACGATCGTGCCGCAGCCGATGGCGAGCAGGAGCGCGGTCGCGAATTCATGTCGCAATGCATGCACGAACCAGCGCCAGGTCACGCGCGTCGAATGCAACATCTGGATGGTGACGCTCATTGATTGCATGCTCACGCTTTCGTTCAGCGCCAGGACCATGGTGAGAAAAAATGCGATGACGAGACTGTGCGAGAGGGTTGCTTCAAACATGCCGGCCAGAAGCGCGCAGGCCGTTCCACTGGCGACCGTCGCCATCAGCCACGGAAAGCGGTAACGAAACGTGCGCCACGCCGAAGCATCGCGCACCTGCGCGAGATGAAACCCCAGCGTTTCGAAGAAATCGTCGCGCGCAGTGATGCTTTCATCCGGTTCTGTTTCGAGCACGCTCTGCGTAAAAACATCGGCATCGACCACACCGATGACGCGACGTTCGGCATCGACGACCGGGAATGCGAGAAGTTTGTAGAGCACGAAAAACTCGCACGCTTCGAGCACCGTCGCCGTCGCCGGCAGCGCGATTACGCGCGGAACCATGATCTCGCGCAGCGCTGTCTCAGGCGCAGCCGTGAGTAATCGCCGCGTCGGCACCACGCCGACTAACTTCTTCTGTTCATCGACCGCGTAGAAATAAATCACGCGCTCGCCGATGCCTTCGCGCCGAATTGTTTCGAGCGCTTTGTCCACGCTCGCATCCGCTTGAAGAAGCGGAAAATCTTTTCGTGCGTGCTCAGCAACCGGAGAATTGAAATCCGGAATGCCGGAGGGCTCAGGCATGCCTCACTTCTACTCGATGAACGATACCTTTGCTCTTTAGAATTTGCTCGGCCTCACTGAAGTAATCGCGGATGTCGGATTGCGACCGGATCCAATTGATGTAGCGCGCGATTCCGTCTTCGAGCTTAGCCTGCGGTTTGTAGCCAGCCGAACGAACCAATTTTGTATCGCTGGTGAGATGACGCATTTCGCCGGGACGAAATTCGCCCCGCGCTTCCGGTTTGATGTCGATCTTGAGCAGCCGGGCGAGAATCTCGGCGATTGTTCGGATCGAAGTTCCTTCACCACTGCCGACGTTGACCGCGAGTCCATCGAGCTTGTCGGTCTCAGCCGCAAGTAAGTTCGCGCGCGCGATGTCTTCGACGAATGAGAAGTCGCGCGTCTGCTCGCCGTCTTCGTACAAGATCGGCGACAGATTGTTAAGTAAACGAGTGCAGAAAATCGCGATGACGCCGGTATACGGATTGAATATCGATTGGCGCGGACCGTAAGTGCACGAGTAGCGAAGCGCGACTGTGGGGATCTCGACTTGCTTGCCCCAGAGCAGCACCAGTTTTTCCTGATCGACTTTAGTCAGACCATAAACCGTTTCGCCTCCGACCGGCGCATTTTCCGGAGTGGGCGCGCTCTTCGTGACAGCGCTGCAAGTTGGACAATGAACTTCCCAATCGCCTTTCCGCAGTTGTTCGACTGGTCGCACGGCGGGAAAAACGAGACCGTGTTTCGGACATGTCCCGGCGCCCTCGCTGTAAACCGCCTGCGAGCTGGCGACGATGATTTTTCTAATAGGCAAACTTTTCTCGCGGATCACTTCGAGCATCTGGGCCGTGCCAAACGAATTTACGTGCACATATTTTGAAATCTCGGGCATGTAACCGCCGTAGGCTGCCTGATGAAAGACGATGTCGATCTTATCGAGCCCGGCGGTGATCGTTTTGCGGTCGCGCATGTCGCCCTCGACGAATTCCGCTTTTGGATTGATCCACGCCGGTTTTCCGCGGCGATGGGTGTTCGGCTCGAGATTATCGAGGATGCGAACCTGCCAACCTTCGCGCACGAGCAGATCTGTGACGTGCGAACCGATGAGGCCAGCGCCACCAGTTACAAGCGCGCGTTTACTCATTGGGCTGTGAAAATTTGCTGACCACCCTTGGTCGCCACTAGGTCGGCGAGAAACTTTCTTGTGTGCGGCGCTACATTCGCCGGCGTACGCTCGTCGAGTAAATCCGCGCACAAACGATTCAAAGACGCGCGATCGTCGACATCGTAACCGCTTGGAAGGAGCTCTACGTCGATCTTAAACTGTTTCGCCCGCTCAATGGTCTGATTCAAAACGCGCTCAGTGCTCCAGTCGATTCGTTCGAACAACTCGCGGTGATTTTGCTTAAGAC
>DASZJH010000141.1:0-9549 GCA_035948375.1 Chthoniobacterales bacterium
GCCCCTGCTGCTTTACCCATACCCTGGTAAACCGATTGTCACGGGGAACAGTTTTGCCTTTATCTTGCCCAATCATTGTTGAGAGGCCAGTCTCCACCGCCGTGTTTTCGTACACTCGCACCTGCACCTCGTCGGTGGTGATAGACTGAAATTTCAAATCATATGAAGTGAAATCTGCAAGCACCTGCGGTTTCGTACGGACCGCGCCGCTTGGGCCTATGCCGATGAAATCGTCAGCGTAGATGCGGTCGAGCGCCGCAGCATCAGCGTGAATTTGCGCTTGAATGCGTTCATTATCCACTTGCTTTATGGCGTGCTCGACGCTGCTTCCTTCATCTTTGCTTGTACTCTTCTTTTGCCCTAGGGCGATAGAGGTTGCCGTAAGGGCAATAACGGTTATGACGAATGTCCGTTTCATGGGAATCTCCTTTAAATAGGGTGCATTAGCTAACTATAGGATAACCGGCAATTTCGCCGGTTAGCCAACGAGTCCGACTTTGTCGCAAATTTGAGAAGCTCTGAGTTAGGTTGTCAAAAGGGTATCAAACGACGGTCCGTAACCTCCACTCTTCTGCCCCAAACCCGCGGGTTTCGGCGCGGTATTTTGCCACAGTGTCAAAAAGGTTCCAAATGCTCGCTTTCAAGGGCTCGACCCAGGAGAAATGCGACTAGGAGATTTTCCGTTTCGGCTACCAAAAAGCCGCAAGTGACAAAAAGGTACCGGACCCCGTAGGCTCCGAGATTTTCTATTACAGAAATGGCCCGACGAGCTGATCGTCGGGCCATCAGTGGCAGGTGCAGGGATGACATTTGCACGCGCTGGTCACGGTCTTATGCGTGGCGGTTGGAGATGTCTTGTGCGTTTTCGTTTTGTCGGTGGGAACTTTGTCGGCGGTTCGATGTCGATACTAACCGAACTGCCAATAGTTCTTAGAACATCTGTGACTTTGTCGGTCGTGCTCGGCGCCGGCTATGCTGTTTGTTCATCGCAAAGTGCGGCGTCATGAAAAACAACTCGTCATGCCCCGGCGGGCCAGGCAACTTCATGTTGAGCAAAAGCGTGTCGCCGGGTGGAACGCTGACGCGGACGAGCGGCGGGGTCGGGGGCAATCTCGCTCAGATTGCAGCGCAACGGAGCCGTTGGCTTCATCGATTGGTAGATGCAGCGGGTGGAAATCATGCAGGGGCGTAAGAGTGCTCTAATTGTTGTGCCCGTCACGATAGTGAACGTAAATCAAATATCCGCATTGGATGCGCCAATCACAAGAATCACAAGCCAAGCCATTTTCAGAATATGATGAGGAAGTGGGTTCGATAACTCAAGTATGTCGCGATGATGAGCAAAATCGGCCCTATCGCCCGCCAGCGCGTTCCCTTGCGGTTTTCTGTTCGCGTCAGCGGCCAAATCCCCGCAAATTTTTTACCGCCAGGCCTCGTGCCTGCTGCGATCCGGTGTGATGAACCTGAGGATTCGTCCAAGGCCGTGGTGTATGCGGTTTACGTTACTGGATCAATACTCGCGAACGGTAAGCGCCGTTTTTTCCGGCCCTGCCTGCTTATTCAGTCCTCTGACTCTCTATGAAAAAAGCTCCCACTGCATCATCGATCACCCGAACTAGTAACGGCACCCGACTCAACGGCGCCAAAGACGCCGAGCTAAAGCAATTGCTCGTGGCGCTGACCGCGTTCAAACGCGGAGATTTTTCTGTTCGCCTCCCCGACGATTGGACCGGCCTTACGGGCAAAGTGGCCGACACCTTCAACGATGTGATTGGAATCAATGAACGAATGAGCCGCGAGCTGGAACGCATCGGGCGAGTCGTCGGCAAAGAAGGCCGGATCAGCCAACGCATCTCTCTCGGCGCCGTCTCCGAAGGTTGGGCCGACTCGATCGGCTGCATCAACACTTTGATCGGAGATTTGGTCCATCCAACGAGCGAGATGTCCCGCGTCATCGGTGCCGTCGCTAAAGGTGATCTCTCCAAGAAAATGGCGCGTGAAATTGAAGGTCGTCCTCTCCAGGGTGAGTTCCTCCATACTTCGAAGACGGTAAACGCGATGGTAGATCAGCTCGGTGCGTTTGCTTCGGAAGTCACGCGTGTGGCTCGCGAAGTGGGAACTGAAGGAAAACTGGGCGGCCAAGCGAAAGTCAAAGGCGTCGCGGGCACGTGGAAAGATTTGACCGAGAACGTAAACCTGATGGCCGGCAATTTGACGGCACAGGTCCGCAACATCGCAACCGTGACGACCGCGGTCGCGAATGGAAACCTGACCAAGAAGATCACTGTCGACGTCAAAGGCGAGTTTTTAGAGTTGAAGGACACCGTCAATGTGATGGTGGACCAACTGCGTTCATTCGCGTCGGAGGTGACGCGAGTAGCGCGGGAAGTGGGCTCGGAAGGAATTCTCGGCGGACAGGCGCGGGTCGAAGGAGTGTCCGGAACCTGGAAAGACCTCACCGACTCGGTGAACTTCATGGCGCGCAATCTGACCGGCCAGGTGCGCAACATTGCCAACGTTACAACTGCGGTCGCGCGTGGCGATTTGTCGAAAAAGATCACGGTCGATGTTAAGGGCGAAATTCTCGAGTTGAAGAACACCATTAACACGATGGTGGACCAGCTGAGTTCATTCGCGTCCGAAGTAACGCGCGTTGCTCGCGAAGTCGGCACCGAAGGAAAACTCGGCGGTCAGGCTCAGGTCAAAGGCGTCGCGGGCACATGGAAAGATTTGACTGACAGCGTGAATTCGATGGCGGGCAATTTGACGGCCCAAGTGCGCAATATCGCCGACGTGACCACGGCGGTGGCAAATGGCGATCTCTCGAAGAAAATCACCGTTGATGTTCGCGGTGAGATTTTGGAGTTGAAGGACACCATCAACACGATGGTGGACCAACTGCGTTCATTCGCGTCCGAAGTGACGCGGGTTGCTCGCGAAGTCGGCACGGAAGGAAAACTCGGCGGTCAGGCCGATGTCAAAGGCGTCGCCGGAACGTGGAAAGATTTGACCGAAAACGTGAATCTGATGGCCGGCAATTTGACCGCACAAGTCCGCAACATCGCCGAAGTCACGACCGCAATCGCCAACGGCAATCTCTCTCGGAAAATTACCGTCGATGTCAAAGGCGAGATCCTCGAGATGAAAAACACCATCAATACGTTAGTCGATCGTCTCGGTTCGTTCGCGTCGGAAGTGACCCGCGTCGCCCGCGAAGTAGGCTCGGAAGGAAAACTCGGTGGTCAGGCCGACGTGCGCGACGTCTCGGGCACGTGGAAGGATTTGACGGACTCGGTGAATTTCATGGCCGGCAACCTCACCGGTCAGGTGCGCAATATCGCCGACGTCACGACTGCGGTCGCGCGTGGCGATTTGTCGAAAAAGATCACTGTCGATGTTAGGGGCGAAATTTTGGAGCTGAAAAACACCGTCAACACGATGGTGGACCAACTCAGTTCGTTTGCGTCAGAGGTGACGCGCGTCGCCTTGGAAGTCGGTTCAGAAGGAATTCTGGGCGGCCAGGCAGAAGTGAAAGGCGTGTCCGGCACCTGGAAAGACTTGACTGATTCGGTGAACTTCATGGCCGGCAACCTCACTGGCCAGGTGCGAAATATTGCCGAGGTGACCACCGCAGTCGCCCGCGGCGATCTTTCGAAGAAGATCACGGTCGACGTTCGTGGAGAAATTTTAGAGCTGAAGAACACAATCAACACAATGGTGGACCAACTCAGTTCTTTCGCCGCCGAAGTCACCCGTGTTGCCCGAGAAGTCGGCACCGAGGGAAAACTTGGTGGACAAGCAGACGTTCGCGGAGTCGCGGGCACTTGGAAAGATCTGACCGACAGCGTGAACTTTATGGCCGGGAACCTGACCGGCCAGGTGCGCAACATTGCCGAGGTCACGACCGCAGTCGCCAACGGTGACCTTTCCAAAAAGATCACCGTCGACGTCAAAGGCGAGATCCTCGAGCTAAAGAACACGATCAACACGATGGTGGATCAGCTCGGTTCGTTCGCTTCGGAAGTCACGCGCGTGGCCCGGGAAGTAGGAACTGATGGACGCCTCGGCGGTCAAGCGAACGTGCGCGGAGTCGCGGGCACTTGGAAAGACCTTACTGATTCGGTGAATTCGATGGCCGGCAACCTCACCGGTCAGGTGCGTAACATCGCCGAGGTGACGACGGCCGTCGCAAACGGAGACCTTTCGAAAAAAATCACGGTGGATGTTCGTGGCGAAATTCTCGAACTGAAAGATACGATCAACACCATGGTGGACCAATTGCGCTCGTTCGCTTCGGAAGTGACGCGCGTGGCCCGTGAAGTGGGATCCGATGGTGCGCTCGGCGGTCAAGCGCGAGTAGAAGGTGTGTCCGGAACTTGGAAAGATCTCACCGATTCGGTCAATTTCATGGCGAGCAACCTAACCGCGCAGGTGCGCAATATCGCCGCAGTGACGACGGCGGTCGCGACTGGCGATCTGTCGAAAAAGATCACGGTCGATGTTAAGGGCGAGATTCTCGAGTTGAAGAACACCGTCAACACGATGGTGGACCAACTGAACTCGTTCGCCTCGGAAGTGACCCGCGTCGCCCGCGAAGTGGGCACCGAAGGAAAACTCGGCGGACAAGCAATCGTGCGCGGCGTAGCCGGCACTTGGAAAGACCTGACCGACTCAGTGAATTTCATGGCGGGCAATCTCACCGACCAAGTGCGCGGCATTGCCAAGGTCGTAACGGCGGTCGCAAATGGCGATCTCAAACAAAAGCTATTCCTCGAAGCGAAAGGTGAAATCGCCGCGCTGGCCCACACCATCAACAGCATGATCGACACACTTGCCACTTTCGCTGACCAGGTCACTACGGTGGCGCGCGAAGTCGGTGTGGAAGGAAAACTTGGAGGCCAGGCGAACGTTCCGGGAGCGGCCGGAACATGGCGGGACCTCACCGACAACGTGAACCAGCTTGCTGGCAATCTTACGTCTCAGCTGCGCGCGATCGCTGACGTTGCGACCGCGGTCACCAAAGGCGATTTGACCCGTTCAATTCAAGTTGCCGCTCAGGGCGAAGTCGCATTTGTAAAAGACAACATCAACGAAATGATTCGCAATTTGCGAGACACAACCTCTCGCAACAACGAGCAGGACTGGCTCAAGACCAATCTGGCAAAGTTCAGCCGAATGCTCCAAGGCCAGCGTGATTTGCTCGCGGTCGCTCGGATGATTCTTTCCGAATTGGCCCCGGTCGTGTCGGCCCAGCAGGGAGTCTTCTATATTATAGACGGCAACCGCAACGAGCCGGAACTGAAGTTGCTCGCCAGTTACGCGTATCGCGATCGCCAAGGCGTTAACAGCCGATTCAAACTCGGCGAAGGATTGGTCGGACAGGCCGCTCTGGAAAAGGAGCGCATTCTGATAACGAATGTGCCGGACGATTATGTGAGACTCAGTTCCGGGTTGGGCGAAGCGCGACCAAGAAACATCGTCGTGCTCCCGATTCTGTTTGAAGGCCAGGTCAAAGCCGTGATGGAGCTTTCGTCGGCGGAACAGTTTAATTCCACCCACCAGGCGTTTCTCGATCAACTGACGGAGAGCATCGGCATCGTTCTCAATACGATCGAAGCGAACACGCGGACGGAAGATCTTCTCAAACAATCGCAATCGCTCGCCGCCGAATTGCAGAACCGGCAGGAGGAATTGCAGCAAACAAACCAGGAACTGGAAGAAAAAGCGCGCCAACTGGTCGAGCAAAACGCGGAAGTGGAAAGGAAAAACCGCGAAGTCGAACAAGCGCGCCAGGCGCTGGAAGACAAAGCGCAGCAGCTTTCCCTGACCTCGCGCTACAAGAGCGAGTTCCTGGCGAACATGTCGCACGAATTGCGCACACCACTCAACAGCCTGCTCATCCTGGCGGATCAATTGTCAAGCAACCCGGAAGGCAACTTGAGCCCGAAACAGGTCGAGTTCGCGAGAACGATTCGCGATTCCGGGGTCGATCTGCTGAAGTTGATCAACGACATCCTCGATCTGTCTAAGGTCGAGTCAGGCACCGTTACGGTCGATGTCGGCGAAGTTCGTTTCCAGGAGATGCAGCAAAATTTGGAACGAACCTTTGGCCACGTCGCCGAAAACAAAGGGCTAACGTTCAAGATCGACATCGACGACAAATTGCCGCCAGCGATTTATACCGACGCCCAGCGACTGGATCAGGTTTTGAAAAATCTGTTATCCAACGCGTTCAAGTTCACCGAGAGCGGCCACGTTGAGTTGCGAGTAGCACCGGTTTCTGATGGCTGGAGCGCCGAGCATCCGTCGCTAAGGCGCGCGAAAGCGGTATTCGCTTTTTCGGTAAGCGACAGCGGAATTGGAATTCCCGCGGAGAAGCAGGCAACAATTTTCGAGGCGTTTCAACAGGCCGATGGGAGCACGAGCCGGCGCTATGGCGGCACCGGGCTCGGATTAGCGATTAGCCGGGAGCTTGCGCGGCTGCTTGGCGGAGAGATCACGCTCAAGAGTCAGGAAGATCAGGGCAGCACCTTCACTTTGTTTTTGCCAGATTCTTACTCGGTCGGGGAAAAAGAAAAGATTGGCGCGGCTCTACGCCCCGCTGTCGCAGCTTTGCCCGACGGTAAGCGACGCGAACCGGCGCCTGGCGTGTTCACGGATGCCTCGATTCCGGATGATCGCTTCGGCATTTTGCCGTCCGATAAGACTATTCTGATTATCGAAGAGAATCGCGCAGACGCCCAATGGTTGCTCGACGCCGCTCATGAAGCTGGAGTGAAAGCGATTGTTACTCCGCAAGGACGCATCGCGGCAGGGCTGGCCCGCGATTATAAGCCGATCGTAATTGCGCTCGATTTTCAGCTATCCGACATCGACGGCAGCAAGCTGTTGGAACGAATAAAGTCCGATCTCAGCATCCGGCATATTCCCATCATCGCATTCGCAAGACCTAAGTTTGGTTTGCAAAGCGCGCTCAAGCACGGGGCGATGGCGGCCTTGGAGAAACCGATTGGTTCGGCCGCCATCCGAAGTCTGTTTGCCAGGGCAGCGGGGATCGCGTCGTCGAAACCGAAGAAACTCCTTATTATCGACGACGACGCTGCCCAACGCACGGCCATCCGCGAGTTGGTGGGAGATGGCATCGAAGTCATCGAAGCTCCCACCGGAACGGAAGGATTGAGCGCCCTTCGCGATCAGGAAATGAGTTGCGTGATTCTCGATCTGATGTTGCCAGATGTTTCCGGCTTCAAGTTGATCGAGAAGATTCGCGCCGAACACCAGCAACTGCCGGTAATCATTTACACAGGAAAAGATTTGTCGCGTAAAGAAGAGGAAGAACTAAATCGACTCGCTCAAACAATTATTGTGAAAGACGTCCGCAGTCCGGAACGACTTTTCGACCAAGTGGCGCTTTGGCTGCATCGCGACGTGTCGAAACTGCCGGCGGACAAGCGCGATCTCCTGCGACGATTACACGACCCGAACGAGATCCTGGTCGGCAAGAAAATTCTCATCGTGGACGATGACATTCGAAACATCTTTGCAATGACGAGTCTGTTGGAGCGATACAAGATCAACGTTATTTCGGCTGAGACCGGTAAGGCGGGTATCGAAGCGCTCGAAAAAGCGCGAGATATCGATTTGGTGCTGATGGACATCATGCTTCCAGAAATGGATGGCTACGACACCATGCGCGCGATTCGCCAGCGCTATAACTTTAGCGAGCTGCCGATTGTTGCCTTGACTGCGAAAGCAATGAAGGGCGACCGCGAAAAGTGCATCGACGCCGGCGCGAGCGATTACATCGCCAAACCGGTGGAAACCGAAGAGTTACTATCCCTCCTACGAAACTGGTTGGTTCGCTAATGGCAGAAAACAAGTCCAAGACTCATTCAGCAGGCGAGAAAGTCTGCATTCTCGTGGTGGACGATCGTACTGACAAATTGCTCGCTTACGAAGTGATGCTGGCGGAACTAAATCAGGAAATCGTCTGTGCGCGATCCGGTAAGGAAGCTCTTCGTCATCTGCTGCAACGGGACTTCGCCGCCATCCTACTTGATGTGAACATGCCCGGCATGGATGGCTTTGAAACCGCTGCCTTGATTCGGCAACGGCAGCGATGCGAAACAACGCCTATCATTTTCGTGAGCGCCGTTAACGACACTGTCAACCACATCTCGCGCGGTTATTCGTTAGGCGCGGTTGATTATATTCTCACACCGGTCGTTCCCGACATTCTTCGCGCCAAGGTTTCGGTGTTTGTCGATCTTTTCAAGAAGACCGAGCAAATCAAGCGCCAGGCTGAGGAACGCGAAAATCTGATTCGCGAACAGGCGATTGCCGAACACGCACGTGCTGAAGCCGAACGGACAAGCGCGGCCAAGGACAGGTTCCTCGCCATGCTTAGTCACGAATTGCGAACTCCCCTCACCCCGGTCCTGGCGTCAGTCTCGACGCTCGAGTGCGACGGCAAAGTTCCGGAAAGTATGCGCGAGTCTCTTCAACTCATCCGTCGCAACGTCGAACTTGAGGCGCGGCTAATCGACGATCTTCTCGACCTGACCCGGATTGGCAAAGGGAAAGTGCAACTTAGTTTTGAGATTGTAGATGCTCACTCCCTTTTGCGAAATGCGCTCGATATTTGCCAATCGGAAATCGAGGCGAAGAAACTCGAACTCCGGACTGAGCTGGCCGCGACTACGGTCTATCTCCGGGCAGATCCAGCGCGGCTCCAGCAAATCTTTTGGAACCTGATCAAGAACGCCGTCAAATTCACCGCTAATGGCGGCAAGCTTGGCATCCGCACGAGCAACACCAGTAAGGGGCAATTTCAACTCGAAGTGGAAGACTCGGGTTGCGGAATCGATCCCGAAGTTTTGCCCACAATTTTCCACGCGTTCGAGCAAGGTGGCAGGACCCAACTCGGTGGCCTCGGTCTTGGTCTGGCCATCAGCAAGGCCCTAGTCGAAGCCCATCAAGGTTCGATTAACGCTCACAGCGGCGGCCGCGACCGCGGATCAAAGTTCACTGCTCTCTTTCCCACATGCGAACAAGACGCGATTCCCGAAGCCGCCTCTCTGCCACGCGCTGCCACAAAGCGGAAGTCGGTCCGCCTGCTCCTGGTCGAGGATCATGAAGACACGAACCGTTCTCTTACCCAAATGTTGCGGCGCCGCGGCTACGAGGTTCATCCGGCCTACAATGTCCGTTCCGCGCTCGATCTGGCCGCGATTAAAGAATTTGATGTCCTGGTCAGCGACATCGGACTACCGGACGGCACTGGCAACGAGCTCTTTCAGACGTTGCGCGCGGGGCGAGCAATTTATGGGATCGCGCTGTCAGGCTACGGAATGGATGAAGATGTGCGAAGAAGCCGGGACGTCGGATTCGCGCATCACCTGGTAAAACCGGTTGATCTAAATAAGCTCGATTCCCTGATCCAGAGTGTTCCCGTTGTTGAAGGCACCGACTCTATCGATTCAATGCCGGCCGCGGCGACGTAGCCAACCCCTGTTTTTCCGAAAGTGTTACCATCAAGTTCAGGAGGCC
>DASZJH010000142.1:0-13923 GCA_035948375.1 Chthoniobacterales bacterium
AAGCGGCGTTTTATGGACCGAAGATCGACGTCCAAGTCTGGAGCGTGATCGGGCGCGAGTTTTCAATCGCCACGAACCAGGTTGATTTCGCGCAACCGCGGAGTTTCGATCTGCGCTACAAAGACAAAGACAACACGGAGAAAACACCGCTCTGCATTCATCGCGCGCCACTCGGCACCCACGAACGCTTCATCGGATTTTTGATCGAGCACTACGCCGGGAACTTCCCGCTGTGGCTCTCGCCCGAGCAAGTTCGCATCCTCACCATCGGCGACGACGCGAAACTGGTCGATTATTCGATGTCGATCTTCAACGAGCTGCGCGCACATCAAGTCCGCGCGGAGATCGACAAGAGTACCGACCAGATCAACGGCAAAATCCAGCGCGCCGAGCAGATGAAAATCCACACCATGTTTGTGATTGGTAAACGCGATATGGAAGCAAACGCCGTTAGCGTCCGTGTTCACGGCAAAGGAAATCTCGGCGCCAAATCGCGCGCCGAGGCAACCGCGGACATTTTAAGCTCGATCAAGGAACGACGACCATAGTAATTTTGCCGGCGATGGTATTGCCTCGCCTTTTCCAAGTTTCGTTGGTTGTCGCTTCGCTCGCCGGTAGCACCACAGTTTTCGCGCAGAACAATCCAGAGGCGGCGATTGCAAAGAAACAGGCCGAACTGGAACGGCAACGGATTGCGCTGGAGAAAAGGAGCGTCGAGCTGCAGCAAAAGGAATTAGAGCTGGAAAAGGCGCGCCAGGAACTACAGCAGGCAGGCGCGCGCTCGATGAGCATCAATTTGTCCGGCGATGTGTTGTTTGATTACGGCCAGGCGGCATTGAAACCCGCGGCCGAGGAATCATTGAAAAAAGTGGCTACGGTTCTTTCGCTTTTTCCCGACAGCACCGTGACGGTGGAAGGTTACACCGACTCCAAAGGCGCAAAGGCGACGAACCTTCAGTTGTCAAAAGATCGCGCCATGTCAGTAAAGGACTGGCTGACGAAAAATGGCGGCGTCGCTCCGGCGGCAATTTCAGCAAAAGGTTTCGGCGAACAAAATGCGGTAGCACCGAATACGAACCCCGATGGCAGCGACAATCCGATTGGCCGAGCCAAGAACCGCCGCGTCTCGATTATCGTCGAAAAACCACCGACGCCTTGAGTGTTCATCTTCACGGGAAACGTAATCTCGGCGCCAAACCGCCCGCCGAAGTTGTCTCGGCTGTCTTATTGTCGATCAAAGAGCGACGGCCATAACCTGGCGCTGCGAGGCGAACAAAGTTGAGACGTTACTTTCGATCGGTTGCGGCGTGTGATCGAAGCTTCCTACTCGCCTTTGCTTTGGAGCTTCTTCTTGCCGATGACGCGAAATTTTCCGTACTGATAGAACCGAACGGTGAATTCAATCGTAGAATCGCCGGCCTCGCCGCGGAAGATTGTTATTTGCTTGAGAAGTAGCGTCCCGGGTTTCAGCCATCGGACAGGTTCGATGTATTCATTCCGGACATCTCCTTTGGTTTCGACTCTCAGGTCCTCGGCGTCGAGTTTTTCGAACTCGTTGCCATCGCGATGAAAGACTGATGTCTCGGTAACGCGCGGACCTTCCGATACGGCCAGCGCGAACCAATTCGAGTCCTGCGACCAAAAGATCTTGGCGGGAGCGCCGTCGTAGTTTCGAGAGAGTTCCATCACGCGTTTCTTTGACGGCAGCGCAACGAGCTCGACCGCAGCGATCGAATCGGGATCGATTTTTTTGGAGTCGTCCGGTTCGCTTTCGCACGTGATCCGGACACCTAACTTTTTGTCAGGCGATACGTCGGCAATTTTTTCCCATTTCCCAGCATCCTGCGCCGGACTTTGTGGCAATCCGACAGACAATCCAATTGCGAGGAAAAGGCCCAGCGGCTTTTGCATAACCGTTAGGTTCAGAATTTCTTACGTGCGGTGTCAAGACATCTCCCGTTAGAATCGTGGGAATGAGTCCCGTTTGCAGTTTCGTTGCGGTGATGTCGATCTTGTTGGCTGTACCGACGTTCGCGGCCAATCCTTTTCTCAACGCGAAAGATGACAGGCCGGTGTCGGCCAGCGTTCGCGGCAACGAATGGAATGATGAATACACCAACGGCGAAATCCCGCTGACCGCTCGCATGATTACGACTCGCATCGCGAGCATGCGTTGGGGCGCGATTTTCAAAATCGAATTTGTCGATCTGAAATCCCGGGCCGAGCAAAAGAGAGAGATCCGGCCGCAATATTTTATCGCGACCGATGATCGCATCTTTCTATTAAACGAGGAGGACAATGACGCGGCTGCGAAAAAAATCTCCGCGATGGATAAGGCTCCCAATTTTGAACAAGGCGACATCCGCGCGATCGCCAATGGCAAATCGAAGTTCGAGGAAGGTCCTTACACGACCGAGATCGCAGTCAAAGGCGACGAGTGCACTTACATGACCAGTCACGATTCAGGTCATTACACAAAGTTTGTGTGGAAGAAAGGCGTCGGGCTCGTCGAGCACGCGAGCAACTACGGCGCGATGAAAGACGGCTTTCGGCTCAAGCGGGTTGCGTCAAAGAAGTAGGAGCGCTCACAGCGCAGGAACTTGCCAGTTGTCGCACCATGAGATAGAACCGCCTCTGATAATGAAACGCACCCTCGTAATAATTTCGATCTTAACCGCGTTCTTCAGTTCGCGGATCTCCGCGGCGCTGGGCGACGACGAGCAGCAAATCGAAAAGCTTTTTGGAACACCGGTAAAGGAGGGCGTCCCCGACAAAAGAGGCATCACCACGAAGGTCTACGGAAAAGGCAAATACGCTATTTTGGTTCAGTTTCTCAATCATTTGAGTCTGGCGGAAAGTTACGCGCGGACAGACCAGGTGGCGCTGTCTCAACCAGAGATAGATGCGTTCCTCGAAGGAAGCAGCAACGGACGACCGTGGACAAAGGATCCGAACAAGCCGGCGTGGGAGCGAGCCGATCATAAAGCTAAGGCCTGGATTGCCACCGTTAGCGGGCAATCAACGCTCCTGATCGCAGCTGAATAATTCGGCAGCTAATCCTTTTTCGCGCGTCGGCATCTTCAAAGATCGACATCGTCGTTGACGCGCGCGCTTGCCCGGCCTTAAGAGTCGCCACCGATGCGCCGTCATCTCCCTTTCATTCTGATTCTCGTTGGAACGGCCACGGTTCGGTTTGCGATTTTGTTTTTGTCCCAAACGCACCTCACCAGCGACGAGGCGATTATCGGGTTGATGGCGAAACACATTTCCGAAGGCCGCGCGTTTCCGTTTTATTTTTACGGAATCTCCTACAACGCCTCCTGCGCGTGGGAAGCCTATCTCGCTGTCTTTCCATTTTTGTTATTCGGGGTCGGTGTAGTCGCGCTGAAAATTCCGACGGTCCTTTTGTCGCTCGCCTGCCTGACTCTGCTCTATGTCATGGCAACCAAGCTTTATTCGATCCGCGTTGCGACTTTGGCGAGTTTGATTTTCGCCCTCTGGCCTGGATTGCTAAAATGGCATTTCCAGCCGCGTGGTTACGCTTTCTACTTTCTCCTGATTCCCGCACTGATGATTGTTTTCCTGACGATCGAGAAACAAAACTCGCCGCACGCACGCGCCATTTTTTTCTTCGGTTTGCTCTGCGGAATCAGTTTTTGGGGAATGGAGCTTCTTCTGATTCCGATCGTGGCGCTTTGGATTCTACTTGTGCTACGGCGCAAGTTTTCAATGGCTGGTTTCGGCATGGGACTTGGCGGCTTTGCACTCGGTTATGCGCCCGCGATCTGCTGGAACCTGAGTCATTCGTTCCGGAACTGGCACTTTCTATTTTTCGAAAAGCCGGAGGCCGGCGGACTCGCGACGCGCTTTGGGTGGTCTGCCTGGCGCGAAATCATTTTGCACGAGATGCCCAAGTTTTTCAGCGCCGACACTGTGCTTTGGTATTACCCCGAAACAAAATGGACGGGCTACGTTTTGTATTTCGCAAGCGTCATTGCTTTAATCGTCGCCGTATGGGGGGCGCTCTGGTGGAAATCGATTCGCAGTGCATTCAGTTCGGGATTCTTTACAAACGACACGACCAAAGACTTGCTGATGCTGTTGCTCATCGGCGTGAGCTTTGTTCCGTACATCATCGCACCAGTCCGCGTGCCCGGATATTTTCTTGGCGGAACATTCTTTATGTCGATCCTGCTCGCGCGCTGCGTAGAACGCCTGTTCGCCAAGAACCAAATGTTGGCGCGCTGGCTCGGCGCGCTGATTTTCCTGGCACCGATTGTCTGCGGTGCCGAGGCAATCATCAGCACCGCGACGCACAACCAAATCGAAACACTCACCCTTTCGCCCAACCGGCAGGATCACCAAATGATGCGCGTGTCCGGTGCGGACATCGACGCGGTCAAACAAGATCTCGAACAAAACAACATCAACGCCGTGTGGACCACGATCTCGTTTGTTTATCCGCTGATTTTCGAAACAAACGAAAAACTGATTGCGTCCGAATCGATCTTTGGCGTCGATCGCCCAGTTTATCCGCCATCCATTCCGAAACCGGAACCGAGCGATAAGGACCGGGCAGTGTTTGTGATCGAAACCCGATCACCGTATCGCGAGGAAATTAATACCACGCTCGCCCAAAAAGGCGGCGCACCGCCGGACGTTACCGAACATGGCACGCTCACCGTGATTAAACAGCGATTCGCGTCGCAGATGCCGTGACGAAACCGGAACAACGATTACGCTGGGTCGTGCTCGCGCTATGTGCGGCCGCCGCAATCCGTGTTTTCATCTTTGCCGCGGGATTTCCGTTCTTCAACAACGTCGACGAACAGGCGCATGTCGATCTTGTAGTGAAATACGCGCAGGGCAAACCACCACGCGGAATTGAACCGTTCGATTCCGAAGCCGCGCTCAATATCGCGGTCTATAGTTCGCCGGAGTATTTCGTTCAGCCGGAGCAGTACGGCGGCGAATATCCACCGCCCAATTGGCTCTTGCAGCCTGACGAGCGGCAGAAAATTCTCGACAACGAAGCCCCGTTTTGGGAATCGCGTCTAAACCACGAATCGGGCGAGCCGCCGCTTTATTATGCGTTCGCGGGCGTCTGGTTCGATTTCGGGCGGTCTATCGGTTTCCGGGGTTTATCCTCGCTCTATTGGGCGCGTTTTTTGAACGTCGCCTTCGCGGCTGCGTTAGTTTGGCTTGGATACAAAACAGCGCGGCTCGTTTTTCCGGCGAAAAAATTTCCGGCAGTGGCAACTGCGACCCTGCTGGCGATCTGGCCGCAAAGCTCGTTCTATTCCATTCAGGGCGACGCGATGTCGCCCGTCGCATTCGGATTCGCCTTAATCGCACTCATTGCGCTATGGCAATCCGAGCGTCCGAATATGATGATCGCGGTTTGGCTGGGCCTCGCGACAGCTGCGACGTGTTTGATCAAGACCGCGAACCTGCCGTTGTTAGTTGTCATAGCGTTGGCGGGAATTTTCAAAGCCGGGCAATTGGCACGAAATGGAGCCGCACAACGCGCGTTGTCGATCTTCGCTGCATTCGCCATTTCCGCCGCCGTCCCGCTCGGGATCTGGTTTGCGTGGAACGGGAATCACTTCGGCGATCTGATCGCGACCAAATCGAAAATAGAATTGTTAGGCTGGACACCAAAGGCGTTCGCCGACTGGTGGTCGCATCCAATTTTCACGCTGAGCGGCGCCAAGGATTTCTGGAGTGAGTTGATTGCAAGTTTCTGGCGCGGAGAATTTATCTGGCATCGCGAACGACTGGCGACTTGGTGGAGCGACGCGTTTTACTGGACCGCATCTACTGTTGCGCTCGGAATTGCCGTTGTTAGTCTCATCGTTCGCAAACGCTCTGAGGCCAACCGCGCGGTGTTATGGATCGCGCTTCTCAGTTTCATTTCATTGGTCGGCTTCCTCGTTCTCTTGTCGATCCGTTTTGATTTCCAGGAATGTCCATACCCCTCGCGCGAGCATCCTTATTTTACTTCCGGACGCTTGTTGAACGCCGCTGCCGTTCCGTTCTTCTTGTTATTTGCCTACGCCATCGAAAGCGTCGCGGCGTGGACAAAGCGCGAGTGGTCGCGTTGGGTTTTGCTCGGAGTAATCGCGCTCCTTGCCTTGAGCTGGCAGGTATCGATAAACGCTCCGGTCCTTTCCAGCCGGTACAATTTTTTCCACCGGCCATCGCCCAAATAATTCCCTATCGCGCGACTATTTGCGTTTCCGGCGTCTGGTTGGCAGAGATTTGCGTTTGGTCTTGGCCACGCGGCGAAGCTCTTTTCGGCTCATTGACTTGTACATTTGTCGAGACGCGTCCCGAAGCGATGACTTCGACCGCCGACCGCGTTTCGCCGCCAGCGCTGCGCCAGCCGCCATTTGTTGTTTCTTCGATTTCGCGGGCATAACAATATTGTTTCGCGTCTGCGCCCGGGATTGGATTCGCTTAGCTAGTCGCCGGCTTGCGCCAGAAAAAATAAATCGGCAGGCCGGTCAGCACGATCAGCATTCCGATTCCCGAAGTTTCCGGGGCGAGAAAGGCAAGATCGGCAATGAGTAATGCGGAGAGAAATATCGACAGGATCGATATGATCGGATAGCCCCACATACGATATGGTCGCTCGGCGGTGGGCGCTTGTCTGCGCAACACGATCACCGCTGCAACCATCAACAAATAAAAAATGAGATCGGCCGAGACGATGTATTCGAGCAGCTGGGTGTAAACATTTCCGTAGCTGACAGTGTGCGTCGCCGCGTTCGTGGTCACAGTTCGCGGCAATGTGAGCATCGCAGTCCAAATTCCCTGAGCAATCAGCGCCATGGCCGGAACGTGATGTCGATTCGTGGTTGCAACGCTTCGGAAAAACAAACCGTCGCGTGCCATTGCAAAGTAGACGCGCGCGCCCGCGAGAATCAGCCCGTTGTTGCAACCGAATGTCGAAATCATAATTGCCGCGGCCATGCAGATCACGCCCGGATTTCCGAAGGCTGCGCTCATCGCGGCAACCGCAACCCGATCCTGCGGCGGGTGCTGGATTTCGGGAAGCGTGAGAAGCGCGAGATAGGAAAGATTCGCCAGCACATACAAAACGACGACAATCCCGCAACCAACCAACAGGGCGCGGACAAGATTCCGTGCCGGATCGCGAACTTCGCTTCCGAGAAAGGTGATATTTGTCCATGCAGTCTGGGCGAAAACCGGACCGACCATTGATTTTCCGAAAAGGAGAGCGAGCGCGAGGCCACCGGCGAAGCTGAATCCGGGCTGAGCAATTTGCGGAGTCCACCCGTTGGCCCATGAATCCCACCACGAAGACGTTCGTGCCGCGCTGGTGGCGCTCCAACCGAGAAAGATTCCGACCAGGACGACGCCGATCAGTGCCGCGGTCTTGGCGAAAGTAAAAATGTTTTGCACCAGGGTTCCGAGCTTGAGACCACGCGTGTTTGTCCAGGTCAACAGGGCAATCAACCCGATTGCCACCAATTGCTGCGTGGAGAGGCTAATGGCGTAACCGCCGCCGAGGGACACGGGCTTATCCGTGAGCAGATAATTGTCTGGCGAGATCGCCGGAACAAAAACGCCCAGAAATTTCGCGAATGCGATTGCGACGGCGGCGATCGTTCCGGTTTGGATGACCAGAAGCAACGTCCAGCCGTACATGAATCCCATCGCCGGCCCGTAGGCTTCGCGGAAAAAAACGTAAACACCACCGGCCCGCGGCATCATGGTCGCGAGCTCAGAGCAACACAATGCGCCCGTGACAGTGAGCAAACCGGCGACCGACCACGCCAGCAAGAGCCAGCCCGGCGCGCCGGTTAACCGTGCGGATTCGGCCGAGGTGATAAAGACACCCGAGCCAATCATTGACCCGATCACAATCATGGTGGCGTCGACCGATCCTAGTGCGCGAACTAGACCTGATTGGGATTGTTCGCTGCTCACTTGGAGAATTTCGGCGCGCGGACCGTGACGCCTTCTTTTTCGAGGCGCGCCCGCAACGCACGCGCGAACTCAACCGCCTCCGGATTATCGCCGTGCAAGCAAATTGTCTCCACGCGAACATGGACATCCACGCCGTCCACCGAGCGAACCTTGCCTTCACGCAGCATCCGCAAGACGCGCGGCGCAGCCTCGGCCGGATCGTGCAGCAGCGCGTCCGGCCGCGAACGAGAAACAAGCTGACCATTGCTCAGATAATTCCTGTCCGCGAAGACCTCGTGCGCGATTTGCAATCCGTATTTTTCCCCAGCGCGCGAGAGCGCGGTGTTTTGAGGCGCCAACAGGATTAATTTCTTTTCCACGCTCGCGGTCGCGCGCGCAATCGCATCCGCCAGCTGTTCGTCACGCACTGCCATGTTGTAAAGCGCACCGTGCGGTTTCACATGGTTCGGTCGAACCCCGGCCGCTTCGGCGATCGCCTGGAAAATTCCAAGTTGATAAACGACCGCGTCAAAAATTTCGTCCGGTTTCACCGACAACTCTTTCCGTCCAAAGTTTTCGCGATCGAAAAGACTGGGATGCGCGCCGACGGCAACATTTCGCGCACGGGCGGCCTCGATTGATTGGCGGATGGTATCGGCGTCCCCGGCATGGAAACCGCAGGCGATGTTGGCAGAAGTCACCAGCGCGAGTAGCTCGTCATCGTGACCAGCGCCTTCGCCGAGATCGGCATTCAGATCGACAATCATATTTATTTGAAATGCGAGCCGATACCGTGGCGAAATTGCTGAAGGTCACGTTCGCGTTCCAACAGTGCCCGATGCGCGTCGGCGAGCCACACTTCACGGAAACGAACGCGGTCGCCGACGCGCAATTGCGCCGCAATTCCAAGATCGACAGTGATCACGTGAGCGATTTTCGGGTAACCGCCAATAGTTTGGCAATCGTTGAGCAGAAGAATCGGTTTGCCGCTCGGCGGCACCTGGACCGTCCCCGGCGCGACTGCTTCCGATAGAAGATCGACATCGCTACTTCGCTCGAGCGCCGGACCATCGAGCCGGACGCCCATCCGGTCCGAATCCGGCGAGACGACGAAAGCTTCGGTCGTCAGGTGTTCAAGAGCTGAAGCGGTGAAGCGATTCGAATCGCTACCCCGAATAAATCGCAAGGTCGGTTCGCGACGCGCCGTGCTCGACCAATCGTGCGGCGGTTTCCAGGACGCGATTTTTCTGTCACGCAACTTCTCGACCAACATTTGAGACCGTCCGGTATTCGTTCCGAGCGGGAATTGTTGTCCATCCCGCGCCAGACGGCCGGTTGCGCCCCCGAACCCCGCTCTCAAATCCGCCGATCGGCTGGCAAGGACAACTGGGACATCGATTCCACCTGAGATCGCGACCCAGGCACGGCAACCGAGCGTTGGCGATTCGATAAAAAACTCTTCGCCACCGCGGACCAAGCCGGGATGGCCCGAAGGCAAAGCCGTCGAGCCAATGTGCGCGTCAAAATCGCCGCCACACCAGGCGATGATTCGCTCGTCCGCGAATCGCAGCCGCAATCCGCCGAAAGTAGTCTCCAAACCGGCGGCTAATTCATCGTTGCCCACCAAAATATTCGCTACGCGCAAGCCATGTCCATCGAGCGCGCCGCCCAACGAAACGCCAAATTCGCGCAGACCGGTGCGTCCCAAATCCTGAACGCTTGTCAGAAAACCGGCACGAATCGCGGTTGCATTCATGATTTTGCCAATTGGTCGAACTCTTCGCGGCTAATTGGACGGAAACGCACACCATCGCCGGCCCGCACGAGCACAGGAGGATTTCTTTGCGGATCGAACAATCGCAACGGCGTTCGGCCGATGATATTCCAACCGCCGGGAGATTTTACCGGGTAGATGCCGGTCTGCTTCCCGCCAATCCCGACCGAGCCCGCAGGAATCTCCGTGCGCGGAGTTTCTCGACGAGGCGCGGCAAGTTTCGGTGGAAGACCGCCCAAAAATGGAAAGCCCGGTGTGAATCCGACACAATGTACGCGGTACTCTGTGCTGGAATGAAGAGCGATAACTTCATTTGGCTCGAGATCGGTCCGACGCGCTACGTCATCGAGATCAAAAGCGAACTCGCTCGCATAACAAACCGGGATTTCGACCGTCGTAGATGGAATCGAATGAGCGCTCGCGTTCTTTGCATTTGAGATCGCATCACCAATTCGTTGTTCGAACCACGAAAAAATGTCCTCGACCGGAGCGCCGGCTTCGATCGCGCGAATCGGATCATAAAAAAGCGCGACGGTCGTGTAAGCCGGCGCCAACTCGATCACTCCGGGAATCTTTGCGGCGGCCAGTGTTTTCTGCGCGGTAAGGACTTTTTCAAGCGCGCTCTCAGGATCGGCTTCAAAATTCCCAGTCAGGCGCACCAGCACCGCGCAATCTCCGAGCGGTGTGATTTCCATGCCGGGCCGATTCACTCCCGGTCGGGAGAAACAGCTTCCTTCACCGTTTCGATGTGTTCCTTGATTTGGCCGACCTGAGGATGGACGTCACGAATCAAATCGTGTTCCGCTTTGGAAAGCTTTTCGATCCGCTTCGTCATATCGTGCAGCTCCTTTAGCATTGCATCTTGCCGTGATGAAATCCGATGCATCCACCAGAAACAAACAATCCAGCAACCAAATCCCACCCAGGGGAGAACGAACAGCATCATTGCGAGCGCGAAGCGACGATGTCGATCTTTACCTCAACAGTCTGGCTGATTCCCGAGAGACTTTCGGCCGTTTGATTGAACATCAAATTGAAATCGCGCCGTTTGAGTGGGTCGGTTGTCACACTCCAGCGAGTTCGTTTCACGTCATCGACCGACGTCACCAATTTCACGTGCAATGTTACCGGCCTGGTCACGCCATGCATGGTTAAATCACCCACAATATCGCCCGCCTGCGCCCCAGTGCGTTTCACACTGCGGCTCTTGAAAACGATCTCCGGATATTTCTCGACGCTAAAAAATTCCGCGCTTCGTAGGTGATTATCGCGTTTGGCAATTCCGGTATCGATGCTGCGGACGTCGATCCGCGCTGTCACTGACGAATTTCCCGGATTTTCTCGGTCGATCTCGATCTTGCCGTCGAACTTGGCGAATCTTCCATCAGTGGTGCCAAGAAACTGATGCACCGAAAAGGCAATCGTCGAATGCGATTGATCGAATTTGTAGGTTTCGCTCGCAAACGCCGAGGAAGTGAACGCGAGAACCACCGTCGCAATGATTCGAAATCTCATGCTATCTCCCTTGCCCTGTTCTTCGTCCCCAATGCGAGCGTTTTCAAGAGCGGCGTGCGCGACAGCGGCAATTTCCCGAACAGATTGCCAAGAGCAAAGGCTGGGGTCCGAGCCGGACTGGCGGTTGCGCCAGATCTCGCGTGTACTCCCATTATTCGCGCGAGCTCGGTCTCGAAATGCGAAACCGCGCGCAGGTTCGGATCGTTCTTGTCGAGATAACCGAACGCGCGCCGTAAAAGGGAGTAAAGCTCGGGCTCGTGATGGTCGCGTTCAGTGCAGATTTCGATCAGCTCGACAAAATAGGCCGCGACCTGAGTGCGAAGATAGTTCTCGCGGATTCCAGCAAACGGCTTCCGCACCACGACTTCCGTGAGGGTGTGCAGAGTCGATCTGCGACTCTGCACGATCGAGATTTCTGACTCGAAAAAAAGGTCGAGCTTGCCAGCGAAGGGGGTTTTGGCACGCCGCGCACCTTTCGCCACAGTTTGAATGCAGCCCAGCGACTCGGTGCACCAGGAAACGATCAGGCTCGTGTCGCTAAACTTTCGTTTGCGGAGAAGAATCGCGGCCGTGCTTTGCACCGTGCAACCTAGCACGCGACAACAGTGCTGGCAGCCCGCCGCTTAAAAACTGTCCCGTGCGTCGCGCTAAGCGGTTTAATGAAACGGATTAAAATGCGCGACCATAATGTTCACTTTGAACACTACCTGGTCGCCGGTGAAGCCGAGATTGTTGTCGGTCGGAAACACCGGACCACCGCTCGGACCGGTCGAAAAACCGAGGAAACGTCCATCGCGGCGCGCGTTAACGGTTGATGATGTGCAAGGCGCGCTTTTCGACATTAAGCGCCGCTTCTTTCACCGCCTCGCTCAACGTCGGATGCGCGTGCGTCGTGCGGCCGATATCTTCGGAGCTACCGCCAAATTCGATCACTGAAACTGCCTCAGCGATCAATTCTGAAGCCGCGTGCTGCAAAATGTGCGCGCCGAGAATGCGATCCGTCTTGGCGTCGGCGATAAATTTGGCGACTCCTTCGAGATCTTCATTTGCCACCGCTCGCCCGGTCGCGCGAAACGGAAATCTGCCTACGCGATAATCGATCCCCTTCTCTTTCGCTTGCTCCTCCGTCAATCCGACGCCCGCCAGTTCCGGATTCGTGTAAATGATTCCCGCGATCGCATCATAATTAATGTGGCCGTCCTTGCCCGCGATCGCTTCGACGCAGGCGATGCCCTCCTCCGACGCTTTGTGCGCGAGCATCGGCCCAGCGATGACGTCGCCGATCGCGTAAATGCCATCGACGTTGGTCTTGAAATGTTCGTCGACCTTGATGCGCTTCTTCTCGTCGAACTCCACGCCCACTTTGTCCGCGCCGAGCCCATTCGTGAACGGCTTGCGCCCAACCGACACCAGCACTTTGTCGGCGTCGAACTTTAACTCTTCGTTTCCTTTCGTTGCTGTCGCGATCACGCGACCGTCGCCGACCTTTATCGCACTAACCTTCGTTTCGAGATGAAACGTGATCCCCTGCGCGGTAAGCGAGCGCTGCAAAAGGTTCGACAGTTCCAAATCGAATCCAACCGCGATCCGCGGCAGAAATTCCAAGATCGTGACTTCGGAGCCGAGCCGGTTCCAGACCGAACCGAGTTCGAGCCCAATCGCCCCGGCGCCAATCACGAGAAATTCTTTCGGCGGTTCGGTGAAGGTGAGAGCTTCGGTGCTGCTGACGATGGTCTTGCCATCGAACTTCGCGAACGGCAGTTCGGCGGGAACGCTGCCGGTTGCGATGATGATGTTTTTGGCTTCGATCTCCTGGGCGCTTCCATCTGAGCCTTTGACCGACACTTTTCCCGGCGCGGTAATTGTGCCGAGTCCTTCGAACGTCGTCACCTTGTTCGTTTTCATCAACGCGCGCACCCCGCTGTTCATCGTCCGGACGACCTTGTCCTTGCGCTGCTGCATCTTATTAAGATCGACAGTCGCGTTCTCAATCACGATGCCGTGCTTGGCGGCTTCCTTTTTCGCGAATATGAAGTGATCGCTCGATGTCAGTAGAGCTTTGCTCGGAATGCAGCCGATATTCAGGCAAGTGCCGCCCAGCTCCTTGTCCTTCTCGATGATCGCTGTTTTTAAGCCGAGCTGGCCCGCACGAATCGCTGTGACATAACCGCCAGGCCCCGAACCAATGATTACAACGTCAAATTTTTCCATAAAATCGCGGCGCCGGCAGTGTGGCGCCCTCCATTAAAAATCGAGCGGCAGTTTCTTCGGATCCTCGATGCATTCCTTCACTTTAATCAGAAACGTGACCGCTTCTTTGCCGTCGATCGCGCGGTGATCGTAGCTGAGCGCGAGATACATCATCGGGCGCACTTCCATTTTCCCGTCGATCGCCACCGGCCGCGGCATGATCTTGTGCATGCCGAGGATCCCGCTTTGGGGAAAATTCAGAATCGGCGTGCTCACCAGCGATCCATAAACGCCGCCATTCGAAACGGTGAACGTGCCGCCAGTTAAATCTTCAAACTTCAGTTTGCCTTCGCGCGCCCGCACCGCAAAATCCCCGATCTCGCGTTCCAAATCGGCGAACGATTTCTTGTCCGCGTCGCGCACGATCGGCACGACCAGGCCGCGTTCGGTCCCGACCGCGACGCCGATGTCGTAGAAATTATTTTGGATGAAATCCTCGTCTTCGATTC
>DASZJH010000143.1:0-6878 GCA_035948375.1 Chthoniobacterales bacterium
TCAGCAACAGCGCCGCAATCGTGTCCCCTCGCAAATATGGCAGAACACTGGAGGCACTTTCGATAAATGACAGTGACGCGTCATTCTGGCTCGTGCCCTGAACAATGCCGCCGGCTACCAACATTAACGACATCAATCCAATACCGTAAGCCGACGCCCAAAAGTGAAGTTTGATCAGCGTGGCGTAGCGCCATTCCCGCCCAACCAACCGCGGCACGATGTAGTACATCGAACCGAACATGATCATGGTGAAAAACGCATAGAGACCTATTTGCGAATAGGCAAAGGTCGCTTCCGTGAAATGGAGATAGCGCGCGGTCGAGCGCAGCGAAATCAAAATGCCGATAACGCTAAACACGGTATACGACATCGCGCCGAACACGGTGAACCGCAGTGTCGGGCTGTACCGCATCACCGGAAAATAGCCCTGCATCGTCATGTGATGATTTAGTCCGACGGTTGCGACCGGAATGATCGTTAGAATGGTGGCGGCGATGCTGGCCGTGATCATCCAGGCGGGGAACGGTCCATCGACTCCTCGTTGCATCCCAGTCCAGCTAGAGAAAAGCACATATGTCCAAAAACCGATCGTCGCGAGATGATAGCTATAGACCGGACGGCCGATAACCTTTGGGATCATGTAATAGGCGGTGCCGAGAGCGATCGCGCCCAACCAGAGAAAGAGAAGATTATTGGCGTACCACCAGCCGACCGCGGCCTGCATCACGCCTTGGACCGGCACAATGAAGAGCATCACCTGAGCGGCGGCGTAAAGCCACGGGAACCAGAGAAACGCCCCTAATAAGTACCATTGGGTGATGTAAATCTGCTCGCCACGGCGAAAACGGAACATCAACACCGCCCACGAAATGATCAGCGCGTAGGCAATCAAAAGAATAACGGCGACATACGGCGGAAATTCGAGCCATTGGTAGCCTGTGCTGTAGCCCATCAAAATCGCAGTAACGCCGATGGCCACGCCAATGTTCCAAAACCAGGTACCGGCGACGATCAGCAAAGGATGTCGCAACGTTGTTCGGCACAAACGCGCCATCAGCCAGATCGCCGTTCCCATTCCGACCATCGACGCCCAGCCATAAACCATTACGTTCATGAGCACCGGACGAAGCCGGCCCCAGGTAAGAAAACTGACGTCCGAAAACCAATCGGGTGAATGCGTCGTGAACGACACGATTACGGCGAGCAGCGTTCCGAGGAGCAGCCAGACCATCGCTGAGGCGTAAAACATCAGCACCGGCACACGCGTCGAAGCGTCGATCAGGGCGCGCTCGTATTGCTCGACGTCCCCGGCAGTTGCCGAAATGGCTGGTTGCTTTAATGGAATATCGGCGGCTGGAGTCATTCGTTAGACAAGATCGACATTTTCATTGTGGAGAAGCCGACGCGGCCGGAACGCCAGCGGAAGATTTCGGCGACGTGGCGGGCGACGCCGCTGCACCCGGCTGAGTCGAAGGTTGAACTGGCGGAGGATTGACCGCCGCGGCAGGTTGACCGCGCGCTTCCGAATGCTGGCCAGCAACGGAAGTTGGTTTCGGTGTCCCGCTTGGTTGCGGCGACGCTGATGGCGCGGGCGACGCCGCTGATGCTCCGCCTGGTGCCGCCGCGGCCGGCGGCGTCGCGATTGGTCCTGCTGAAGCCGGTTTCTTATTCGCAAGGTCGGCAACGGTCAATTCCATCGCGCGCTCGATCGGCACACGAACAGTTCCCTTGTTTTTGTCGATCCACGCGTAGGTGGCTAACGCTTTCGCGTCTTCTTCACGCAAATCCTTGAGTTTTTTCCCGCGGTCCTGAGCACGTTGTTGCTCATAAGTATCGCCGCGCGGGGCAGGCCCGATGATGGCAATGGCGATCGCGCCGAAAACCAAAAGCAAAAGCACCATGCCGAGCCAGGTCGAAAACGGCGCGGGCGATTGGATTCTTTGCCTGATTTGTTCGGTATCGGCCATTTTAGTTCACTAGTTTCAACGATTCGACCAGGCGCGGATCGCGTACGGGAAAAAGCGAAGTTCTTGCAACAATTCGCAGGTAAACGAAGGCGAGCGTGGCGCCGATGGCGATGAGCGCGGCGAAATCCCAGATGCTTACATGAACGCCCGTTCCATGCAGTGCCGGAAGCACCACCAGGTACATGTCGAGCATTTGCATGAACAAGATCCAGCCCGCGACATAACAAAGCTGATGCGGATGCTTCTTGATCGACTGCAAAAGTAAGATCAGGAACGGCCCGAAAAAGCGGCCGAATACCAGGAGCATGCTCAGGTACCACCACGACTCGGTGTTTCGAACGATAAAGTACTGCGTCTCCTCCGGCATGTTCGCGTACCAGATGAGCATGTATTGGCCGAAACCGATGTAGGCCCAGAACACGCAGAAGGCGAACATCCATTTCCCCATGATGTGGTAATGCTCCATCGTCACCACGTTTTTGAGATAACCGGCGTTGCGCAGAGCGGTGATTACCAGCACGAGCAACGACATCGAACTGCCGGCCGCACCTGCGAAAATGTAAACTCCGAACATGGTGGAGAACCAGCGATACTGCAGGCCCAGCAGCCAATCGTAAGCGCCGAAGGTCAGACAAAGAGCGAACAGCGGGAGACTCGCGAACGAAACCTTGCGCAGGCGTATCGTGAATCGCGGATTTCCGTCCTTATCCTGGCGCACTGACAAGCGGCGCAACAAATGAGACGCGATGATGAAGAAGCCGAGGAAAAACACCGCGCGCACGATAAAGAACCTCAAGTTCAGATAACCGCGCTTGGAATCGAGCGTCTCTTCCGCGCCCTGCGGGATATTCATCCACTCATAGAGATGATGCCGCAGAAGAAAAATCGGGATGAAGAAGATTGCGAGAATGGCCACGAGCACGGCGATGT
Source organism: Chthoniobacterales bacterium (assembly GCA_035948375.1). Classification (GTDB taxonomy): domain Bacteria; phylum Verrucomicrobiota; class Verrucomicrobiia; order Chthoniobacterales; family UBA10450; genus AV40. Next base: position 2,898 of record DASZJH010000143.1, read on the forward strand.
TTTCGAGTTGTCGCCGAACCACCACCGTCCAATTCGCATCGGTCGCGTAGTGGACGATCGTCCAAAAGAAGCATCCGGCACAAAGAGTGAAGAAAAAGCCGAACGCGAACAGCCAGGAATAGCCGAACTGTTTCGGATCGATCGCCGCCCCGGCTCCGCAAAGCGCGAGCGCGACGAACGCAACCACGCCCAGCAACACTGACAAACCGACAAAGCGCCCGCTCTCGAAATATTCGCCCTCCGGCGTCGGTGCGTTGTGCAAACGTTCGCTCATTTCTTTGCCGCCTCCGGTTTAGCCTGTGATTGCGGCTGCGCTGGTTTGTTCTCGCCCGGCTTGTTCTCTGCGGGTTTGTTCTCGGCCGGTTTGTCCAGATCAGCCCGATGCTCCGGAGGCACATCGGCAATCACCGTATTCTGGCTCCGCTGAAGCGCGCGCACATAGGCGATGATCGCCCAACGATCGGCGACCATGATGGTCGGTCCGTAAGCCATCATCGTGTTCTTGCCGTTCGTGATCGTGTTGAAAATTTCGCCGTCAGCCATTTTGCGGATCCGATCGTCCTGCAGGGTGACGACCGTGGCCAAGCCGTACGATTTGGTGATTCCGTTGCCCGTTGCGGTCGCGCCGTGACACATTGCGCAGGTGATGTTGAACCGCTGACGACCGCGCTCGATCAACTGCGGCGTGACTGGAACTGGAATTCCCGTGCCCCAGTTGTTGCCCATCTTTCCAGTGTTGACGTAATCGGTGCCAACACTAAACGCGTCCGGAAGCGATTCAGATGGCGCGGGCGCGTGAGGATTCGGCATTTCATAACCGATCGGCACCGTTCCATTAATCGGCTCGCGCGGGCCGCGTCCGTCGGCAAAAAAATCCAGTGGCGCTTGCGCGCGCACTTTCATCTGCCGCACCATGTCGGGAAAGATCTCCCACGGCTCGTTGGTGCCTTTTTGTCCGCGGAAACCAAGCACGGCGACCGCGGCGATCGTCAGCAACAAGGAAATTAGGAAAAAGCCGCGCAACATAATCAGTCCTCGTGAACGATAGTGATGTGTTGACCGCCTGAGCGTTCGAGTAATTCGCGCGCCTCGACTTCGGTGAATCGCGGATCGCGTGCCTCGATGACGAGGAAAAATCCATCGTTGCTCGCGCGAGCGAATCGATCCCAATTAAAAATCGGATGATGAGGGCGCGGCAGGCCGTTCATGATGAGAACGGCGAAGAACGCGGCGAAGGCGGAAAAGAGAACGGTCATCTCGAACATGATCGGGAAGAACGCGGGCACCGTTTTCCAGTCGTACGGTTTGCCGTGCACGATCAACCGATACAGTCCCCATGACGGGCCGAATTCGACGAGCATGGCAGTGAGAAAACCCGAAATCCCGCCCGTGAGGACGACCGCGCTTAGCCAGGATTTGCCGAGTCCCATCGCATCGTCCATTCCGTGAATCGGAAACGGCGAATGCACGTCCCAGCGCTTGAACCCTGCGTCACGCACCATCTTCGCAGCTTCGTAAAGCGCGGCGGGACTCGAATACTCCGCCCCGATCGCGTAAACTTCGTGGCCGTAGGGCGTTCTCATGTTCGCTCCATTCCTCCGACTTGAACTGGATGATGCCCATTAGGCGAATGGGCGTGGACGTCCGCTTCCGGCAAAACAATTTTCACTTCCGACATCGCGATCATCGGCAGGAACCGGATGAACAACAGAAACAGCGACGTGAAAATTCCAAGCGTGCCGATAAACGTCCAGATGTCGACCCAGGTTGGAATGAACAATCCCCACGAAGACGGAAGGAAGTCGCGATGCAATCCGCCGACGATGATGATGAAACGCTCAAACCACATGCCGGCGTTCACGCACATGCAAACGAAATAGACGACGAGAATGTTCCGACGGCACCAGCGGAACCAGAAGAGCTGCGGCGCAAGCATGTTGCAGAACAACATTCCGACCCACCAGTCCCACCAATAAGGGCCGAGCACGCGGTTATAGAATGCGAACTTCTCGTAAGCGTTGCCGCTGTACCAGGCCACGAAAAACTCCATCGCGTAGGCGTAGGTCACGAACGAGCCCGTCAGCAAAATGATTTTCGCCATTTTGTCGATGTGTTGCGGCGTGATGATGTCGTGCAGTTTGAAAATCGCGCGCGCGGGGATCAGCAACGTCAGCACCATGGCAAATCCACCGAAGATCGCGCCCGCGACGAAGTAGGGCGGAAAAATCGTGGTGTGCCACGTCGGCAAGATCGACGTCGCGAAGTCGAACGACACCACGCTGTGAACCGACAGCACCAGCGGCGTGGATAGTCCGGCCAGAAGCAAATACGCCATTTCGTAATGCCGCCAGTTACGGTTCGAGCCGCGCCAGCCGCAGGCGAAAACGCCGAAAATAAACTTTTTTATCTTGGTGGTCGCGCGATCGCGCAACGTCGCCAGGTCGGGGATTAAGCCAGTGTACCAAAACAAAACCGAGACCGTGAAATAGGTTGAGACCGCGAACACGTCCCACATCAGCGGGCTGCGGAAATTTTGCCAGATGCCGTAGTTGTTTGGAATTGGCGCGAGATACCACGCCATCCAAACCCGGCCGACGTGAATCCCCGGGAAAATCGCCGCGCACATGACCGCGAAGAGCGTCATCGCTTCGGCCGAACGATTGATCGACGTGCGCCATTTCTGGCGAAGCAGATATAAAATCGCGGAGATCAGCGTGCCGGCGTGTCCGATACCGATCCAGAAAACGAAATTGGTGATGTCCCAGGCCCAGCCGACCGGATGATTCAATCCCCAAGTGCCGACGCCGGTCGAAATTTGATACCCGAGACAAAACAGACCGAACATCGCGATGCAGCCGGTGATCGTGAAACAAACCCACCACCAGCGCGGCGCCGGCTGTTCGACCACGCCGGAAATGCGCTCGGTGATCCAGCTGAAGTTACGCTTGTTCAACACCAGCGGCATGCGGGCAAGCGGGCGTGCGACGGTTGTTCCCGCCTCGTCTTGAATCCCATCTGGTGCTGTTGGTGCGTCGTTCATCGTTTAGCCAGGATCGACATCGTCACGCTTTCTCCTCCGGAGAGGCCACGCCAATGTTGGCTGCGTCCGGCATTTTTGGATTTGGGTTGCGAATTCGCCCGAGATAACTCGTGCGGGCTTTTACGTTCAAATAATCGAGCAGGCGATAATTGCGATCGGCAGCTTTCATCTTCGAAACTTTGCTTTCCGGATCTTTAGTGTCGCCAAAGACGATCGCTTCGTGCGGACAGGCCTGCGCGCACGCGCTCGTAAAGGAATCGCGCGGAATGCGGGCCTCGGCTCCCGAAGTGCCGGCGCGAACGTGGGCGGCGATCTTTGCCTCCTCGATCCGCTGGACACAAAAACTGCATTTCTCCATGACTCCGCGCATCCGCACAGTCACGTTCGGATTTTTTTGCATCTTGGTGATGTCGGGCGCGCCTTTCTTGGTGAACGGCGCGATGTATTCCTCGTAAATGCCAAACTGCCCGGCGATCTTCTTCTTGCCGACCGGCCGCTGATTGTAATCGAAGAAATTGAAGCGGCGGACCTTGAACGGACAATTGTTCGCGCAATATCGCGTGCCGACGCAGCGGTTGTAAGCCATTACGTTCAGGCCGTCTTCGCTGTGAATAGTCGCGTTTACCGGGCAAACCGTTTCGCACGGCGCATTTTCGCAGTGCTGGCACATCATCGGTTGATGCACGATCTCGGGTTCCTGTGGAAATTCGCCGTTGTCCTCATTGAACGGCTTCGCGCTCGCGAAATAACGGTCGATCCGGATCCAGTGCATCGCCCGGCCGTGCGCCACTTGTAATTTTCCGACAACCGGAATGTTGTTCTCGGCCTGACACGCAATCACGCATGCGCTGCAACCTGTGCAGACATTGAGATCGACCGCCATCCCCCATTGCTGCGCGCCGGTTAACGGCGGATGGCTGTACAGCGACGGTAAATATTTC
>DASZJH010000144.1:0-6804 GCA_035948375.1 Chthoniobacterales bacterium
ATCCTTGCTTACGCGAGCGCGTATTTGAAAGTGCATCGCGCGCCCGAGTTTTTCGCGAGCCTGATCAACAATCAGCCAATGGGGTTCTACACGCCGGCGACCATTGTGAAGGACGCGCAACGGCACGGCGTGAAAGCAAAACCGGTGTGCGTGAAGAAATCGGATTGGCGTTGCACCGTTTTAGACGACAACACATTTCGACTCGGCTTCTGTGTCGTGAACGGATTGCGCCAGGAACACGGGGAACAAATCGAGCGCACGAGACAAGATCGACAATTTGCATCGCTGGAGGATTTCAAGCGGCGCGTTTCGGTTTCCAAAGAAGAACTTCGAACGCTCGCTGAGCTCGGCGCGCTGAATTGTTTTGCGAAACATCGGCGCGCGGCGATGTGGAAAGTCGAAGAAACAATTCACGATGATCTTCTGGGGGACACGTGCGCTCCCCTGAATGGGGAATCCCCTCTGCTGCCGATGATGGTGCAGGAGCGGGTGACGGCGGACTATCAAACGATGAATCTCACGACTGGACCCCATCCAATGAAACTTTTGCGAGAAAAATTGCCGAACATCTGGCGCGCGATCGATCTGCAACAGGCGAAGAATGGTTCAACGATCCAGATTGCTGGGAACGTAATCTGCCGTCAGCGTCCGGGAACGGCGAAAGGATTTGTTTTCGTGAGCCTGGAAGATGAGACCGGCGTTTCGAACGCGATTGTCGATCCAGATCTGTTCGAGCGATTTCGGCTTTTGATCACGGAAGAAGATTTTCTTTTAATCGAAGGCGAAGTGCAGAACTCCGAAAACGTCGTGCTGATCAAAACATACGATATCAAGCCGCTCGGGCACGACGAACTCGTCGGAAGCGAGTCGCACGATTTTCGTTAGGTGTAGCCGCCTCGCTCTGTCGAGGCGCAATTCTCCGCACGGCGACAGAGCGCCGTGGCTACAAAAATTCACTCGCCGGCGTGATGTGGCTCCGGCGGCTTTGGCTCGGCCGGTTTTTGCGCTGGTTTGTAATCGGATTCGATCCATTCGGTGTGAAATACGCCGGGTTTATCGACGCGTTCGTAAGTATGCGCGCCGAAGAAATCGCGTTGGGCTTGCAGCAAATTGGAAGGCAAACGGGCCGAGCGGTAACTGTCGAAGTAAGCGAGCGAGGCCGAAAATGCCGGAACCGCAACCCCATACTCGACTGCGGCGGACACCGCGACGCGCCAATCGTCTTGGGTATTTTTGACGATGTCGGTGAAATAGGAATCGAGCAGCAGATTGTGGAGCGCGGGGTCGCGATTGTAAGCGTCGACGATGCAGTTCAAAAATTTCGCGCGGATAATGCAGCCGCCGCGCCAGATGGTAGCGATGTCGCCAAAGTTTAAATTCCAGTTGTATTGTTTGCTGGCGGCGCCCAGCAGCTCCATGCCTTGCGCGTAGGAGACAATCTTGGACGCATACAGCGCGTGGCGCACCGCAGCGATCAATTTCTTCTTGTCGTCGGAAAATTTCTTGGACTTTGGTTGCGGCAAAATTTTCGATGCGGCGACGCGTTCATCTTTTCGCGACGAAATCACCCGCGCTTCCACCGCGGCGTTGATGGTCGAAATAACGACCGACTGCGCGATAGCGGATTGGAGCGTCCACATACCCGTTCCTTTTTGGCCGGCCTTGTCGAGAATGACGTCGACCAGCGCTTTGCCTGTTTCTGGATCTTTTTTGCGAAAAATTTGGGCTGTGATGTCGATCAAATAGCTGTCGAGCTCGCCTTTGTTCCATTCGGTGAAAGTCTCGGCGAGCTCGTTGTTGTTCATGCCGGCAACATCTTTCAGAATGGCGTAAGCTTCGCAGATCAACTGCATGTCGCCGTACTCGATGCCGTTGTGGACCATTTTCACGTAATGGCCGGCGCCGTCCGGGCCCATGTAGCGGCAGCAAGGTTCGCCGTCCACCTGCGCGGCGATTTTTCGATAGATCGGCGCGATAATTTCCCACGACGCGCGGGGACCGCCAGGCATCAATGATGGACCTTTGAGAGCGCCTTCTTCTCCGCCGGAAACGCCCATTCCGACATAATGAATTCCTTTTTCTTCCATCTCTTTGCAACGGCGTTGGGTGTCGGTGAACAGGGAATTGCCGCCGTCGATGATGACGTCGCCTTTTTCCATCAGGGGCGCGATTTCACCGATGACTTGATCGACCGGTTTGCCAGCCTTGATCATCACTTGCGCTTTACGCGGTTTTTTAAGCGCGCCGATGAATTCCTCGATCGTGCGCGTGGGTCGAATGTTTTTTCCTTTGGCGCGAGTGGTCGCGAATTTATCGGTGACTTCGGTGGTACGATTGAAAACGGCGACGGAAAATCCTTTCGACTCCATGTTGAGGACAAGGTTTTCGCCCATCACGGCCAGCCCGATGAGGCCAATATCACATTGATTTGCGTTCATTTTGTGTTTCTTCCAGTTGCGTGGGATTACAATCTAACGAGCGATTTAAACTCATGGCAAACGCCGTTTGTGAAGTTTTGGTGACGGAATCGGCATTACAAAGGCCGACGGGCGATGTCGATGTTTCGTCCGGGGCGATTGTCGATTTTCAGGGAATCGTTCGGAAACTGGAAGATGGTCGCGAAATTGAAGGAATTGACTACGAAGCGCACAATGAGATGGCGGAACATCAAATGCGATTGATCGCGAATGCAGCTGCTGAGAAATTTCAATTGCAGCGCGTTGTGCTTCATCATCGGATCGGGTTCGTGCGCGCGGGTGAAGCCTCGCTGTTCCTGCGAGTGAGCTCGCAACATCGGGGCGCCGGATTTGAAGCGAGTAAATGGATCGTGGACGAACTGAAGAGAAAGGTGCCGATCTGGAAGAAACCCGCCTTCGCCGAGGCTACGGCGGGCAGGCCAGCTGAACTGCGGAGGGTGAAGCAATGAATTGGGCGAATCGGTTGACGTTAGGCCGGCTGCTTTTGACGATCATTTTTGTCGCCGCGTTGAATTCGTCATGGCAATACGGCCGCACTCTGGCGCTGGTCGTGTTTCTGGTCGCCGGTATCACCGACTTCGTGGACGGAGAAATCGCGCGCCGCTATGGGTTCGTAACCAATTTTGGCAAACTGATGGATCCGCTGGTGGACAAGATCATGGTGGCCGCCGCATTCATTTCGTTGGTGCCGTTGAAGGCCGTGCCGGCCTGGGCGGCGACGGCGGTCGTAGCGCGCGATTTTTTGATCACCGGTTTGCGAATGATGGCCGGCGCGAAAGGAAAAATTTTGCCGGCGGAAAGGTTGGGCAAGCAAAAGACTTCCTGGCAGGTGGTCACGGTGATTTTCTTTCTGGCGTTGCTCTCGCTCCACGAGCTGCGCTATATCAGCGAAGAATCGCCATGGTGGGCCCACGCTTGGAACGAAGCTGGGCCGTTCCTGGTTTGGGTCACGGTAGCGCTGACAATCTATTCGGGGTTGCTTTACGCCTGGCGCCATCGCGATCTGATTGCGCCTAACGAGTAAGTCTGACGATTGCAGCCGAGGCGGCTGCCTCTACAGAAACCAGGTCAGAAGAAACTTTGCGGAACTTCGATTTTGTCGCCCGGCCGGAGCCGCACGTCGCGAGATGGATCTTTTCGAAATCTTCGCACGTCGTAAACCGTCACTTCGCTGCCGCGCAGAAGCCGGACGTGGCGTTGATCGGCAAAATCGTTGAAGCCGCCGGCGGCATTGATAGCGGTGAGCAAAGTCATGTCTTCGGTAAATGGCACGCGGGTAGGCGCCCGAACCGAACCTCCCACGTTCACGAACCGCGCCGACGGTTGCATGATGATGGTGATGTTGGGGCTGCTGTAGATTTTGTTGGAGCGATAGTTTTGTTCAATCGCGCGCGACAACTGCGCGGGAGTCATGCCTTCGGCGTGAATCTTGCCGATGTAAGGGAGATTGATCGCGCCGTCGGCATCGACGCTGTAGATATTGTTTACCTGATTTTGATCTTCAGGGGGGACACCGCCGATCTTCAGATCAACGGGATCGCCGATTCGGAGAGTAGCTTGGGCGTGAGCGCCAGTGGCGAACGCGAGAACCAAAAGCAAAACCGCGAGCACGCGCTGCATCAATACTCGTCGGGTTCGAAGTGACCGTTCTCTGCGCCGTTGCTGGAAACGCTCGACTTCTGTTTGCCGCGGCGATGCGTCTCCTTGGTACCCTGCGGCGAATAGTAGCCGTAGTAATTTGTGTAGTAGTAGTAGTTCTGGTCGTGCTTGAGATCGACATTATTGAGCACCACGCCCAGGAGAGTTCCGCCAACCCCGAGGATCGCTTGTTTCACACGGCTGAGCATCGCCCGCGGGAAACGGCGGTGCTCAACGACGATGACGGTTTGATCGACTTCGCTGGCGATAACGGATGCGTCGCTCACGCCCAGGATCGGTGGTGAATCGAAGAACAGGATGTCGTAGCGCTTTTTCAACTCGGCAATGGTGTCTGACATACGTTGCGAATTGAGAATGCCGACGGCGTCGGAGGGCAGCATACCGCTTGGTATGACGAACAAGTTCTCGACTGTGGTCGGCATGATCACCCGTTCGAGCTCCATGTCGGTCGTAAGATAATTAGTCAGACCGATTTCGTTGCTCAGATCGAACAATAGATGTTGCACCGGCCGGCGGAGGTCAGCATCAATAATGAGCGTGGAGTATCCGCCTTGTGCGCAAATGAAAGCGAGGTTGGCGATGGTGGTCGATTTGCCTTCGCCCGGTCCGCCGCTGACCAGTGAGATGGTGTTGGCCTCGGGATTTGGGCGGTTGAACTCGATGTTGGTGCGTAAGATTCGGTACGCTTCCGCGTCCGGAATGTCGCCCTCGGCCTTGTGAAGCACGCTGATGTTTTTGGGAATGATCGCGAGAACGGGGACACCGAGAAGACTCTCTACGTCGTCCATGGTTTTGACGCTGGTATCGAGATATTCAATGAAGAAGGCGAGGCCGATGCCCATGACGAGGCCAACCAGCGCTCCGAGAGTGAGATTCAATCCGACCCGTGGGCGGGCAGCATAGCTCGGCGGTTCGGCCACCTGCTTTACACTGACGGCGAAGCGCGGCATCGCCAGCTCCATAGTTTGGCTTTGAGCGCGAGTGCGCACTCCATCGAGGAGCATTTTCTCCTTAATATAAGCATTCTTGGCGCGGGTGTAATTGGCGCCGAGAGTTTTGTTTTGAAGCTGCTTTGAATTGATTTGTTCGAGGTGCTTTTTCAATTCATCGCGCGTTGTCTCGGCGGTTCTTAGATTGCGCTGAATTCCTTCGCGAATAATTCCGACCTGTTGCTCGAGCTGATGGGTGTAAACCGTCCTAGCCGCTTGAAGTGATTTTACCTTCGGATGATTTTCGCCGAGCCCGGAATTCAACAGGAGCGCTTCCTGGGCGACGGCATCCTGGTAGTTGGGCAGGATTTTTAGGATTGTGGGATCCTGCACGTCCAGCGTCGGCAACATCCGCATTAGATCGTCGCCCTTTAGACTTTCGATCTGGTGGAGCTTGCTGGAAAGGCTGGCGATTTTCGCTTCAGAATCGTTTACTTCCTGTTCCTGTTTGACGACGATGGCGTTGACCGGCGCCTGAGTATCTTCGGTTCCCTCGGGGTTAAGATCGACAATGTGTTCTGCGTCTCGGATTCGCGCCATTTCCGTGGCCGCGTCTTCGACTCGCTTCTGCTGTTTGCCGACCTCTTCGTTCATGACGGTCACAGCGCGGTTGAGGATTTCCCTTTCCTCCTCGACCCGGCGGTCCTGATAAACGCTGACGATTTTGTTGGCGATATCGGCCGCAAGCTGCGGATTGGAATCGAAAACGCTAATCTGAAGAAGGTCAGTGTTCCGGACCTCGTCGACATTGAGCTTGTTGCGCAACATCTGATAGGCGCCTTCGCGCGAGGGCCGACGGCCGTCCCGGGCCCATCGATCCTGCAGCTTCAATTGCTCGACGACCGGGTAAAGAATGCCCGTGCGCTGAATAACCTGGTAAACGGTGGGCGCGAGCTGAGGATCGTGCACCGGCAGATTCGGATCGCCCTGACCAAAAATGCGCGGATTTTCCGCCGTCGACCGGACTTCAATGAAGACCATCGATTGGTATTCGCGAGGTTGGAAATAGGTGACGACTGCCGCTGTCAGCAAAACGAGGAGGAAAGCCAGAAGAACGAGCGGCCAGCGAATGCGGACGACGCGCCAGTAGTCTAGAAAATGAAGCTTAACTTCTTCGTTGTGTGCCATACCAATGGGACCCCTTTTGGCGAGAGCCCCGCATTGTAGCAAAGAGGCGGCCAAAAGTAAAACAACGCTTATGCGTCAAAATGTGAAACTCAGTCCGCCGGATATGCGATTCCTGGAGTATTCGCGGAAAGCGACGGCCGAGGTGATGTCCGTATAATGGTAGCTGGCCTGAACTGCGATCAGCGGGGTGATCGCATAACGCACCGCGACCCCGATATCGAACGAATCTTCGCTGAACGGTGCGACCGGTGCGGTTGCGGTCGTCAGACTGTGATACTCGTCATGGACATAGTAAGCATCGAGGCTCGAGCTTATGTGCGAGGTGAAATCGAATTTTGTATGAAGTCCCGTTCGAAAAGTGGTTCGGCTTTGCGCTCCCGGAAGTTCCGGTTCTTCGAGTCCGTAGCGGCTATTCCAACTGACTGAAGTCCGTCTGCCGACGGCATAGCTCAACGTGCCTTCGAAATACGGACCGGTGCGATCACCGTCGGCATCATAAGAACGAAATTGCGCCCCGCCACGGAGCGAGCCGGTGAAACGCGGATTAAATG
>DASZJH010000145.1:0-3862 GCA_035948375.1 Chthoniobacterales bacterium
GCAACGCAATTCGGTGAGCTGATTGCGGACGAAGAACGGGAAACGCCATTCGAGGTGCTACGCGACAAGAATCTACTCGATGAGATGGCGGGCGTCCTGGATGTGCTCGACAAACGCGAGAAGAAGATCATTGCACAACGCTTTGGCCTCGACGGCGAGGAGCCCAAAATTTTGGAGGAAATTGGCAAAAGCCTCGGGGTTACACGCGAGCGGATTCGTCAATTGCAAAACACGGCGCTGACCAAACTGCGCCGCGCGCTCCGAAAAAGAGAGCACGCTCTGGATTTAGGACAGCCAGTAGCAGCTTAACGAAGGCTGAAATGACTCATGAACACACACGGCCATTTGATCACTAACATAGGTCTTTGGTTCACTATGCTCAGCCCTTTAATCGGTCTAGTCATCGCATTATTGGGTGCGTGGGTTCTTGAGTGACCTGGGCATTTAGGCCGCCGCGACCTCAAGATGTCCGAAAGAAAATCATGAACGGAAGAGTCGAAGCAAACTTTCTCTCCGAGGTTGTGCAACCGATTAAAGAAAAGGCGTGCATATTAATAATCGATAACGATCGTGGCTTCACCCACTCGGCCAAGGTCGCGCTCGAGAGGACGGGCCGCTACTTCGTCTGTGAAGAGAACGCAGCCAGCAAAGCTCATCTAACAGCCCGGGGTCTTCATCCGGACCTGATCCTGCTCGATATTGTGATGCCGGATACCGATGGCGGCGAAGTCGCGGCTCGGATTCAATCCGATCCGTCTTTGCACAGAATACCGATTGTCTTTCTGACAGCTTTAGTGACAAAGGCCGAAGAGAAGGCGGGTCTGAAAATTCACGGACATTCATTTTTGGCCAAACCGACCAGTCTGCCTGAGTTGGTCGAAGGCATCGAAGAAAATCTGCCCCCGCGCGCTGTGTAAAGGGCGCGCCTGCTTTATTTCGAAAGAGGTATCAGAAAACCCTCCGGTTGCGCAATGGCGGTGCGAATGGACGGGACCAGTTTGTGGTATGAAAATAATCGGTTCAGTTTTGATCGCGGGAATTCTCTCGCTAACGCAATCGTTAAGAGCAGATGCACCGACTCAGTTGCGCGCCGATAACGCACGCCTGATCGTCAATAGATCAGCGGACTTCGGCGTAAACGAGTCTGTCAACCTCGCTGTCGACGGCGTCCAAATTGCGGTTCTGGCCATCAATCAGAATTACGACGCGGCGCTGTCGCCCGGAAAGCATGTCTTGTCGATAACCACAAATCCAAAGACCTACCCTGATCAATCTCCGAATCAGATTCCGCTGAACGCAGAACCGGGTAAGAGCTACACCTTTACCGCAGTCTGGGACGACTCTGAGCGGGCGTCCCTTGTGGAGCAATAACGATTCGGAATTCCAAACCCGACGAAATCATTTGCGCTTTACCACTGCATCTAAAATTAGTACGAACGGAATAGGCAGCGGTTGAAACAATATGACATCGCTCACTGGCCTCCTCGGCAAATGGCCGCTCGTTCGTCAAATCCGTGAACGCAAAGATGGCACTGGCGTCGAGTCGATGTCAGACAAAACGCGTGGGATGCACGCGCGGATCGACAATGCGGAGGTCGCGCGGTCGGTTTGTCCTTATTGCGGAGTTGGGTGTGGACAACTCATTTATCATAAGGATGGCAAATTAATCTCGATCGAAGGCGACCCGGAGAGCCCGATCAGCCAGGGAAACCTTTGTCCGAAAGGCGCGGCGTCTTATCAATTGCTCACGCATGATCGGCGCGAAACGAAAATGAAATATCGGGCGCCGCGCGCCAAAGAGTGGACCGAAATCCCGCTCGACCGCGCGATGGACATGGTGGCCGATCGCGTTTGGGAATCGCGCAAGCGCACGTTTGTGCACAAAATCGACAATTGCACGATCAATCACACGACAGCAATCTGCCATCTCGGCGGCGCCACGCTAGACAACGAAGAAAATTATCTCATTCGGAAGCTATTCACTCTTGGCCTGGGGATGGTGTGCATATCCAACCAGGCGCGGATATGACATAGCAGCACCGTGCCCGGTCTGGGTACCAGCTTTGGCCGGGGCGGAGCTACGACTGCGCAACAAGATCTCGCTAATGCCGATTGCATTTTGATCGAAGGCTCGTCGATGGCCGAAGCCCACCCCGTCGGATTTCGCTGGGTGATGAAAGCGAAGGAACGCGGTGCGACCATCATTCATGTCGATCCAAGATTCTCGCGCACGAGCGCGCTGGCCGATATCTGGGTACCGATGCGCGCCGGGGGCGACATCGCGTTTCTCGGCGGACTCGTTAGGCACATTATTGAGAACAATCTCTTCTTCCGCGATTACGTCGTTCATTTCACCAACGCATCCTGTATTCTGCGCGAAGATTTTCGCGATACAGATGAAGGCGCTACCGGATTTTTCTCCGGATGGAATGAAGAACAACGCGCTTACGACAAGAAGAGCTGGGGCTATGATGGCGATCGCGGTCTCAGTTTTCCGGAACGCGATCTGACTCTGCAAAATCCGCGCTGCGTTTTCCAAACGTTGCGCCGCCACTTTGCTCGCTATACGCCGGAGATGGTGGAGAAGATTTGCGGGATCTCGCCCGAGCTCTTTCACAAAGTTGCCGATGCGCTCGTGACCGCGTCGGGTCCGGACAAGACAGCGGCGATTTGTTATGCGCTTGGCTGGACCCAACATTCCAAAGGCGTTCAGATCATTCGGACTGCGTCGATTCTGCAACTGCTGCTCGGCAACATTGGTCGTCCGGGCGGCGGGATTCTTGCATTGCGCGGTCATGCTTCGATTCAAGGATCGACAGACATTCCAACGCTCTACGATATTTTGCCCGGTTATCTGTCGATGCCGCGCGGCGACGGCAGCGAGGAGAGCTTGCGCGATTACTTGGCGCATCAAACTAAGCCGACTGGTCTCTGGAATAATTATCCAGCCTACTTCATTAGCTTGCTGAAAGCGTACTACGGCAAAAACGCGACACCGGAAAATGACTTCGGCTACAAGTGGGTGCCGAAAATTACCGGCAACCATTCGTTCTTCGAATATCTCTACGACATGGCCGACGGAAAAATGGAAGGCATGTTCATGATGGGCCAGAACCCGGCGGTGGCGGCCGCCAACTCGCGCTTCCAACGAACGTCGCTCTCAAGATTAAAATGGCTGGTTGTTCGCGATATGGTTGAGATCGAGGCGGCCACATTTTGGTGCAACTCCCCCGAGATCGAACGCGGTGAACTGAAAGCGGAGGACATTGAGACGGAAGTTTTCTTTTTTCCGGCAGCGGGTCACGCGGAAAAGGCAGGCGCCTTCACGCAGACGCAACGCATGTTGCAATGGCGGCAGAAAGCGGTCGATCCGCCGGGCGATGCGCGATCGGAAGGCTGGTTCATGAATCAGCTCGCGTTGCGTCTCATCGCCAAGGCGAAAAAATCGAACGACCCACTCGATGAACCGCTGCGGGCTCTCGACTGGTGGTATCCGGAAGATGAGCAGGGCGAACCGCACATGGAATCTGTGCTGGCCGAGATCAACGGGTGGTCCACCAATCCACAGCCTGGCGGCGAAGGAGTCGTGTTTGGCGGCGTTGATCGCCAAGGCGCCCCCCATCACGGTCCGCAGGTGGATGGATTTGGTAAATTGAAAGCCGACGGTTCGACCGCATGCGGGGGTTGGATTTACTCCGGCGTCCTAGGTCCTGATGGAGTCAACAAGGCGAACTCGCGAAACTCACAAAATTACCTCGGCCACGGCTGGGGCTTCGTCTGGCCGGCCGATCGCCGTATTATATATAATAGAGCAAGCGCCAAACCGACCGGGGAGCCGTGGAGCGAACGTAAGAAATTGGTC
>DASZJH010000146.1:0-5037 GCA_035948375.1 Chthoniobacterales bacterium
CTCGCGCTTTTTCCGGCTCGTGAGCGGTCGGGGTCATCCAGCCCGGCCGACATCCGGATGCTTCATCTCGCCATGCGTGCAAACCGCAAGAATTTTCTGGCTGCTCAGGAGGAATTAAAGCGCCGCGGAATCAAATTCGAATTTCAGGACCACGAAATCGCCCATTCGATTTACTTCCGCGATCCCGACTGCCACCAACTAGAGATCACCACCTACGAACTGGAGGGTCCCGCGCCGTCGGTGCCGTAATTGTTGGACACAACAGCGCGTGTCCCTCCAAGAATTCGCTTTTAAGTACGCAATAATTCGGCCTACTTCTCGTTGGACCCAATTCATGTTCCCACGTGCGCTCCAGCAAGCTTATCGCGGAATGTTGTTCGGCTGTATTTCGCTATTGTTAATGTCCTGTGAAAAGCGAGGTGTTTACTCAGACTACGACGAGGCTGTCGTGAAGAAATTGGTCGTTCCTGGCACGACCCGATCCGAAATATATTCATATTTTGGAAAGCCAATGCATGAGAATAAGACCTCTAACGGCGAAACAGTTCTCATTTACCGCCGACCGACGCAGAGCTTTAGGACGGAGGATCTAATGGCGGATAAAGGGGGCTTCTCTGGATTCGAGGTCTACTTTCGTGACGACAAAGTTCTCGGATGGGAACCCATCACCAGCGGTCCGGTTCACCACTGAGGTCTAACTAATCGATGAAGCCAACGGCCCCATTTCGAAATAACCTCAGCGTGTTTGCCGCGACACCCTGCCGTGGCTTATCTCTGTCTCGTTAGGTCTTATGCAGGCTGTTGAAGAGATAGAGGTCCGTCCATTTTCGAGTCGTAAAGAATACGAGCTGATGCTGGATTACTTTTATAAAGCCGATGATACTTTTTTACGCGGGATGGGCGTAGACCGCTTGAAACTTCCTGAAAGGGACGAGTGGCTTGATGCTCTTTTAGCCGACCATGAGAAACCAGACGGCGAAAGAGACCGGTTCTACCTGGTTTGGATATTTCGAGGACGGCGTGTTGGACACTCCAGCATCAATAAGATCGTCTTTGGGACCGAGGCCTTTATACATTTGCATCTGTGGAATTCACAATTGCGGCGAGCAGGTCTAGGGACCGAATTTGTGCGCAGGTCGGCCAACTTTTACTTTGAACGATTCAATCTGAAGAAACTCGTTTGTGAACCTCGGGCTGACAATCCTGCCCCGAATCGCGTGTTAGAGAAACTCGGATTTGCACTCATCAGGCGGTACAGAACGACTCCCGGCGTCATTGCGTATGAGCAAGATGTGAATCGCTATGAGCTGAGAAGACCTAACCAAGGGCTGAGCTTAGTCTCGTTGGTTGGCCGCGAGTTTTGACGGCGCCAGAATCGCGTCGCGCATTCCGTGCAGAAATTTTTTGTCGGCCGGCACGATCGTCGCCAGCGCGCCGCGCAATTTCACGCCGTCGCTTTCGACGAAATAATAAGGGCAAAGGCGCATCCGGCCCTTCATCGTTTTCAATTCGCTGGAATCGGGATCCCAGTATCGATGTTCGAACAAGCGCCCCTTGTGAAAGCGTTGCACGATCGTTGGCGACGAATCGAAAGTGGCGAGTGCGTTGTCGATCCTCTTTTCCCATTCAGCGTGCGCAAGATCAGATCCCAGAGAAATTCCGCGGCTTCCCCAGCCGAGTGGTGAAAAGCCGCTCACTTTTAGAAGAAGGTCGCGATCTTTTTGGCTAAACTTGGCGGCCTCGCGCCAATCGTGGATTTCCAAACGCGGTATGACCGCGTGCTGCGGCAACGGTGTAGGATCGAGCAGCCAGGAGTAGGGAATCACTTCTTGCAACTTCGAAAAATATTTCTCGCCAAGCTCGCGCCGCCAGAATTCGTGGAGCGGCTTCAACCAAAAAAGAGCGAACCACATTTTCTCTTCGAGGAACGGTTTGATCGGCGGCGTAATCGTGACGCGACCTTCGGCATTCGCCTGCAGCAGATTGTCGATCTTCGGTATGTTTGGCAGATCGAACAGCTCGAAGAACCGATAAACCGCGCAGCCATTCTTCGGCTCATAATTTTCGGCTGCGACGACGCGTAAATCCCGCCCGCGTTGCTTCAATCGCTCCGCGACCCATTCCATTTCCGGCCGATAGGTCGCAGCCTCTTGTGAGATTACGATATCGCCGCCCTTCGGCATCACGCTTTGAAATCCATCCAGCATCCCATCAGGACCGCCGACGATTTCCGTTTCGAATTTCGAGAAAGTTTGATCGAGCCATCCGGTCAAACCGATTCCGCCTGGAACCGAATCGATCTCGGCGATTATGTAGCCGTCATCGGTTAGAATGAGATCGGGTCGAATGACTCGAGGAAGATCGTCCCGGATTTCTTTGCGTCGCGAAAACTCGATTAATTCCTTCGGCTTCCCGGCATCGAGATAACGCGCGACCCACTCGGGCTGTTTTCCCTTAACGCTAAGTTGATAAAGCTGATTGCACGCGCGCTGAAAAACAAACAGTCGATGTCCAAGCTGTTCCAGCTCAGTGAGGAATTTTTTATCGATCGCAAACGCGTCCGGCGAGAGCAGCCAGTCCTTTTCTGCAAAGAGACCCTCTTTGGGAAAAGCATTCCGGATTGCGCTGAGTCTGTCCTCCTGGACAAGCATTGAGTCGAGAACTCTCACCTCGCAATCCCTAACTCTCAAGTCACGCCGCTCTGCGGCAAACTAACAAATCAGGGGACATTCTGGACGCACTAGCGGGAGCGTAACTTTCCTCAGCGCCCAGCCGCGATCTTCTTTAGCGCCAGCTTCACCAGTTCCTCCGCGGATTTTGCCTGGCCTTGTAAATCGCGCACCGCTTTATGCGCGTCTGCTTGCTTGTAACCGAGGGCGATCAGCGCCAGTACCGCTTCGTTGGCCTGTTCCTGCTCGGGCGTTGGAGCGTGCGCAGCTGTGGCCGCTTCCCATGCCGCGGCGACGCCGAGTTTGTCTTTTAACTCGAGAACAATTCGCTCCGCGGTCTTTTTGCCGAGTCCGCTGATTTTCGAAATCGCGGCGGTGTCGGAATTCACGACCGCCGTTTTGAAATTCGTCACGCTCATCCCGCTTAACACCGCCAGCGCCAGCTTCGGACCGATCCCGCTCACGTTGTTGACCAGCAATCGGAACAGATCGCGCTCGGGCGCCGTCATGAATCCATAAAGCACGTGGGCATCTTCGCGAACGACGAGATGCGTCAGGATTCGAATCGGTTGTCCAACCCCCGGAAGTTTGTCGTAACTCGAGAGCGGAATGAAGACTTCGTACCCGATGCCGCACACGTCCACGATGGCCTGGGTTGGCAACGCGGCCACGAGTTTGCCATCCAGAAAAGTGATCATTCGCCTGAACGCTTCATCATTCCGGCTTCAACACAAGCGTAAGATCGACATGTTTGCCTTTGACGATGTTGAAGCCATCTGTGGAAAAAGTTTTCCAGTTCGCGGGCGGATTTGGAAAAATGGTGGCCGCGCGTTCGGTCGGCAAAACCACCAAACGAGGTCCGGCTTTCTCGATAAATTCAGCGACGCTTTTCTGATTCAGTGGCCTCATCCAGCCACGCACACGGGATCGAAAATACCAGACCAGGCTCGGTTCCTGAAAATCAACGGCGCCGAATTCCATCTCCGGCTTCAAATCGTCGCGACATTGCCGGTAAAGTTGCGCGGCGGGAAAGAATCGAGCGGTTAATGGCGCAACGAAGAGAGCAAGCGCGAGGTAAACGCAACTCGTCACAATTGCTGCGCTCTTTAGGAAACGTTCGCTCTCGATATGTCGCGCTGCCAGCAACGCGAGAAGTGGAAACGCCGGCAGCGTGTAGTGTGGCAGCTTCGTTTTGATCAAACTAAAGATGATAAAAATGATCGCTGCGCCAGTGAGCAAGTAGATGTCGATCTTGTCGCGCTCACGCCACAGTTTTTTCGCGAGCATCGGCAGCTTGACCGACCACGGAAAAAAGCTGGCGAAGATCGTGACGAAATAAAACGGCAGAAGCAGTAGATAAATCCACAGCGAGTTGGAGCCGTGACTTTCCATCGCGCTAAACGAACGACCAATCACGTGCCGCCCGATTCCAATTCGCAGAAACTCGCCGTGTGTTTGAATCAAGGCTGGAACTCCCCACAGCGCGACAATGGTCAGCGTCACGAAAGCGCCACGACCAAATTTAAATTTTTTCGACAAATCGACATCGCGCGAAAAATATTTCATTGCCGCGAGCGTTAGCAGCGGCGTCCACGCGATCGGTCCTTTGGCGAGAAATCCGAGCGCGAGGGAGACATAAAATACGGACCACCATTTCCAACTCGTTGTTGAGCGTTGGATCAATTCCCAAGCGACCCAATGCGCGAGCGTCACAAATAGTACAAGCCACATGTCGGCGACAGCGGCTTTGGCGTGAAGAAAGGTTTGAAGCGACAGCGTGAAAATAATTGCGGCCCACCAGCCGATGCGTTCGCCGCCAAGTCTTCTGCCCCACGCTAAGATTGACATCGCAATGAGCGCCGCTGCGACAGCCGACGGAAAACGGGCGGCGAAATCATTTTCGCCAAAAATTTTATAGCTGGCGACCTGCGCCCAATAGGTGAGGGGAGGTTTATCAAGTCGAAGCTGATTGTTGAAATGGGGAACAATGTAGTCGCCGCGCTCGATCATCTCGCGCGAGGCTTCGGCAAAACGCGGCTCGTCGCGATCAATCAGAGGTATGCTCCAGGTGCCGATGATGTGGAAAGCGATGCAGCCGAAAAATAGCAGCGCGTAATTGATTGATTTCACGTGCAGCGTCAAAATAGCGTCCGGTAAAACCGACTGGAACTCATTTGTGAAGCAACGCGCGCTTTTCTACTGGACGCTGGGTATCGTGACCGCGGCAATCGTCGTCGCTATCGCGTTTTATTACGATGCGTCGGTTGTCGCGTTCATGGCGAGCCATCAAACGCCTGGCATGCGGAATTTCATGCAGAACGTGAGCCGGTTTGGCGACTGGCCGGTACATTTTCTCGTAGGTCTCGCC
>DASZJH010000147.1:0-6451 GCA_035948375.1 Chthoniobacterales bacterium
GATACGCGGCCCATTCTTCCCTCCATCCAGGCGCGGACCCTGGTGATGAATCGCACCGGCGATCCGTGCGCTCGTGTGGCAGCGGCGCGCGACATGGCCGCGCGAATTCCGGGCGCAAAGTTCGTCGAGTATCCCGGCAACAGTCATTCCATGATGCTCGACGACATGGAAGCCATCCTGTCCGACATCCATGAATTCATAACGGGCGAACGACCGATCGAAGCGTTCGATCGCGTCCTCGCAACCGTGCTTTTTCTCGACATCGCTTCATCGACCGAGCGCGCCGCGGCGCTCGGCGACAACGCTTGGCGGAATATCCTCAATTCTTATTACACGGTGGTGCGCAAGGAATTGGCCCGCTTCCGCGGCAAAGAAACCAACACCACCGGCGACGGTTTTCTCGCGACCTTCGACGGGCCGGCGCGGGCGGTGCGTTGTGCGCTTGCGATCGCGCTCGCCGTGCGCCAGCTCGGGATCGAAGTGCGCGCCGGAGTTCACACCGGCGAATGCGAACTCATGGGTGACAACATCGGCGGGATCGCGGTGCACGCCGGGGCGCGGATCATGGCCGCGGCCAAGCCGGGCGAGGTCGTCGTTTCCCGCACGGTGAAGGATCTCGTGGCTGGTTCGGGAATCGATTTTCAAGACGTCGGCCTCCACGAGTTAAAAGGCATTCCGGGTGAATGGAGGCTCTTCGCCGCTCGCTGATTTGCCATCCAGGACAAGTGACGAGATTTGGAGAAAGCAGCGGGGTCACATCTCAACAATCTTCTCAAACGCTGACAACTGAACTCTGAAAAGCTGAACGTGGAATCCGGAGCAGCAAATAGATGTCGATCTTGCCGCGTAAAGCTTTGCCAGGCGGCTTATCGTAGTAACGATGTGAAGCAAAACGGCCGAACGTTTTCACGTTCGGCCGCTGTTCCACTAAATGTATCGTTGGCAGAAGACGCGTGGGCGTCCGCCGCCGAATTACAGGCTACGACTTGTCGTAGAATTGGGTGCTAGTCACTTTCGCGCCCTTGGTGTTTGTAATCGTGCTTGTAACCGTTCGGCTCTTCCGATCGCCGGCCACGACGATCGTGCCGTCACCAACAGTTTTGCCATGCTTCTGAGTCACCATGTCGATGGTGTTTTCGCCGTTCGTCTTGAACGAGCGTTGATCGGCCAGCGGGTCGCCGGTGATCGCATAGAATTTACCGTCCAGTTTCCCGGTCCACACGCTGTGAGTTCTTTGACCTTCAGCGTCAATTCCCTCGACCGTGCATTTTTGCTGGTTGCCAACTTTTTCCCACACCACCAACGTGGTTTTACCGGCGCCGTCGCCGAAGGTGGATTTGCTTTCGTTCAGTTTCCACGTGCCCAATGTCGGGTTGTTCGCGAAACACATTGCGGCTGCCGCGACCGAAAGCGCCAGCGCTAAACTAATTGTTTTTGTTCTCATCAATATTTCATTTCTAATTCACGAGGCATGCCCCGTGTGTTTTGAGTGGACCGGGCCCATTGTTTAGACCGCGACGGACAACGGTCGATGCTATTGCCGCCGAACCGGTTGAGAAACCGGATACTCGCTTGCTGGGCGTTAGACCTAGATAGTCCACGACACGTTTAAGTCAATCGGTTTCAGTGCGAGGAAGGGGAAGCGAGGTCGGAACCGAACACTCAAAAGAAGTTGAGAAGTTGAGCTGTTGAGAAGTTGAAACGGAAATGCTGAAGAACTGAAACGCTGAAAGCAGAAGGCGGAAGTTGAGGCGTTGAGATCCTGAGAAGAGCCGAACTCAGGAAGAGGGAGCGGCATCAGATTCGCCGGCGCGGCGAAGCAAAATGACGCCGAACAGGAACGGAATAATGAATGGGACGGCCGGGATCCCGACAATGAACCCGGGGCTCGTGTACCACGGCGTGGAGAGAGCGTGCGGATCGGGAAAGTGCAGACCCCGGATCACGAGCAACAGCAAAGCGACGAGACTAATGATAGTGAACGCGCGCGCAGCGCCGCGTCCGATCCACTGGGCTCTCCCAAGCGACACCGCAAATGCCGCTGCCGCAATGTAAGTGAGCGCGCCCGCCAGAAACAGGATCAGATCGATGACCGAATTCAGATCGTGAAATGCCGGAGGTATTCCTTCGCCATGCAATCTGGCGGTCGCTACTCCGAATCCAAACGCGTCGAAGATCAGGTAAAGCGGACCTGCGAGTAGAATTGTGGCGAAGCCAACACTGTTTTTATCCGATTCGCCGAGCGCTTCTCTAAGCACCACGAAACCGACGACTATCGCGATAGACATAGCGGTGAGAACGAGATATCGCATTTGGTTTTCGGCCGGAGTTGCCACCCATGGTGGACCAAGGCCGACCCAGAGCAGCGCCAACAGCGCAAACGGGGTGACGAGAAAAATTCCGGCGACCGCCAGCGATCGCGGTTCGCGAGATGCGCTCGTTACCGCACGCGCGCCGAGAATCCATGCCACCACGGTCATCACCACAAATTGGATCACTCCAATTATCTGATAAAGCGGTGACACGCGCAGCGGGCGGATGGCGCCGATGACGATCGCCACAATGAAAATGGCAATGAGAAACCAATAACAAAAACGACGGCTCACCCCCAAAGTAAGAAGGAATAATTAAAAATTAGAAAGCTGAAAACGTGATTAACAAGTGACGCGTGACGTGTGACGAGTGACGAGAACAGAAGGTGCGCGGCCTCCCGCCGCAAAGTTCGCGCCTGCGAACCGTTGGCAGAAATTTGATGATTGTTGTCATTGCTGCCGATGATCGCTCCGGCAAACTGGGCCGTGAATACTGAAGGGAAGTTGAGCGGTTCGGACGTTACGCTCCCGCTAGTGCATCGATAATGTGTCCGTTTTGTGGATTGCCGCAGAGCGGCATGCTTGAGATGTCTAGTGTCAATCACGGATCATTAGTCAGCCTTATCGCGCCGGCGCTTCGATGTCGTGATTGATGTCTGGCGTTTAAAAATGTGAGTATTAACGATTGATCGTGGAGCGTGGATCGAGGAATTATTTGATCCTGAACTCGACGGTTTTGGCGAGCTCGCCGTTTAGATAAATATCGACTTTGTAATCGCCGGCCGGATACGGGTCGTCGTGGCTGAGACTGAAATTGATTCGGTTCGCTTCTTTCACCCCTTCGATTGCTTCCGCGGTCAGCTCAATTTTCTTTTCGAGAAGTTTTTTGTCCTGCATGTCGCCGGCGTCGACGATCGTCCAGACCGCTTTTAGTTTTGTTCCAATTTTTGGTTCGCTCAAGAGAACCAAAACCGCGAAGGTGTCGTCCGGCTTGAAACTTTTTACTGGATCGAAGCCGTCCTCGGTTTTCCTGGCCAAGACAGTTTTCTCGATGGTTACCTCGCTCTCCGACTCGTCGGTGTCTTCGTCTTTCTCCTTTCCAATAGCGCCGTGGCTAAGGACGAATGAAAGAGAGCAAGCGATCAGGTATGCCGAGAGCGTGGTGAATTTCATAATTTGGTGCGACTAGTAAGCGATTCCTTCGTTTTAGACAAGAAGGGCGCGATCCTACACAAAAGAGGTTGAAAGGCGCTGAATGAAGCGCGTGGGACGCGGGACATAGTAACGCATGTAACCATTTCATCGCCGTTGCCGATGCCATTCGCCCGCAGCGCAAGAGCGAGCGACGAGTCGCCTCGGAGCTCTGAGTTAGGAGCGGCATTTCGCTGTCTCTATATATAATAGGTGCTTTAGGCGCTTAACGGACGATAGTGCCGGTTCCATGTCATTTCGTGCGCTTAATCTTTCCCCCAAAATCTTGCAGGCTGTTGATGACGCCGGCTACACCGAGCCAACTCCGATCCAGGTCGCGGCGATCCCGCTCATTCTCGCGGGACACGATGTCATCGGGATCGCGCAAACCGGCACCGGAAAAACCGCGGCTTTCGTTTGGCCGATTTTGATGAAGCTGGCAGCGTCGATGCACAACGGGCAAAAACGCGGGACGCGCGCTCTGGTCGTCGCGCCGACGCGCGAGTTGGTGGTACAAATCGAAGAGAACGTGCGGGCTTATGCCAAACACGTTCCGCTGCGCATGGCCACGGTTTATGGTGGAGTGAGCGAACGTCCGCAGATCGCGGCTTTGCGTTCCGATGTCGATTTGGTCGTGGCGACACCGGGCCGATTGATCGATTTGATGGATCAACGAGTGGCCAATCTTTCGGGCATCGAGTTTCTCGTGCTCGACGAAGCTGATCGAATGTTGGACATGGGTTTTCTTCCACCGATTCGACGAATCGTGAAAGCGTTGCCGCAGAAACGGCAGACGCTCATGTTTTCCGCGTCGCTCTCGCGTGAAATCGAGCAGCTGACCCACCAGTTCCAGCGCTCGCCCAAAATTATCGAGATCGGTCGTCGCGCGAATCCGGCGGAGACGGTGACACAGTTCGTTTACGAAGTGCAGCCGCATTTGAAACCCGCGTTACTCCTTCATCTCCTGGGCGATCAACAATTCGACACGGTTCTTGTTTTTGCCCGGACGAAGCGCGGCGCTGACAAGATCGCGCGGCGTCTTGAAAGCAGCGGGGTTAAGACGGGCACGATCCATTCGAATCGTTCGCAAAATCAACGGCTGCGGGCATTGAAAGATTTTAAGTCCGGCGCGGTGCGGGTACTGGTCGCGACCGACATTGCCGCGCGCGGGATAGATGTAGATGGGATTTCGCACGTGGTGAACTACGACTTCCCGATGCAATCGGAGGATTACGTGCATCGCATCGGGCGCACTGGCCGTGCACATGCGGTGGGCGATGCGATCAGTTTCATCACGCCGGAAGATCAAGGGCCGTTGCGTTCGCTCGAGCGTTTCATCGGCCGCGGGATCGTCCGGAAAAAAGCGGAAGGTTTCGATTACAATCAGGCTGCGCCGCCACGCGACGAGCGAGGTCGGGGAGCGCGAGTCCCGCAGCGCAAGATTGAGCCGCGACTACCAGGAAATTCTCCGCGTGGAAGCGGCGATGCACGCCACGGTCAGATCGGGTGGCATTTCCGGAATGGTTCATCAAACAACCGTCCGCCGCGCAGATCTTATCGAAGACACCGTTGACTGAAGGCTGAAAGCCGAAAGACGTAAGCGGCTTACGATAGAGAGCAGTCCAGATTACAAATGCGGAAATCGCCAGCGATGGATGAAGCGCTCGATCAGGCCGGCTTTGCGAAAATGAGAATCGCTTGGTGAAAAGCAGAGGCGCTTGTGGTTCTGCGAAATGGCGATGACTCGCCCGTCGTCCAACACTTCGGTGACACGGAGATAGTTGATCAGGTTATAATAATAGAATTCGCCGCGCTCTGACGGACGAATGTCGCGGGCGCCCGAGACGGGCTGCGTAGAAATTGCCGGCCGCGAATAAACAACGGCCGTGCCGATGCCGAACCCAGGCGTGATAGCGGCGCGCGACAAGAATGAAGTCTGGCAAAGTAATGCGGCAGCTGCCGGAACAATGACGAGAAGGACAACGACGAACAGGACAATCATGGCGACGACTTAGCGAGCAGGTGACGTGCCGGTTGCGGAGCCACCCGAGTGTTTGATCCGAGATGCGAGTGCACCACTGTGAATCTGAGAGCGATATGCAACTGGCCTAACAAATTAACTCAACCAGCGGAAGGTCACACAGTTTCGACGCCGCGCAAGCGGGTGTGTGGCGCTCGGCTGACCAATCAGAAAATTGTTCCGCATTTTCTCATGTATCATAAGCGGCTTATGATCCGAAGTTGAGTGGCCACACCGTATTCCCGACGAAGCCAAATTCCGATCGCGAAACTGATCAGAAGCAGATTCGGAGCAGTACGCCAGGCCAGACGAAAAGAATGACGAATGTCCAAAGAAAAGTCATCGCGATCGCGATCCTGGCGATCAATGGCAAAGGAAGCGTCGTCGATTGCGTGTTGTCACGATGACGGAACGGCCGAACGCTTACGAGAAGGAGTAATAGAGTGATCGCGAAGACCGCGGCGTCCCAGACGCAGAATAATCCAACTCTGTAGTACGGCATGTAGCGCCACAGGCCGTGTCGATCTACGATCGTCTCTTCGAAGATGACCCACGCATTAATGAACGTCGTGGCAATAGCGATCTTGGCGATCAGCGGCAAACGAGGCGTTGTCGATGTTTTCGTATTGGTATTCATATTAATGCGACGCTCGGGCTTGAAGTGCGCTTTAAGTCAAACGACTTTTTTGTATGGCGACCATTACCATTGGCGAAGTAGCTCGCAGGGCAGGCTTGCAAACTTCAGCGATCCGGTATTACGAGAAGATTGGTTTGCTGCCCAAGACTGAGCGCATTGGCGGGCAGCGCCGTTACGAAACCGGCGTCTTGAATTATTTGGAGATCATCGATGTGGCCAAGCGCGCTGGGTTCCGAATGGATGAGATCAGGCATCTCTTCCACGGATTTGGCAAAGGGACTCCGGCATTCC
>DASZJH010000148.1:0-2035 GCA_035948375.1 Chthoniobacterales bacterium
CGGCTCGATCTGATGAAAGACGGCGAAACCGTTTTCCGCATCGAGTCCGCCGCCGCTCAGGCCGACAAACGCAAAGAATCGGCGCGGCGCTGACGAACGCTGGCGAAACTCGCCGAGGCGCGTTATCTTTTCCCATGCCTACCGAAACCACCGTTGACGCCGAAGATTTGAAGTCGCGCGTCCGCGAGCTCCGGAGGTTTCTTTGACCTGCCCAAACTGCAGGAAAAACTGACCGCGCTCGAAGCGCGGATGGCAGCGCCAGATTTTTGGAACAATCGCGAGCGCGCCCAGGTCGATGTCGATGAAGTCTCGCGGCTACGCTCATTGATCAATCCGTTCCAGGAATTGGAACGCGAGATCCAAGATTTCGACGCGCTCCACCAGCTTGCGTCGGAAGAGAAGAACGAATCGCATCGCGCGCAAGCCGAACGCGAAGTCGCTACCGAGCATGATCGTCTCCTGCATAAACTCGAAGAATTCGAGCTGCGCCAGTTTCTTTCCGGCGAAAGCGATCAGTCGAACGCGTTCCTCACCATTCATTCCGGCGCCGGCGGCACCGAATCGTGCGATTGGGCCGACATGCTTCTGCGCATGTATCAGCGCTGGATCGAGCGTAGCGGATTGAAATCGCAAATCGTCGATGTTCAGACCGGCGAAGAAGTCGGGATCAAATCGGTCACGCTGCTGGTGAGCGGCGAGTACGCTTACGGTTATCTCCAAACCGAGCGCGGCGTGCATCGGCTCGTCCGGATTTCCCCCTTCGACGCCAACAAACGCCGGCACACTTCCTTTTCCAGCGTCGATGTTGTTCCTGAGATCGCCGACACTGCGCCGATCGAAATTAATCCGGCCGATCTCGAGATCGACACGTTTCGGAGCGGCGGCAAAGGCGGCCAGAACGTGAACAAAGTCGAAACCGCCGTGCGTATTTTGCACAAGCCGACCGGCATCGTGGTTGCGTGTCAGGCGGAACGCAGTCAGGGCCGCAACCGCGATCTCGCGCTCAAAATGTTAAAAGCGAAACTTTACCAGATCGAACAGGACAAGAAACGCGCCGAGATCGACCGGCAATACGGCGAGAAAGGCGATATTGCGTGGGGCAACCAGATTCGTTCCTACGTTTTTCAACCGTATCAAATGGTCAAAGACCACCGCACTGGCGCCGAGACCAGCAACGTCCAGGAAGTCATGGACGGCAAGATCGACAACTTCATCCAGGCAAAACTCCGCGGCCAAAAAGCGGCGAAGGGGGAAATGGACGATGAAGTTTAGTGTTCCGAATTCAACAATTGGGATTTTTCACGATGAAACTTCGTAATCTGATTTTGACATTTGCATTGACTGTATCGGTTTGTCAGGCGGGCTCTACGGGAGACTACGATGCAGGCCCGGATATTATCGGCCTACCGAACAGCGCAAAGGAACTCCTCGTCGCCCAGTTGGACGCGAAGAAAATTATCGGGATCAACCAAATGGTATTTAGACGATTCGCGGAGTTCGATTATCTCGGTGTCTTGGGTGGGTTCGAAGTGCCATGGTGGCACGGAGAGGCTTTCATTCACGATTTTGTGTTGCGTAAGAAAGTGAGCGATCCCGACTGGTCTAAGGCAGAACTGTTCTATCCGACAACTCCGGCGCTCGCTTTGTTTTGTGCAGGCGTTCCTATCAACGAGAGCGAATTAAAACCTTGGAAAAAACCGGGCGCTACAACTTCGCCGTGAGTCTCAGCCGAAACCGCGGATCGAAGTCGCCGCCGTTATGTTTTCGGCAGCAAGCGAGACAGGCGATCGCGCGGCGAATGCGGCGCACGCGCGGAAATTCTTCTTTGCAATTCGGGCAACGATAAATGTAGCGCCGTGAGTAAGCTTTCGTCACGAACGGCAGATTGTGACAGCGCGCTTCGTCCGCGATTCCCAAATCGCGGCACGCTTGTCGCCATTCCGATCCATGCGGCGCGATTCGGCGTCGGCCAGCGCGCCATTGCGCGAGCAAATGCGCCAGCTCGTGTCGCAACGTGCGCTCGATCTCGTCATTA
>DASZJH010000149.1:0-24353 GCA_035948375.1 Chthoniobacterales bacterium
GATGTCGAGACTCTGGCAAAATGGAGCGCGAAGAAGCCGGCCAATGAAGAAATCCCATTCGTGGTCGCGCGTATCGTTCTTCAGGATTTCACTGGCGTGCCGCTGGTTGTCGATCTTGCCGCCATGCGCAGCGCGGTGAAACAGGTTGGCGGCGATCCCAAAATCATCGAGCCGCTCGTCTCGGTCGATCTAGTGGTCGATCATTCGGTCCAAGTCGATTTCTTCGGCTCCGTGCGCGCGCTCCAGTTGAACCTCGACATGGAATTCAAGCGTAACCGCGAGCGCTACCAATTCTTAAAATGGGGGCAGCAAGCGTTCAAAACATTCCAGCTTATTCCTCCCGGTATCGGAATCGTTCATCAGGTGAACCTCGAATACCTGGCGAAAGGCGTTCAGCACGCGAAGATCGACAATCGCGAAGTCTTTTATCCGGACACACTGGTCGGCACTGATTCGCACACGACGATGATCAACGGTCTCGGCGTCGTCGGCTGGGGCGTGGGCGGAATTGAAGCGGAAGCGGGAATGCTCGGCCAACCGGTTTATTTTCTAACGCCCGAAGTCGTCGGCGTGCACATGACCGGCAAACTGCGCGAAGGGGTGACCGCGACCGATCTCGTTTTGCACATCACCGAAATGCTCCGTGCCCAAAAGGTCGTCGGAAAGTTTGTGGAATTTTATGGCGAAGGCGCCGCGTCACTTCCGGTGCCGGACCGCGCGACGATCGGCAACATGTCGCCCGAGTACGGCGCGACCATGGGATTTTTCCCCATCGATCAGGAATCTGTCGCCTATCTGCGTGCAACCGGGCGCACTGACGAGCAGTGCGCCGCGTTCGAAAATTATTTTCGCGCGCAAAAAATGTTCGGGATGCCGCGCAAAGGCGAAATCGATTACTCCGTCGATCTCGAATTAGGTCTCGCCGATGTACAACCGGCGGTCGCGGGACCAAAGCGCCCTCAGGACCGAATCAATCTGCCGGCACTCGGCGAAACATTTCGCTCGCTTTTGAAGAAACCGGTGAAGGACGGCGGTTACGGCAAAACGGATGGCGATCTCAGCGCGAAATACCTCGTTCAATTAAATGGAAGCGCGCCAACCGACGGCAGTATGCCATCCACCGACCAAGATGAAGGCGAAGCGCCGGAAGAACGCAACAAGCTCGAGATGGTTTCTAATCGCCCGACGCCGGATACTGCAAAAGAAATTGAAGGTGCGACGGCCGATCCGTTTCATCACGGCGAAAGTAAAATCGGTCACGGAAGCGTTTTGATCGCGGCGATCACAAGCTGCACGAACACCAGCAATCCCAGCGTGATGCTCGCCGCGGGTTTGCTCGCAAAAAAAGCCGTCGAGCATGGAATGCGGGTCGATCCGGCGGTAAAAACTTCGCTCGCGCCCGGTTCCCGGGTGGTCACCGATTACCTCCACAAGACTGGGTTGCAAAATTACCTCGACCAGCTCGGATTTAATCTCGTCGGTTACGGCTGCACGACTTGCATCGGAAACTCCGGACCCCTTCATCCGAACATCGAGAAAGCAATCAACGATTACGATTTAGTCGCGGCGTCTGTGCTTTCGGGAAATCGAAACTTTGAAGCTCGCGTGCATCAAAACATCAAAGCCAATTTCCTCATGTCGCCGCCACTGGTGGTCGCGTTTGCACTCGCCGGCCGGGTGGATGTCGATTTGAGCAAGGAACCGATCGGCAAGGATAAGGACGGGAAAGAAACTTTCCTGCGCGATTTGTGGCCGTCACTAACTGAAATCCGCGACGCGATGCAATTGGCGCTGAAGCCGGAAGTGTTCCGCAAACTTTACCGCGATTTCGCCGATCAAAACCCGAAGTGGAACGAAATCCCATCGAGCACGGGCGACGTTTATCAATGGGACGAGAAAAGCGATTACATTCACGAGCCGCCGTTCTTCAAAGACTTCTCGATGCAGGTCGGCAAGATCGAGAACATCGTGAAGGCGCGGCCGCTTGGAATTTTCGGCGACTCAGTCACGACTGATCACATTTCGCCTGCGGGCGCGATCAAAGCGACTTCGCCCGCCGGCGAATATTTGAAGTCGCGCGGGATCGATCCGGCCGATTTTAACAGCTACGGTTCGCGGCGCGGAAACGATCTGGTGATGACGCGCGGCACATTCGCGAATGTTCGAATTAGGAACCTGATGGTGCCGGGAACCGAAGGCGGCGTGACCAAACATTTCCCGGACGGCAAACAGATGTCGATCTTCGACGCGGCGATGCTCTATCAAAAGGAAAACGTGCCGCTAATTATTCTCGCCGGTCACGAGTACGGGACCGGTTCGTCGCGAGATTGGGCCGCGAAAGGAACCCGGCTTCTTGGAGTGAAAGCGGTGATCGCCGCGAGCTACGAACGCATCCATCGTTCGAACCTTGTCGGCATGGGAGTGTTGCCGTTGCAGTTTCTCGACGGCGTAACGGCCGAATCTCTTAAACTCGATGGTTCGCAAACATTTTCGATCAACGGTTTGTCGGACGCGCTGCAGCCCGGACAGCAACTGACCGTTGAGTTGAAAGCAACCGATGGACAGACACGTTATTTTCCCGTGAAAGTCCGAATCGATACGCCGATCGAGATCGATTACTACCGGCACGGCGGAATTTTGCCATTCGTGCTACGACAACTGCTCGCGAAGTAAAACTTCGATTGGCGAACCGTCGGCGATAAACGCAGAGCGCGGCGCGGCACTCAACGGTTCGACAAATTGTGCGCCGTAAAGTGCGGCCACGTCTGCTTTGAACTCAAAGCCGTCCGCGTTCCAAACTTTCCAGCGCGGATGTTCGACGCGGTATTCGCTGCAACCGCCGCGGCAGCCGTTGTACCCCCAATAATGCTCGGTGATGAACTCGGCGTGAGAGCCGGCAGGAATTGTCTGCGCTTCGCGGCTTGCGGTCATCTTGAGCGATTCCCATTTCGAACCGCGCCGCCAGGAATATTCCACGCTCAACTTAAGATCGACATGATCGATCTGATGCTTCATTGGCAGCGCGACGTATGGCTCGCCATAAAACGTGCGCGCGATAGTGGCGATGGCGCGTTTAGGAACGAACTCGCGAACAAAGACAACACCGCGCCGCCAAGTGTCGGCGGACTTTTTGCGAACGTAAAAGCGCAGGTTTACTTCTTCAAAATCACGATGAAGCGGAATGGGAAGTCCGAGCAGGCGTGTGTCCAGAAAAAGGAATCCGACCACGCTCAAAAACGTTTCGTCATTTTCGAAATCGATTTCCGTTCCCGGCGGAACAAGCGGCGCGACGATCTTCGGATCGACAATGAAGTTGAGCATCGCGAGATAGCGCCAGTTCGCAGAGAGAAACGGTCGCACCGCGACAACTTAACATCGCGCTGGGAGAGCGCGATCCACCTTAATGCAGTAACTTTTCAAGCTGCGGGTCCGGCTGGGCGCCGAGCTTGGTCGCGATAACGTAGTGCTGTTTGGCCTGCTCTCTCGAAGGCGGTGACGAAGTGGCGTAAATCACCGCCAGATTGAAATGCGCCTCGGCGTAATTCGGATTCTGTCTGATCGCCTCGAGTAATTCCTTTTCCGCAGCTTCCTGCCAACCTTTCTGGCTCGCGGTGATCCCGAGATAATTGTGCGCGGTGGAGCTGCTCGGATTTAGCCCCAGCGATTTCGTCAGCTCGGTGATCGCGCTGTCGAACTTCGCCTGCCGATAATAAACAATCCCGAGGGTGGTGTGCGTGAATTCGTCGTTCGGCGATAGCGTGACTGCTTTTTTCAAGGTTATCTCCGCGGCCTTGAGTTTGCCGCTGCGGAAATAAACGACGCCCAGATTGGACAGCGAATAGAGATTGTTCGGCGTTTTGGTCAGGATTTCCTGATAAATTTTTTCCGCGCTTCGGTACTTGCCTTTGTCGAAATTTTGTTTCGCCTCCCACGCAAGATCGACAACGTCCGGTGGCACGTTCGGTTTGAACATGGCCGGGACCGTGTAAGGGACGGAGCTGCCCGACGGCGGCGCATCCGTTGACATCGACGCTTCGGTTGAAGCTACCGGTATTTTTGTCGGCCCAGTCGACGGATTGGTCGTGTTCTTGGCAAATGTGAAACTGGCTTTGACCGCGCCCGGATTATCGTCGGAAATCGAAACGACCGGTTGTCGAAGCAGCGCTAGCTCGTCGGTGGTCAGCCGCGTCACTGGTTGGGCGAGCAACTGGATCTGCTGCGTCAAGGTCTCGGACTTGATCTGCAACTTATCGAACTCGGCCAGCATCAGCTTTTTCGCCTGATCACGGCGCGCTTCCTCCTGCCGCTCGCGCACAATGATGTTGCGAAGCATTTCGTTTTCCTTGGTCAGCTTGGCGGTTTCCTCAGGACTGGCGCCGACCAGCGTTACGTGTTGGAGCTGCTTGCTCGCTTCGTCCAGCTGCGTTCGCAATTGCACGACCGTTATTTCATAATCCTTGTTTTGTTTCTGACTGGCGGCGAGCTGCGACTGAAGATCGGCAATTTGTTTCCTTACGTCCGCGAGTTCCTGTTCCTTCTTCGGCTTGTCGGCGCTGATCTCACGCACCGTTTTCTCCGCGTCAGCCAACTTTTTCTTAAGGTCGGAATTTTCCGCGACGAGGACTTCGACGCGTTGCTTCGTGTCTTTCAAGCCTCTCAACTGCGCAAGCGCATCGTCACGTTCCTTATGCGCCGCGACGATCTTTTGTTCGGCTTCGGCAGCCCTCGCGTTCGCTTCGTCGCGTTCTTTGCTGGCGGCGCTTCTTCCTCCCTGCACCGAGGAAAGCGCTTTCTTCAACTGGGCAATTTCAGATTTGAGTGCTTCCTGAGCTTTACTGTCATTCGACCCGGCCTCTGCTATTTTTTTCAACGAAGCCTGTGCCAGGTCAAGTTGTTCACGCACCTCCTTCTCGGCCGTCTTTGCTTTGCCGAGATCGCCCTGGGCTTTGTCGAGGTTCGATTTCGTTTCGTCGAGGCGGCTGCTCAAAGATTGCTTTTCAGTTTCCGCCGCGCTCATTTTCGTGCGCGATTTTACGAGATCGGCTTCGAGTTGTTCGACGCGATCTCGGAGCTTTTTCGTGGCCTGCTCGATTGCGACCTCATTCGGCGTGCTTGCCGGCGCCGGTTTCGCCACCGCCGGTGGCGGAGCAGGCGAGACTTTTGTCTTGGTAATTTGGACTGGCGGCGCCGGCGCGGGCGCGGCTTTCTCTTTGCTGACTTGGACAGGGAGCGGAGGATTCTTGGGCGGCGCAACGGCCGTCTGCGCCGGAGTTTCCGGGGCCGCAGTCACGCTTTCTTGCGTGCCAGCTTTGTCCTGCACTCGAAGGATACCTTCGCTAATTTTGCGTCCGCGATATTCGACGATGGCCGGTTGCCAATCGGATTGAGTTTTGCGTAATTGCTCGATCAGGCTGCCGGCGAACCGATATTTCGCAAGCGCGGCTTTGAACTGGTTTTCGTGCTCGAGTTTTTCAGCCTGCTGCGCCGTCATGTAGGCTTTGAGAAATGTTTCGCTGGGGTCGTCGGTCTGAGCAGACAGCAACGGCGCGGTCGCACAGAGAACGAATGCGGCGAGAAGAATCGAGCCGATTTTCGTCATGGGGGGGCGGGCATGCATGATAACAGATCGCGTGTCGGTTGCAACGAAACGATGGGGCATCAGGTTCAAAGGAAGCGGAGAGTGTGCCAAGCGGGTCCTCTTCTGTGGCGTTTGCAATCGCTCGTCTAAAAACTAGAATTTCAGTCCGCCATGGTGGTCGTAGCTCAATGGTAGAGCCCCAGATTGTGGTTCTGGTTGTTGCGGGTTCGAGTCCCGTCGACCACCCGGCTTCGCAAGTTCCAAGAACCAGATTCCAACCCCCAAATTTTTCTTGATCGACTTTGGGATTCGGAATTTGGGAGCTTGGGATTTTTCAAAGGTGTGTCTGTAGCTCAACTGGATAGAGCATCTGACTTCGGATCAGAAGGTTGGGGGTTCGAATCCCTCCAGGCACGCAGTTCATTTTAGAATTTTGATTTTCGATTGAGCGCGACGCTAGATTAGCGCACAACTTCGCAGCACGTGAATTTCAAGCCGGGGCACATCGCAATTGTCCTTTTGGTCGCCGGCGCGGCCATATCCGGCTGGCTCGAGTGGAAACGCGATTGGGATCCAAACATCAATTTCCTGCCGCATGAAGGGCGATACCATTGGATCATTTTTCCGGCGCCAATCGACGCGCGCACGCATCGCGTCGCGATGATGGACGCGACATTTCGCCGAACGTTCTTGCTCGAATCAAAACCGCAAACCGGACGGCTACTCGTTCGAGCGGCAAAACGTTTTGAGCTGAAAATAAATGGCGAAACGGTTCCAATTTCGACGAAGCGAAACTGGAAAGTGATTTCCACAGCCGACGCATCAAACTTTTTGCACAGCGGCGAAAACACGATTGAAGCGCGAGTCTTTAACGACGACGCCCCGCCCGCGTTGTGGCTTCACCTTGACGCAGACGCATCGAATCTACGAACAAATGCGACTTGGGAAGCGTCACTCGCGGGTTCTTCGTGGCGCAGCTGCGCGCTCGCGTCTGTTGCCCGTACGCCGGGCCCAGGAGATCTTCTCACCGGCAGGGAAAAAGTCGTCGATGTGCTGCCGAAAGTCTGGCGTCCTTGGATTTTGTTTGGCGTTTTGTCGATCCTAGCCACGCTCGCTTTGAATCGCTGGATCAAAAAGGAAGATGTCGATCTTTCACGGGGCCAAATTTTTGGTTTGGTCGGAATCTGCATTCTCGTGTGGATTCTCCTCTTCTGGAACAACGCGAAAATGCTGCCCTTCTATTCCGGCTACGATGCCAACGACCACATCGCATATATTAAGTACATCCAAGATCGAGGAGCATTGCCCCTACCGAACGAAGGTTATGAAATGTTTCAGCCACCGCTCTTCTACGCGTTGTCGGCCGGTTTGTTGTCGATCTTTCACTTATCAACTGGCGATGCAGCCGCGATCACGGTTCTGCGCGCGCTGACAATGCTCTTCGGGATCGTCAATTTTGTTTTTGTCTTCCTGAGTCTGCGTTTGCTCTTTCCTAGACGCGCGATTGCTCAGCAGGTCGGACTGGTCACGGCGGCGTTTCTGCCGATGCAGCTTTATCTTTCTCATTACGTCACGAACGAGACGCTGGCGGCGACACTGGCGAGTGTTTCGATTTATTTAGGAATACGTGTGCTGACGACCGAACGCTCATCCGTTTGGGAGTTTCTCGCACTCGGGATCGCCGTCGGTGCGTCGATGCTCGCGAAAGCGACCGATCTATTACTCATTCCACCGCTGCTTGGAGCCGTCGGGATCAAGCTCTTGCGGCAGCGCGCTTCGATTTTGGAATGGACGCGAACGTTCGGAGTGATCGTCGCCGCCATGCTAATCGTGTGCGGTTGGCATTACGTTCGGATCTGGAGTCATTTTGGAACACCGATTGTCGGCAACTGGGATCCGATTTTGGGATTTCCGTGGTGGCAGGATCCCGGCTTTCACGTGACGAGTGATTATTTTCGATTTGGCCAATCCCTGGTGACTCCCGTTTTCAGCAGCTTCAATGGATTCGCGGACGGAATTTACTCAACACTGTGGGGTGACAGTCTTGGAGGTGGGCTCTCCGGGTTATTGTCGCGAACTCCGTGGAATTACAATTTGATGAGCGGCGGTTACTGGCTCGCTCTCTTGCCGACGTTGCTCGTCATTCTTGGAGCAGCGATTGCGATTTTTCGATTCGTCAGACAAACGAACGCCGAATGGTTTTTGTTGCTTGGACTTTCGGCGGCAACCGTGATCGCGCTCATTTTCATGACGCTGAAGGTTGCGTCCTACGCGCAAGTGAAAGCGTTTTACGGCCTGGCCGCACTCGTTCCTTTTTGCGCGTTTGCTGTGGTCGGCTGGCAAATGTTCGCCTCGCGCGCGAGAATCTTGCGATCAATCCTGACCGCGTTCTTGATTTTCATTGCCGTCAACAGCTTCGCTGCTGTTTGGATCCGACCTTCGAGCGAATTGCACATCTATAATGCCGTTCGATTGATCGCTGAATCGGAACCTGCTCGCGCCGTGTCGGAAGCAACATCGGCGGTTGAGAGCAGTCCTTCCAGTGCGCTCGCGTCCTACGTTCTCGCCGCGATCCTGGATGAAACTAGTGAAACGAACGAAGCCATTGCGCAATCCGAACACGGTCTTGAGTTGGATCCGGCGAATGGCTATTGCCATTTGCAATTGGCAGTCGATCTCGCAAGACAGGGAAATCTCACGCGCGCAATGAGCGAGGTGCGCCGTGCGCTCGAATTGCTACCGGAAGAGGCGCGAGCGCACAGTCTAATGTTGTCACTCGCCGCGGAACAGCGTCTCGGTCAGGAAACGCTCGCCATCGGGCGGGATGCTCTAGTGGTTTCTCCATTCGATTCCGAATTGCACTACCGTGTCGGTCTTGCTGCCAGCGAGCTTGGCGATCTCAAAATTGCCGCCCAGCAATTTGCGTATGCGTCCCTCCTTGCGCCGAAAATCTCGGAACCTGCCGACAAACTTCGCCTAACCATTCAGTTCGCGACGCAACGGTCCGATGCTTCATTTCAGTTACGTGAAATCGCTTCGACAGCCCCGGACTCGCCCGCATTGTTGAACGACCTGGCCTGGATTTTCGCAACGGATCCAAACCCAAATCTGCGCAACGGCGCGGAAGCGATTCGATTGAGCGAACGCGCTTGTGCTTTAACAAGACGTGGACAGGCGGAGTCTGTTCTTACCCTCGCCGCCGCTTACGCCGAAGCCGGGAGATTTTCGGACGCCGCCAAGACCGGCGAGGAAGCTCTGGCGCTTGCGCGATCCGCCGATGAGACATCGACATCTGCGCTTGCGGAAAAGTTGCTGAGCTCAGTAAAAAGCCAGCAGCCATATCGAGAGAAGCCAATACATTGAAAGCTTCAAAAGGCAGATCAGAACTCGACGGCATGATCGTCGAGATCGAGCTCACCCTGGTCAGCATCATTCAAGGCGTCGCGCTCACGGTATTGATCGAGAGTTCGCGTGATGCGATCACGGAATTGAAATTCAGTCAGTGGCCCTACGTTCTCGCGGGCCTGCTGGTGATTTTTATTTTCTGGTCGCGCGCGGTGTTGCACATCATCACTCTGATTCGCTGGCCGCTCGAGTTCGGACACAATTTTCTCTACATCGGTTGTGCGCTGATCGAAGCCGTCACGTTTGCCCAATTGTCCAGGCCGGCGAACTGGTTTGGCTTCGGCGTCGCGTTCATCGCCGCCGGTTGGGTGCTTTTCTTCTACGATCTTCGCCTCATTCAAACTCGTCAGCGCGACAGCGCCGGCGAAGCAGGCAACCGACTTTACGCGCGCGTGCAACGAGACCAGTGGATGAATCTCGCTTTGCTCCTGCCTGGAGTCTTCGTTCTCAACCTTGCCTGCGCCGTTTGCATTCGCATCTGGCCGGCGATTTTTCTCGGACACGACACGCATCTTTGGCTGATTGGAATTCAGCTCGTCGGATTCGCCGGCTATTTAATCTACGTCGTGCGATTCTATGTCGATCTTGCGCCGTTAATCGCCGATGCACATCGTGAGTGGCACGGCACGACTGGCGACCGCGATCAATCCTGACTCGCTATTCCTAAATGGAACTCAGCGCTTGACGCGCTTTTTCCACGTTCGACGGCCGCAACACGATGATCCCTTTGGGGGAAGTCCCGCCGGTGGCGAAATAAGCGTACTCGATATTCACTTCCGCACGCGACAGCGCGTCGGCAATTCTTCCGAGCACTCCCATTTCATTGCTGGCATCGATGAGAAGCACATCGTTCTCGAATGCGAGGACTCCGCGCTCGCCTAAAAGCATCAGAGCCTTGGTCGCGTCGCTCACAACCATTCGAACAACCGAATGATCGACCGTATCCGAAACGGTCAGCGCGTGGATGTTGATGCCCGCTTTGGCCAAAGCTTCACAGACACGTGCCAGCGCGCCCGGACGATTTTCGAGAAAGATCGCCAACTGCGGAGCCGTCTCCAGGGAGAGAATCTTTTTCATCTGGTTCAGGATCAACCGACGCAAGCGTTCTGACAACCGAGATTCGTTAGCTATTCTGTCGACCAGGTGTAATTGTCGTGCGCAAGATGACAAAATCCGCCGAACCGGCGGCGTCGGAATTGCCACCTCCGCCGCGAACGGTTGGCTTCTTCACCGCTTGCGGAATCGTAATCGCGAACATCATTGGCACCGGTGTTTTCACCAGCCTGGGATTCCAGGTTGCCGACATTCAATCCGGCTTCCCGCTCCTAATGCTGTGGATCGTCGGCGGAATCGCCGCCCTTTGTGGCGCGCTTTGCTACGGCGAACTCAGCGCTGCGCTTCCGCGTTCCGGCGGCGAATATCATTTCCTTTCTGAGATTTATCATCCGGCCCTTGGCTTCATGGCCGGTTTTGTTTCGGCAACGGTCGGTTTCGCCGCGCCCGTAGCTCTCGCCGCCATGGCCTTCGGAAAATATTTCCAGGGCGTTTTTAATTTTGGTTCGCCGATGGTTTTCTCTTTCGTTCTCGTCTGGGTCGTTGCCCTTTTTCATTTTGGCAACCTTCGGCGTGGTAGTGCGTTCCAAAATGTCTGGACCGTTGTGAAGCTGCTCCTGATCGCGGCGCTTATCGGCGCCGGATTTCTCGTTCAACAAAAGCAGCCGATCACTTTTCTTCCGGGCAATGGAGACGCGATGTCGATCTTCAGCGGCGCGTTCGCGGTTTCGCTTGTTTACGTGATGTATTCTTACTCCGGCTGGAACGCGTCCAGTTACATTATCGCCGAAATCAAACAGCCGGAACGAAACGTTCCGCGCTCGCTCATCGCAGGAACAATGGTGGTGATCGCGGCTTACGTTTTTCTTAACGCGGCTTTTCTGGCAACGACGCCCGAAACTGAAATGCGCGGTCAACTTGAAGTTGGTCTCATCGCCGGCAAACACATTTTCGGCGAAAATGGCGGTCGCGTCGTCGGCGCGATTATTTGTCTGGGTCTGATTTCCGCCGTCAGCTCCATGACCTGGATTGGGCCACGCGTCACGATGTCGATGGGGGAAGACCATTGGCTGCTTCGATTTCTTGGGCGGAAGAATGTTTACGGCGTTCCAGCTAACGCGGTCATCGTTCAATTGCTGATCGTGAATGTGTTGTTGCTAACGCGCAGTTTCGAGCTGGTCGTTGTTTACATTCAATTCGCATTGCTGCTTTGTTCGCTGCTCACCGTGCTCGGAGTGATTGTTCTTCGCGTAACTCGACCGAATATTTCGCGGCCGTACCGCGTCTGGTTTTATCCTGTGCCTCCAATCATTTTCGCCATCATCACGATTTGGATGATGCTTTATCTCCTCCGCTCCAAAACCACTGAATCAATCGCTGGACTGGTGACTGCGATGGTCGGCTTCCTGCTTTACTATTGCACCGGCAAACGCGTCAGTGCCGCGAAATGAAAATTTGTCGAGCCGCAAAAATCGTTTTCGCGACAGTCTCGTTCTTCGCTCTGCTTTTGACTGCTTCGGCAATACAATGGCCCTGGGAACGGGATACGCCGACGCCAGCGCGAACCCCAGCGACGCCACCAATTGCCGCACCCGCGCCACCTCAAGCGCAGACTCCGGTCCAACCGGGACTGCCTCCGGCTGACGATACCGCTCATTTTCTCGCGGGAATGCCGTTGCCGAAAAATTCGGCGCTTGCGCCCCTGACGAATGATCCAGCGTGGCAGGAACACTCCGCGAATTTCGAAAAGGCTTTCGCGAAACTGAACACCAAACAGCTCGCCAAACTGCACGTGTGGGAAGCGCAATACTTTGCCGAGTCGCAGGAACACCTTCCCGTCGCGTTCTACATGTTTAGCGGTCCCGATTTTCTTTACGTCGACCAATTCTTCCCGAAAGCCGACGTTTATGTTTTGTGCGGAAAAGAGGAGCTCGGACCGCCGCCGGATCCGCTCCGTGTCGGAAATCTTTCTGCCGCCCTCCACAATCTCGAGGAAGCGATGCATTCGTCGCTCCGTTTTAGCTTTTTCATCACCAAAGACATGAAGGTGGATCTCCAGTCCCAGGAGTTGAAGGGAACGATGCCGATCCTCTACGTTTTTCTGGCGCGGGCCGACAAATCGATTAGCGACGTCACTTACGGGTCGTTGACTGGCGGCGGATCGTTTCAACCTGGCCGCGGCGGCGGCTCGCCCGGTGTGCGCATCCAGTACATCGACAATCGCTCCGGTCAGCAGCAAACGCTTTACTATTTCACTACTGATATCTCCGACGGCGGCCTCGCCTCATCTGGTTTTCTGAAATTTTGCAGCCAATTCGGTGTCGGTGGCAGTTTCCTCAAGGCGTCTTCCTATTTAATGTTCGAAAGCGGCTTTAATCGCATTCGTGAGTTCATCCTCGATCACAGCAAAACGATTGCGCAAGACGATGCCGGGATTCCGATTTCCTATTTCAACCGCGACAAATGGAACGTTCGCGTCTTCGGCAATTACATCGGGCCGATCGACATTTTCAAACAACATTACCAACCGAAGCTGGTGGAGATTTATCAACAAAGCGGTCCACCGCCGCTTGACTTCAATTTCGGCTACCGTTGGAATTACAAAGAGAGCAATCTGATCATCGCCACGCGACTCTAGCCGTTACTGGAACCGGCGGAACCAGGAATACGGAAAGATGTCGCCGGGACAATCGGTCGGCCAGCGCGGCGGATTCATTTCCCGGTGCGGTTTCACAATCGGATAATGGTCGCCTACTTTACCGCAGCGTTGCCTAAGGTAACGGGTCAGCTCTTCGCAACAATCGAGCTGGGCACGCGTCGGTTGATCGCGATTGAAATCGCCGACTAGACAAATCCCAAGCGCGATATTGTTGAGATAGTCGCTGTGAACGTGTCCGCCATTGATTTGGCGTCGCCAACGGTCGCCCACTTCGATCTGGCCGTTACCAGTCGACGTTCCGTTGCCGATCACGAAATGATAAGCTAGCCCGTTTTGCATCCGGCGAAAATGTCGATGGTAATAATCGAACGCGGCCGCGTTTCCTTGACGCGTGCCGCTGTTGTGAACAACGATGAATTGCCAGCGACCACGCGCGACCGGAGCGCGATCAATTTGCGCGCGAACGGAGCTCGTCAGATAACGATAACCCGCACCGCTACTGCTTCGTCCGCCGCCGCCACCAAACAGTCGCTCCCAAAATCCGCGCGGCTTTTCGTATCCGTATTTTTCGACTGTTAACTGTTCCGGTTCCTCGACCGGCGCAGCCAATGCAGACTTAGCCCTGGGTGCGGGCGGAGGTGGCGCGCTCGGACTGGGAACCGCGATTGCACGCGGCGGCGGCGTGCTCGCTCGAACCGTTGGAGTCTCCGATGGCTTTGGAGACGTTTTCGTTTTCTTTTTCGAGGTCGGCGAGTCCGAGCCGGACTGGCCCTTTCCAGCGGCCGCCTTCTTCTTTTTCCTTCCTTTCGGCGAGGTTTCTTTCGCCGGCGACTTCTTTAGTTTCGCTTTCGCGGTCGCTTCTGGCGTTTCGCTGGGAGTTGCCGAAGCCTTAGATTCCTCTGTCGTCTTCTTTTTGGCTTTCGATTTTGGCTTTGACGACGGCGACGGTGATTTTGATTTCTTGCGAGGTGATGTCTTGGACTTTGGCGTTGGCGATTTGTCGGCTGCGTTGACGGCATGTGCCCTCCGGACCGGTTTTTCTTCATCCGTGGGCTGCGCTTGAGAGACGAAGACGGCGGTGAGCGCGCTGAGCGCGAAAAAAGTTATCAGCCAGACCCGGAAACGAACCACTGAGCGCAGCGTAACAGAGTGTTCCGCTCGATCAACCC
Organism: Chthoniobacterales bacterium; assembly: GCA_035948375.1. Lineage (GTDB taxonomy): Bacteria > Verrucomicrobiota > Verrucomicrobiia > Chthoniobacterales > UBA10450 > AV40. The sequence goes on from DASZJH010000149.1 coordinate 13,865, forward strand.
GCCAACAAAGACGAATTCAGGCTGGAGCCGCTGCTGGCTCCGCTGGCTCGGCTTTTGTTTTCGCTTCGCGTTCGCGGCGAAGAATCGCGTTCAACTTTCCGCCCAAGAGCAGAAACAAACAGGTCAGATACATCCAGGTCAGCAAAATAATGATCGACGCCAGCGCGAGATAAGTTGCGTCGTAGCGACTGTAGCGGGCGACATAAAGCTGAAACAATTTTGTGACGGTGATCCAGCCAATCGAAAAAAAGATCGCGCCCGGAAGCGCTTGTCGAATGGTGAGATAATTTTCCGGCGTCAGTAGATAGAGAACGAGCGCGAGCCCGATCAACGCGATCCCGGTGAACGGCAGATTCAACGCCACGACCCATTCCTGCAGCGGAACCTTGAGTTGAAAGTTTACTTCCGCGACGCCGGCCAAAGTTTCACCGAAAACAATCGCGTTGAAGCAAACCAGGATCACGATTCCGAACCAGAACAGAAGCAAAAACGAAATGATGTATTTCGACCACCAATTGCGCGGTTCAGTCACGCCGTAGGTGTGGCTCAACGCCCGGGAAATCGTCGCAATGAAAATCGTACCGAAATAAATACCCACGACGATGCCGACGTTCGCCAGCATTCCACTCGGGCCCATCACAACAACGCTTGCGACGGCGGTGTCGAGAATCTCCTGCACTTTTGGGTCCGGCGGCATAAAGCCTTTCAGAATGCTGAACATCCCATGCAATTTTGCCGGATCGGTCCCGAAAAGTCCGAGCAAGTGCCAGAGAAACAGCAACACCGGCGCGGCCGCGAACAACAGCGTGTAGGCCATCTGCGCGGCCAGACCGGTCGTGTTATCGGTCGCTGTTTCCCAGACCAGGCGCCGAAAAACTCGCCAGGTTGCTTGCAAAAATTTCACCAGGACAAGTTTACTTTGCCGACTGGAAATATCCATTAAAGTTGCGCCCGCGGCCGGCTACTAAGATCGGCATCGTACGGAATGAAAAGAATTCTGATCCTCACCGCGGGCTTTGGTGAGGGTCATAACAGCGCCGCTCGCGGTGTTCGCGCAGGGTTGGCGCGAATCGCGCCAAGAGTTGAAGTTGAGCTGCGCGATCTCTTTCCAGAAACATTCGGCGTCCTAAACGAAATTGTCCGGCGTGCTTATCTCGGGCTGATCAACCGGTCTCCAAAATCTTGGGGCTACGTTTACAACTGGCTGGATCGAATTCAAAACTTCGACGAACGCTTTCAGAGGTTTCGTCACCTAAAAAAGAATCTCGGTCGCGTCCTCGACCGCTTTCAGCCCGATGTCATCGTCTCAACGTTCCCGCCATATCCCTATTTGACTCAACAAATCCTAGGCGCGGATCGTCGCTGCAAAAACGTGGCCGTGGTCACCGATTCGATCACGGTCAACGCGATCTGGTACCGTTCACCCGCAGATTATTTTCTCGTCGCCAACGAACAAAGCGCCGCTGTGGTGCGCGATGGCGGCGTGTCCCCCGAGAAAATCAAAGTCTTCGGCTTTCCAGTGAGTCCGCGATTTGTCGACTTCGCAAAGGATCGGGAGGTGCTCCGGCAAACAACACCGCGAGTGCTCTACATCATCAACGCCGGAACTCGTCGTGCGCCAAACCTGGTTCGCAAACTCGTCGAGCTTGATATTCAACTAACCGTCACAGTCGGCCATAACGAGAAGCTTGGGCGCGCCGTTGAATTAGCCGCCGGCGATCGCAAGATCGACATTTACGGTTGGACCGACGAAATGCCGCGATTGCTTTGCGAAAGCGACCTGCTAATCGGCAAAGCCGGCGGCGCAACGGTGCAGGAGACGATCGCGGCGCGCTGTCCAATGATCATTAATCACGTGGTCTCCGGGCAGGAAGAAGGCAACGCTCAGTTGATCGTCGAAACGAAATCGGGCACGATCGCGCTCTCGAATGACGAAGTCGTCGCCCAAGTTCGCGGCGCCTTAGCTGACGACGCCAAACAGTGGCACGAATGGTCGTCAAATATTTGGAAGCTCAGCCGCCCCCGCGCGTCGCTCGACATCGCTGAGTTTCTGTTGTCGATCTAAGCGCGAAAGATTTCCTTGCCGGCGAGAAACGTGCGGACCACTTCGAGTTCCGGCGAGATCACAACCAGATCGGCGTTGCCGCCGATTTTGAATTGGCCTGTGCCAGTCAGGCCGACGACGAACGCGGGCGTGTCGGTCGCCATCGCGATTGCCTCGTGCAAAGGCACGCCAACTTTGGTGACCATTGTGCGGACGAGATCGATCATGCGGCTGGCGCTGCCGGCAAGCGCGGAACGATCGGCCAACAGACAGACGCCGTTTTCGACAATGCATCTAGTTCCGTAGAGCGAGAATCTCGAGCCGTCCTTCAAGCCGGCGCCAGCGGTCGCATCAGTCACGAGACAAATCCCGGTAAAACCTTTCGCGCGATACAACATTCTCATCAGCGTGGGCGAGACGTGATGACCGTCGGCGATCAGCTCACAGATGATTTCCGGTTCACTCATTGCGAATTCGAGCAGACCGGCCACGCGACCTATTCCGCGGCGGCGCGTGCTCGACATGCAGTTGAACGTGTGCGTGACGCTGCGCATGCCGTTCTCGAATGCGACGCGTGCTTCGTCTTCCCATGCGTCGCTATGCCCGCCGCTCACTGAAACATTTCGTTCCCGCAGTTGATCGATCAGCGCGAGGGCGCCGGGCAACTCCGGAGCGAGCGTCATTCGTTTGATGACATCGCTGTGCTCGAGTAACGAGCAGAACATTTTCTTCGTCGGCTGACGCATCAAAGTTACGCGCTGCGCGCCGGCTTTCTTCTTGGAAATGAACGGCCCCTCGACGTGAACGCCCGCGATTTGCCTGAGCGAAGATCGACACTCACGCGCCGCGCACATAACTTTGACGATCGCTCTGATCGGCGCAGTCGCGGTCGTCAGCAACAGTGAAGTCGTTCCACCGCTGGCGTGATAATCACAAATTGCGCGAAAAGCCTTGAACGACGCTTCCATTGTGTCGCGTCCATTCCCGCCGTGAACGTGAAGGTCGACAAACCCGGGCGCGAGATAATTTCCTTGCAGATCGACAATTTCCTCGCCCATCGCCGGCGATTCCGGCCGAATCGCGGTGATCAATCTGTCTTCGACCAAAAGGTCCAGGCCGTCGCGGACACCATTTGGGAAGATCAAGCGGCCGTTCTTAAAGATCATTGACTGGAAGAATTGCGTTTAAAATGGTCGAAGTCCATTGTCGATCCCGCGATGGAGCGAGATTTTGCAAAGCGGCCGGGGAAATTCGCGGTCGAGAGCATTTTCTGGCGACAAGCGATCGATTGGTCGGTGGATCACATTCCGGCGGTCTTTCATCGGCCATTGATTTGGATCGCAGCCTTCTGCTTTTTCTTTGTGGCGACGCCGGCCCGCAAAGCGTTGCTACGAAATCTGCGCCTGATTCACCCGTGCTCATGGCGAATCGCAAATTATCTTCGCGTGGTGCGGGTGTTTGCGAATTTCGGTTGGTCACTCGCCGACGCCGCAAGCTATCGACTGTCCAAAGCCCGCTTCCGCTATGAAGTGGAAGGCGCGCGATTCATGGAGCAATTAACGGCTTCGAAAGGAGGCGGCATCGTTCTGACCGCGCACATGGGCAACTACGATTTGGGAGCGGCGTTGTTCGCCGAGCGGTTTCATCGCCGGGTTCGAATGGTGCGCGCGCCGGAGCCAGACGCTCTCGCCGCGCAACATGTCGATCTTGCGTTGCAGGAATCGACTGCTGGTGCCGTGTCGATTGGCTACAGCGATGATGGACCTTCCCTCGCCTTCGATTTACTGAACGCGCTGCGAACCGGCGAGATTATCTCCATCCAGGGTGATCGTGTTGTTGGCGAAATGGCGCGTGCGCCGGTGGAATTCTTCGGGCAGGAAGTTGTTCTTCCGAGCGGTCCATTCGTTCTTTCCCTGGTTTCGGAAACGCCGATCCATCCGCTGTTCATTGTCCGAACGGGCTATCGGAAATATAGAATCATTGCGCGCGAACCGATCGCGTGCGCGCGGACTGGTGCAACTCGCGATCAAGTAATTGGGGACGCAATGCAACGTTGGACAGCAATATTGGAGGATACCGTCCGGACTTACTGTCCGCAGTGGTTCGCGTTCACGGCGCTGATCTAGATCGGATTGACCAACTGGAAATACCACTGCAAAAATTTTTCGCCGAAGAACATCCAGATTAGGGCGCCGAGCGCGAGATACGGACCAAACGGCAACTTCGCAGACCAAACGCGTTTGCCGACTACGAACGTGATCAAGCCGACAACCGAGCCAACTATCGAACCGGCGAAAATGCTGAACAGCACGCCGCGCCCTCCAAGAAACGCGCCGATCGCCGCCAGAAATTTCAAATCACCGCGGCCCATCGCTTCGCGTGGAATTTCCAGTTCACGCGCAAGGCCCGCGATTTGATCGACGGTATCGAGCACGAACTCCTCGGCACCAACGCGGACGCGATTGTAGCGAAATTCCAGGACCTCCAGTCCAAAAACGCGATTGTCGATCTTGGCTTCGTCGCAACGAAGAAGGAGCCGATCCTTTTCGCGCGCGAAGTAATCGCTCCAAAGACTGCGTTCTTCGCCCACAACAAAATCAGCATCATCGCCATGTCGTGTCCAGGCGAACGGCGTTGGCGCGTCGAGCTTTACTCGTTTTTTGCCGAAGGCGATTTTGCCGCCTTCGAGAACGATCCAAAGAATGACGTAGCCGACTGCGGCGGCGAGCGTAGAACGCACCAATGCCGCAGCGCGCGAATCGGCGTTCATCAATTCCGGCACGAGAAAGCTGGCAATGATTCCGGCGATTGTTCCGCCAATCGTGATCTGGTCGGGGATGATGAAATGTTCCAGGTCGACGAACGTCGCCACTACCAAAATGGAAATGAAAATCCAGTAAGCGATGGCGACTTGCCAGGGGAAAAAATTCCAGACCGCGAGAAAGAGAAGCGCGGTCAGCAGTTCGACGCCGAAATAGCGAAAGGCGATTGGGGCCCCGCAATTCGCGCAACGACCGCGCAAGAACAACCAGCTCACAATCGGGACATTTTGATGCCATGGAATCGGCGCGTTGCAGGCGGGACAAAATGATCGCCGCGGCTTGTTTACCGAGATATCGCGAGGCAACCGGTAAATGCCGACGTTGAGAAACGAACCGATCGCCGCCCCCAAAACGAATGCGAACAACGTGAAGAGCGTGTGATAAGAAGAGATGTCCACGCGGTCAGGTCGGTCGGGAGCGCGACGCCCGGCGCTCCATTATCCACGCGATCCAGATGCAACTTTCGTAAAGCAAGGACATCGGCAACCCCATCGCAACCAAGGTTAACAGATCGGGAGTTGGCGCAATGATGGCAGCCAGAATAAAAATGAGCACGATGGCATAAGGCCGGGTGCGAGCCATGAACTTGTAAGTGATAAGCCCGAAATAAACGAGCGCGAGCACGACCACCGGCAGCTCGAACGCCATTCCGAAGCCAAGAACGAATTTAGTTACGAACGAGTAATATTGCTGCACCGTCCATGTCGGGGCCCAGCCGAGCGATTGGGTATCGCGGAAAAAGAAGAGGATCGTTTTTGGCAGCAACCAGAAATAACAAACCAGGACGCCGAGCAGAAAGAGACCGAAGCTTGCGACAATCGCCGGAAACAAGAAACGTTTCTCCACGGCGGTAAGCGCCGGCAGGACAAATTCGGCCAGGAAATAAAGCAGTATAGGAAACGAGATCACAATCCCCGCGTAAAACGCGAGATGAAACGAGATGACGATGGAGTCGGTGATGCCAAGAGCTTTCAGCGCGCCGACTTGAGGATCGACATCGTGCAGGGGCGCCTGCATGACCCGCACCAGCGATTGTCGAAAGAGAAGACAGGCCACCATCGCCACAAATAGCGCGATTGCCATTTTGACCACCGTCCAGCGCAGATCCTCGAGATGTTCGAGAAAAGGCTTTGAGGCTTCGCTCTCTGGGAGTTCGCGAAACTTGAAAATGTCGCGCAGCGCCATGTTGATCAATCCGACCCGAACGAAATAAGACCGCGAGCGGCGATACGGGCGCAAATTGCCAGCGTATTGGAATCACGAATTTCGTTCTCCGCGATCATCTTTCTAATTTCCGATGCGCTGAAGGCGCGGCACTCCAGAATGGTTTCGCCTTCTTCACGGTTGTGCGTTTCGGCGCGTTGAACCGGGCGTACCAGAAAAAAATGGCAAAGCTCATTAGTCAGACCGGCCGAGGTGAAAAAATAACCGAGCGGGATGATCTGGCCGCCGCCCGCGAGATCGTAACCGGTCTCCTCGTGCAACTCGCGCAAGGCGACTGCTTCAATTTCCCTTTCGTCAGTCCCAATGTCGTCATCGATCTGACCTGCCGGCATCGACCAGATGGCTGCGCGAATAGGGATTCGCTCTTCCTTAATCAGTAAAAATTTTCCGTCACCGGTCATCGGCGCAATCACCACTGCCGACTTCCGATGAACCGTCGTCCACGTCCGCGGCTCGGCATGGGTCGGGGTTTGCACCTGTTCGGTGACAACCTCGACATGCGGATTCGCGAAGTGAGTTTCGCTGGAAATTGTCTTCCAGCCATCGCGGTCGCGAACGAGCGGGTTCCGTTTCACGCCGAGATTGTAGCCGGCACGCCCTCAGCAGCAAACTAACCAAGCCGTTCACGCCAGCTCTTGATTTGCGCTTTGACGTTTTTCGGCGAAGGCGCGCCGACCGCCGTCCGCGCGGAAAGGGATCTGCGAACGTCGAACACTTTGGCAACATCGACATCGAACCGCGCAGAAAACTTTCTTAATTGCGTGAGAGGGATTTCATTCAGTCTTTTGTCCTTCTCAATCATATCGCTGACCACGCGGCCAACAATTCCGTGCGCTTCTCGAAACGGCACTCCTTTTTTCACCAAATACTCGGCCAAATCGGTCGCCAGAAGACTTGGATCACCGACCGCGGCCTTCATTCTGTCGCGATTAACTTTCATTTTGGGCAGCATCGCGGAAAAAACGTCAAGCGCCGCGCCCACGGAATCCGTCGAATCAAACAGCGCTTCCTTATCCTCCTGAAGATCGCGATTATAGGAGGATGGCAGCGCCTTCAGAGTGGTCAGGATCGACATCAGGTTGCCGTAGAGTCGCCCGGTCTTTCCGCGAGCGAGCTCGGCCATGTCCGGATTTTTCTTTTGCGGCATCAAACTCGAGCCGGTCGAAAATTCGTCGCTGAACTCGACAAAGCCGAACTCGCTGGTGCTCCAAAGAATCAAATCCTCGCTCAATCGCGAGAGATGCATGCCGACCATCGCCAGACAAAAAAGAAATTCGCAGACAAAGTCGCGATCGCTGACCGCGTCGAGGCTGTTTTGACTGACCCGGGCGAACCCGAGCTCGCGCGCAATCGCGTCACGATCGAGAACAATAGTCGAACCAGCGAGCGCGCCGGAACCAAGCGGCAAAACATCGGTGCGCTGCAAGCAATCGTTCAGCCGTTCGACGGCGCGTGCGAAGCCTTCCATCTGGCCCAACAGGTAATGCGCGAACAATATCGGCTGCGCGCGCTGAAGATGAGTGTATCCCGGCATCACAACATCGACATGTTTCGCGGCGAGATTGAGGAGAGCCCTTTGTAACGCTTTGAGTTTCGAACTTATCTGTCGAACTTGATCTTTCACATAAAGCCGAAGGTCGAGCGCGACCTGATCATTCCGGCTGCGTGCGGTGTGCAGTTTCGCCCCGGCCTCGCCGATTTTTTTGGTCAACGCGCTTTCGATATTCATGTGCACGTCTTCGAGCGATTCATCCCAGCGGAATTTTCCGGATTGGATTTCTCGCTCGATCTCGCGCAGCCCGGTATCGATCCTCTTCTTTTCCTCCGCGGAAATGACGCCGACCCTGGCCAGTGCAGCAGCATGAGCAATCGAGCCGGCAATGTCATACCGATAGAGCCGGCGATCGAACGAGACCGATGTGGAGAAAGCCTGTGCGGCTTTGGCGAGAGATTTCCGGAGCCTTCCTTTACGCATCGAGTTAATCCAGCGACGCCTGGCAAGTGACAGTGACGGACGCGTAAGCGGCATCCTTCAAAACAAATTTGCGAATTTCGAGGCAAATTTTTCCGATCCGGAATTTTCTCAAGAGATGAGCGGTCAGATCGCTGGCCATGGTCTCGAGAAGTTTGGGCGATTGCCGGCTCAAATACTTCTTCGCTTCCTGACAAAGAAGCACGTAGTCAACCGTGCCCCTGATGGCGTCTTTGACATCACGCAGATCGCGGGACGGCCAAACGGTGATGTTGAGAGCAAGCCGTTGCCGCTTTGCTCGCTCCGCTCTTGAGACCCCGACGTGGGCAAGGACTCTGAGCTGTTCGATATGGATTTCGTGTTCGGCGCCGACTCGCATTGGCTCACTATATATCCGCGTCAGGTCACTCTGTATTGAACAATCCGTTGGTAATGCCAGATAACGAGGCGACGCGCCGTCTCAAAAATCGTTTCGTTTGTGAACGTTTCGTTCGAGAGGAGCCCGCGCTTGAGCGAAGCGACGAGTCGATTGTGAAACTGCAAAAATACGACATGTAATTGGGCCAGGATCAGATGTTGATCATTGCGATTGTCCGCCAGCAATGGCCGGCCATTCAGTCGATGAAAATCGTTGCGAGTAGACGGAATTTGTGATCGCGGTACCGCCGGAGTCTGACCCAGAAGAAAAGTCTCCGCTCCACGCTCCGCAAGATCGTAAAGATGCGGCGAGTTCTCAGGTCGGCCGCCATAAACGCTTTCCAGGTCCAATCGCGGCGTGTGAAAGTTTCTTGTTTTCTCGGGCGCCGCGGCGGCGTCTGCCAGACGTGTGTCGTCGCAGGTGAGATCGTGATCGAGAAATTGACCGAGATAAACGAAGCCCGAAGGAGCCAGATCACCACGGCGTAGCCGACCGCGCCGATTCGGCGGCACTTCCTTCATCCGAAGCGACAATTCGCGCAGATGTGACTCATCGTGCCCGGGAAACGGCCCACCTAGCAACCGTGAATAATGCGAGGGCGCGGAGGAAGGTTTTTCCCGGGGCGCAACATTCGCCCCGCCTTTAACCTACGCGAAAGCGAACGTCACGAATGATCTTCCCGCCAAACCGCTGCTTCAGTTTTCGCAGGATGTCGATCTTGGAGATTTGTTCCAGCTCGTAATGCAATGCCGGCTGAAGCACACGCACGTAAAGGATACCTTCGCGCAACGCCACCGGAGCGGAATGCGCGGCGATAAATTCGCCAACGATGTTGCTCCAGGCTTCCTGGACTTCTGTTTCATGCAGCCGCTCTTTCAAGCCGAGCCGCTTCATGAGGTTCGGCAAGACATCCGCAGGCGCGGCCCAGCGATTGGGGGTCACTGTCTTTCCCGGCAAACCACGCCATTCGGCGATAACACGAGCGCGAAGTGACGGATTCATCGCCATGAATCCGATCCTAAGATCGAAAATCCGAAATCGAAAACGGAAAATTCTTAATACCGCCGCCGCATGTTGCTCGGCAGAATGTTGAGCTCGGTCCGATACTTGGCCACCGTTCGGCGCGCGATGGGAATGCCGCGCTTGCTCAAAATCTCGACAATCTCCTTGTCGCTCAAGGGCGCATTGCCTTCTTCGCTTTTCACCAGATCGAGGATCGCTTCCTTCACGCTGGTGTTGCTCATCGATTCGCCAGTGGCGGTTTGATAGCCGGGCGTGAAGAAGTATTTCATCTCGAACACGCCCTGCGGGGTCGACATGTATTTCCCAGAAATCGCGCGACTGACCGTGGTTTCGTGCACCCCGACTGCGTCCGCGATCTGGACCATCGTCATCGGTTTCAAAAACGCCGAGCCTTTGTCGAAAAATTCGCGCTGCCGTTTCACAATTTCGTGCGCAATGTTGGAAATCGTCTGCTGACGTTGATGAATGGACTTGATCAGGAATTTTCCACTCCGGATCTTGTCGCGAATGTAATCCTTCACATCGCTGCCGTTACGGTCCTGCGCCATGATGTCTTTGTAAGTGTTGCTTATGCGCAGGTGCGGAATTTGTTCGCCGTTTAAAATCACCTGGTAATTGCCGTTCACTTTTTCAACGGTCACATCGGGGAGCACATAATTTTTCGGGGCCTCGGCGAAGATCGCCCCCGGTCGCGGATCGAGCTGGGCGATATTGTTGGCGCATTTCTGCACCTGCTCGACGCCGATCCCGATCCGACGCGCGATTTCGGGAAATCGGCGCTTGCCCAAATCTGGCATGTGGTCGGCTACAATTTTGTATTCGAGGCTGTTCTGCCTGCCTTCGCGCTTGAGTTGAATGAGTAGACACTCTCGCAAATCTCGCGCGCCCACGCCCGGCGGATGAAAACTTTGAATCAACGTGAGCATGTTCTCGAAATCTTCCTTGGGAATTCCCGTATTCAGCGCCATTTCTTCCGGCGTCGTTTG
>DASZJH010000150.1:0-36131 GCA_035948375.1 Chthoniobacterales bacterium
GCTCATGTTTAGTTTCTCGAATGCGAGTTTGAGTCCCGATTCGGTTTTCGGCGTCGCATCAAAACTCACGATCATCAAAGCTGTTCCGGCCGCGCACAGAATAAGCGTCAAAGCGGCGCGCAAATTGGAATTCCTTTTCATGGGGTTACCTCCAGTTTAGGACAGTACAGTTACAATTTGGAATTTTATTTGTCCGTGTCCGTGGCAGAACACGCCGACCCCAGCAAGATGTCGATCTTTGATCTGTTGGATCCTACGCGTAGATCAAATCTTCGATCGGTGCTTGCGCGAGGAAATTAATCCGGCGGCGCCGAGGCCAAGTAAAGCCAGCGTTGTCGGTTCGGGCACGTTCGTTTGTGCTTGGAAACCGAAAGTCGTCTGAGGCTGACCGCTGGAATCGCTCGAGGTGAAGCTCCACGTGCCAGGCGTGGGATCAAAACCGTTGCCGCTAGCAGTTCCGAATCCTGTGATGTTAAGGAAGGTGGCGCTTTGCGACACGATTACGCACGAGGTGAGATCGAAATGGAATCCGCCAACGCTCCAAAGGCTTGGAGTGCTCGTTGATGGGTTGAAGATCCACGGCGAGGCCATGGTCACGCTTGTTCCGGGCGAAATGCTTGAGAAATCTCCCGAACTCTGCAGCACGAAGGACGAGTTCCAGAGGTTTATCCTCTTCGCAGTTGCAAGCGACGTCGTGTCGTAAGTCACAACGCCGCCAAAATCCATGCTGCCCGTAATTGGAAGCGCCTTGAGCGATGGCGCGAAGGAGCCCGCCGCTCCGAGGATCAATATTGCTGCGACAATTAAACGTTTCATGCTGCCTTCAAAATTTCAGGAGAGACTCTGACTAGGTTCGCTCGCTGATCGTCCGATCCATTCCGCCAGTGCAACGACATTTGGCCGGAGCGCTTCATTCTCGAAAGCCGGTGCACCGGCGCCACTGGCAATTCCATAATTGTCGGCGCCTTGCTTCGTCGCTTTGGAGCCAATGTCACAGCCGCTCGCCGGAGCGTCGTGCTGGTTGTCTCGCTTAGACTGGTTTCGGAAATCATGATTGATATCCGATTCGGAAACCGAATGCGGGTTGGTCGTATTTTAGACCCAGATTTCATCGGCAACTCGCTTCGTTGATTTGTCAGGAAGCGGATGCTAGGTAGCAGCGGTCTGAGCCGGACAGGCGTTGCGATGAGTCAGAATTACAAAGACACATTGAATCTCCCACGCACGGATTTCCCCATGAAAGCGAATCTGGTGACGCGCGAGCCGGAGTTGCTCAAGAAGTGGGATGATTCAGACCTCTATCAACAGATCCAAAACTCGCGCAAAGGTCGCGAACTATTTGTTCTGCATGACGGCCCGCCATTCGCCAACGGCGACGTCCACATGGGCACCGCGCTCAACAAAATCCTGAAAGATTTCGTGGTGAAATCACAAACCATGCTCGGTAAACGCGCCCCTTACATTCCGGGCTGGGACTGCCACGGGTTGCCGATCGAATACAAAGTGGTCAAGGAATCGCGCGACCTTTCGCCGCTCGAAGTGCGCAATCGCTGCGACGCCTTCGCGAGGAAATATGTCGATCTTCAACGTCAGCAATTCAAACGCCTCGGAGTGCTCGGCGACTGGGAACATCCCTATCTGACGCTCGATCCAAAATACGAAGCCGAAATTCTCCGCGCCTTTGCTGTGTTCGTTGAGAAAGACTTAGTTTATCAATCGGAGAAGCCGGTTTTCTGGAGCACTGGCGCCCAGACTGCGCTGGCCGAGGCCGAAGTCGAATATCAGGAGCGCGATGACACCACCGTTTTCGTGAAATTTCCGATCGCGAGCGGTGATTGGAAAGACAAAGCGAGCATCGCGATCTGGACCACGACGCCTTGGACGCTGCCGGCGAACCTCGCCATCGCCGTTGATCCAAAGGAACTTTACGTCGTACAGGAGTTTTCACGGGATGGAGTTTCCGAAACGCTTTTACTCGCCGATAAACTGGTCTCGCAATTTTCCGCCAACACAAAGTTCGAACCAACTGGCGAACCGCTCGCCTCATTTCCCGGCGCAAAGATCGACAAAATCAAAGCGCGCCATCCGTTCTTGGGTCGCGATTCGATCGTGTTAACCGCCGACTTCGTGACCATGGATTCGGGGACCGGCGCGGTTCATATCGCGCCCGGTCACGGGGAGGACGATTACAATCTAGGGCGCGCAAACAAACTGCCAATTTTATCGCCAGTCGACGATCACGGTCGTCTGACCGATGAAGCAGGCCTCCCAAATCTCGTGGGCAAATATGTTTTCGATGCCAACGCGGACATCGTGAAGTTGCTCCGCGAGCGCGGCAATTTGTTGGGCGCACAAAATTTTCACCACAGCTATCCGTACTGTTGGCGCTCGAAGACGCCGATCATCTTTCGCAATGTCGAACAGTTTTTCATTAAGATCGACGATCTGCGGCCACGCGCGCTGGAAGCAATTCACAAAGAAGTGAAATGGATTCCGGCTTGGGGCGAGAACCGAATCGCGGGCACGGTTGAATCGCGCCCAGACTGGGTGATTTCGCGCCAGCGCAGTTGGGGTGTGCCATTGCCGGTTTTCTATTCGGCGGAGGGCAAAGCCATTCTCGATGCGAAAATCATCCGAAAACTCGCCGATCTCGTCGCCGAACGCGGCTCAAACGTTTGGTTCGAGTTGAGCGATGTTGATCTTGCGAAAGAACTCGGACTCCCGACAGGAACAACCAAACGCAACGACACAATCGACGTTTGGATCGACAGCGGCGTTTCGCATCAAGCGGTGTGCGCGCTTCATCCTGAGCTGCGCGATCCGGCCGATATGTATCTGGAAGCGACCGATCAACATCGCGGATGGTTTCAATCGTCGCTCATGACGAGCGTCGCTCTGAAGAATCGCGCGCCTTACAAGACTTGCGTCACCCACGGATTCGTGGTCGATCTCGACGGCAAGAAAATTTCGAAGTCGGGGACTTACGACAAACCAATGGACGCCGGACATTTCGTCGGCAAACACGGCGCCGATCTGGTTCGGCTCTGGGCGAGCAGCATCGATTACACCGCCGACGTTCCGTTTTCGGAGGAAATGTTCACCCGGCTCGGCGACACTTATCGCCGGATCCGCAACACGCTTCGGATATTGTTAGGCAATCTGTTCGATTTCGAAGCAGGAAAGCAGGAAAACAGGAACTTAACTCTAGTTGATCGCTGGATCCTGGAGCGGCTCGACCAAGTTATCAAAGATTGTCGCGTGGCTTATGAGGCGTTCGAGTTCCACAAGGTTTATCACGCGTTGAATCAATTTTGCGCGGTCGATCTCAGCAGTCTTTACATCGACATCACCAAGGACCGGATGTACTGCGACGCGCCGGATTCGCCACGGCGCCGCGCGAGTCAAACCGCGATACACGAAATTTTCCGCACACTCTGTCAATTGCTCGCTCCCGTTCTCGCCTTCACCGCTGAGGAAGCATGGGGTCATTCCAATCCCGGCACATCCGTTCACCTCGAACAATTTCCACAGCCAAAAGATCGCGGAACAGCCGCGATCCAAACTGTGGACGAACTATTGAGACTTCGCGGAGTGATTGGTCAGGCAATCGAAAAAGCGCGCCAGGAAAACCTGATCGGCAACTCACTGGAAGCTGCGGTCGTGTTGAAGACGAATAGCGAAGTAACCGGCAAGATCAACAAGGAGGAACTGAAAGAATTCTTTATCTTGAGCGATCTGGCTATTGAGCCGGTGAAGGAGGCGAGCGCCACGGTTGCGAAAACGTCATTCCAAAAATGCGCACGCTGTTGGCGGCACCGCGAATACGTCGGGAAAAGCAAAACTCATCCCGATTTGTGCGATCGGTGCGAAGCGGTTGTGACGCAAAAATCGAGATGAAGTACATTTTCCTTCTCGCACTTCCGCTCTACGCGCTCGATCGGGTGACTAAACATTGGGTGCTTCAATCCGTCGATCCGGATCGTCCGATTGTCGTCGTCTCAAACTTTTTCCATTTGGTGAACATCACCAACAACGGCGCGGCGTTCGGTTCATTCAAGAATAACAATACCTTTTTCATCGCGATTTCCTGCGCCGCTTTGCTCCTGTCTGTCGTGTTGCTCGTCGGACGGGCGCATCCTTCGGTGAAACCCGGATCGCTGCTGGCGCGCGATCCCTGGCGTGATATCTCGCTTGCCCTCTTGGTCGCCGGTGTGCTCGGAAACCTCACTGATCGGTTGCTTTACGGCCACGTGATTGATTTTCTACTTTTCAATCTGCATGTGCCGCTGGCACATCCCTGGCCCGCATTCAACGTGGCTGACTCCTGCATCTGCATCGCCGTCTTTTTTTTCATCATCCATTCTTTTCGAACGGAGAAGAAAGCAGCTCCGACCATGTAGTCGCCGTGATTCGTATTCGCCCCGACGGAGCGGGGCGGCTACAATATCGACATGAAAATGTCGGCGATGGAAAAAATTGCGCGCGAAGTCGCCCGGCGGTTGCGCGAGCATGGCCACGTCGCGTATTTCGCAGGCGGCTGCGTCCGCGACATGGTCCGCGGTTTGCCGGCGAAAGATTTCGACATCGCGACTGACGCAACTCCCGACATCGTCCAAAAGATTTTTCCGCGCACCTTCGCTGTCGGCGCGCATTTTGGTGTCGTGGTTGTAGTTGAGAGCGAATTGAACTTCGAAGTCGCAACGTTTCGATCCGACGGCGCTTATTTGGATCATCGACATCCAACCGATGTGAGGTTCTCGTCGCCAGAAGAAGACGCGAAACGCCGCGACTTCACCATCAACGGAATGTTTTTCGATCCGGAGAAAGACGAAGTGATCGATTTCGTCGGCGGACGTGCCGATATCGAGGCGAAAATTATCCGCGCAATCGGAAACGCGAGCCAGCGCTTTGAAGAAGATCGATTGCGAATGCTGCGCGCGATTCGATTTCCCGTGGAGCTCGATTACAAGATCGACAGTGAAACATGGAAAGCGCTGGTTCATAGCGCAGCATCGATCAACGAGATCAGCGCGGAGCGAATTCGCGACGAGGTAGTGAAGATTTTTCTGTCGGCGAATCGGGTGCGCGGGTGGGACTTGCTGGATGAGAGCGGATTAATGCGCGTGGTCCTCCCCGAACTGGACGCCATGAAAGGTTGTTTGCAGCCCGAGCAATTTCATCCCGAAGGCGATGTGTTTCAGCACACGCGCTTGATGTTGGAAATGCTGCCCGAAAAAGTTTCGGTCCCGCTAGTTTTGGCTGTCCTGCTTCACGATGTTGCGAAACCGGTGACAGCGACAGTCGATGAAACCGGCCGAATTCGTTTCAACGAACACGACCGGATCGGCGCGACGATGACGGAAGCGATCATGGAACGACTCCGGTTTTCGCGGGCGGAGATTGATGCCGCAGTAGAAATGGTGCGACAGCACATGGTCTTCAAAGACGTGCCGAACATGCGAGTCGCGAAACTGAAGCGCTTCATGGCCCGACCGACGTTCGAAGAAGAGCTCGAGCTGCATCGGGTTGATTGCGCCAGCAGTCATCGGATGATGGACAATTACGAATTTCTTTTGCGGAAACGGGAGGAATTCGCCAACGAACCGATTATTCCGCCGCCGCTGGTGCGCGGCGATGATTTAATCGCGCTCGGGATGAAACCGGGTCCGAAATTCGGCGAAATTCTGGAAGCAGTTGAAACGCGGCAACTGGAGGGCGCGCTGAAAGATCGACAAGAAGCGATCCACTGGGTGAAACACGAATATCTGGCAGGAAAGTGATTGAATGAAGGTTCTGATGATCAGCGCAGAAGGTCCGCCGATGTTGCACGCCGGCGCACTCATAGATGTCTTGGATGCGCTCCCGCGCGAACTGCGCGCTCGCGGGCACGAAGTCGCGGTCGCGTTGCCCTTTTATCGCGAGATCCGCGAGAACCCGGCGTTCAAGGAAGAAGATACCGGCGTGACTGTCGATGTTCGCGTCGGGGAAAAGACTTACATCGCCGAGTACCTTCAAGGTCATACCGCAAGCGGCGTGCAATTGTTTTTGATCCGGTGCGACGAGTTTTTCGATCGTGACGGAATTTACGGCGAGCACGGCGTTCCATACGAGGACAACGCCGCGCGTTTCATTTTTTTCTCCAAAGCGGCGGTGGAGCTGGCCCGACGTTTAACGCCGACTCCGGAGATTCTGCATGTTCACGATTGGCCGGCCGGCTTGGTGCCTGTCTATGTCAAAGCGCACCGTCTCCCGTTTTCGACGGTGCTCACGATTCATCACATCGGCGACCAGGGAAGTTTCTGGGGGCTCGATTTTCGCCTGACCAATCTCCACGAACGCTACTTCACTCTGCGCGGTATCGAGTTTTTCGGAAAACTCAATTTCCTCAAGGGCGGAATTCTTTTTGCCGATAAAATCACAACCGTGAGCGAGCGACACCGACGCGAGATTCTAGCGCCGGAGTTTGGTTGTGGGCTCGATGTCGTCCTGCGTGAAAATTCTCACAAGCTCTCCGCCATTTCGTACGGTGCCGATTACACGCGCTGGAATCCCGAGACCGATAAACTTCTGCCGGCAAATTACTCGCCACGCGATCTTACGGGCAAAGAATTGTGTCGTGCCGCGCTGCTTAATGGTTTGCGGCTGGAGCCGGACCCGCGCGGCCCTGTTTTTGGAATGGTCACGCGCGTCGTTTCCGAAAAAGGTTTCGACATTCTTGTTCCGCTGCTCGATCGACTGCTAACGGACGATGTCCGTCTCGTCATCCTCGGGGAAGGTGATCCAACTTACGAAACGGCGCTCGCCGTCGCGACGCGAAAGTTTCCAACCAAGTTTGCCTATCGCCGAAGTTACGACGAGAAAAGCGCGCACGTTTTCGAAGCGGGCATGGACATCAGCTTGATTCCGTCGCAGTTCGAGCCGGCAGGGTTGAGCGCGATGTACAATTTGAAATACGGAGCCCTTCCGGTCGCCCGCGCTACCGGTGGGATCCAGGAAATCATCGAAGATTATGATCCGATGGAGGACAGCGGTTACGGATTTCTCTGCTACAAGTATTCAACCGAGGCCTTTTGGGACGCGATCAAGCGGGCTCGGGAAACCTTCCGCGATCGAGAGCTGTGGGGAAAATTGCAAGAGCGCGCCATGACACGTAATTTTTCGTGGGCCACGGCCGCGCAGCGTTACGAGCGACTTTATCTCGAACTTGTCGGCGAAGGCGAAGAAGCCGCTGCCTAGGTGTCGACCCCGGCGCTGCGGACAGCTGTTTCAAAAGCGGGGTGCGAATAATTCAAGAGAACGGTCGTCAAACGGCCATCATTCTAACTTATGCAACTTGAGAACACGCTCGCCCGGGAGGCGACTAGCTCTTGCAATCCCGAAACCTTTGGTCTTTCCTCGGCGTTCCCGGATTCTGGTGTGATTCGCTCGAAGTTTCTGTTCCGGCCATGGTTGTTGGGCCTGTTGTTGACTCTGGCGCAATTGGCGGTGGCCGTATTCTTATTGGCGCCGGAAGGGCCGTTTTCCTTTCGTTACGAAAGTCTGGTCCAGCACGACGGCTTCTGGTTCGGCAACATTGTAGACCGCGGTTATCAGACAATCGTCCCGCCCATTAATCACAAGGTGATGGAGGTTTCAAACGTCGCCTTCTTTCCGGCTTATCCCGTCTTTGCCTCTTTGCTTCAGGCGGTGTTGCGAATTGATACCGAAGCCGCTCTGCCGTTAGCCGCGCAATTGGCCGCCTGGTTTTTTTGGACTTACTTCTTCCTTTTCTGCGAACGCTGGAAACTCACGAGCGCGCTGCGCTTTTTCGGCGCTCTGGCAATCGCCGCGCATCCGGCCGCATTTTTTCTCATCGCTGGCTATTCTGAATCGCTTTTTCTTATGGCGCTGCTTGGTTTCATCTACTGGAGTAGCTCGGAAAGCCGTGCCGCGAAAATTTGGGCCGCTCTCCATGGTATGATCATGTCGGCGACGCGCATCGTCGGGATTCCGTGCGCCGCGTTTCCAGTGGTTCGCGCGGTTTTTACCAAAGGCTGGAGCGCGTTGCGCGATCCGCGACGTTGGCTGCAAAATTACGGCGGCGCGATTGCCGTAACGATCGCTGCGATCTTCGGTGCGATCTCATTCTTCGTGTATTGCCAGGTCCGCTGGGGTCGCTGGGACATCTATATGCTCACCCAGGAAGCCGGCTGGAATATTGAGCCTGATTACTCTGCTGTCTTTCGTCCTTCCAACTATCACTGGTTACTGCCGCCGCTGAACGATCCAACTCAAATGAGCCAGATGTCGATGACCATCGGCGCACTCCTTCTGGTTGCGATCGCTATTGTTGAATTAGTTCCGGCAATCCGCCGGGCGACCGAATGGCAGAGACGCGTCGGCATCTATTTTTGCGCGGCGGTCATCTACTACATCTCCGTCAGTAGTGTCGCCTCACTGGATATGGAAAGCATGCTTCGTTACGAGTTTTGCGTCCACGCCCTGATCGTCCTCGCTTTTTTGCATTTTTTGCGTCAATTTCGCCTCCCGCCGGTGCCGGTGCGGGCGCTTGGAATGACCGTGGCCGTTATCGCCTGCGCCGTCAGTCTAAGCGTGCAGGTTTGGTATGTTTGGAATTTTACCCGTGGAAACTGGGTGGCCTGATTAATGATGAAGACAACTGTGGCGATTATCGGAGCCGGTCCGGCGGGTCTGACCGCGGCCTATTTGCTTTCGAAAAACAAGGTCGCCGTCGTCGCTCTCGAAGGTGATCCGGTTTACGTCGGTGGAATTTCGCGCACTGCAAAATACAAAGGCTTCCATTTCGACATCGGTGGTCACCGGTTCTTCTCCAAATCGAAAGCAGTCGAGGACCTTTGGACTGAGATCTTGCCTGATGACATGCTGCAGCGGCCGCGTTCGTCGAAGATTTATTACGACGGCAAATTTTTCACTTACCCGCTCAAACCGTTCGAAGCCTTGATCAAGCTCGGGATCGTAAGATCGACAATCTGCGTGTTGTCATGGCTCAAGGCGCGGCTCTTTCCGGTGCGCCATCCGCGGAATTTCGAGGAATGGGTGAGCAATCAATTCGGCAAGCGGCTCTTCAACATTTTCTTCAAGAGCTACACCGAAAAGGTTTGGGGGATGAGCTGTAAACAAATCTCGGCCGACTGGGCGGCCCAACGCATTCGCGGGCTCTCCCTCGGTAGCGCGATCAAGAATGCGCTCCTTCCGCAACGCGCGCCGAGCGGCGATCGCACTAAAGTCATTAAAACTTTGATCAATTCGTTCCGTTATCCGCGCAAAGGTCCCGGCATGATGTGGGAAGCCGCTGCCGCAAAAGTGAAAACGATGGGCGGCAAAGTCGAAATGGGCGCGCGTGTGAATGGCTGCGCTTACGACGAGACAAGATCGACATGGACGGTCCAATTCAAAGATCGCGATGGAAATCAGCAGTCCATCGAAGCCGAACATGTGATCTCTTCTGCGCCGATGCGCGAACTGGCGTGCGGAATTCGCCCCGAAGTTTCGGACCGCACTCGACGCGCGGCCGAAAGTTTGAAGTACCGCGATTTCCTCACCGTGATGTTGATCTTGAAGGAGCGAAACAAGTTCTCGGACAACTGGATCTACATTCACGATCCGCGCGTCAAAGTCGGTCGTGTGCAAAATTTCAAATCGTGGTCGCCGGAAATGGTGCCCAATCCCGACAAAGCTTGCTACGGCCTGGAATATTTCTGTTTCGAAGGCGACGGCCTTTGGGATTCCAAAGATGAGGAGTTGATTGACCTGGCGAAACGCGAACTGATCCAGATCGGTCTGGCTCAGGAAGGCGACGTTGTCGATGGAACGGTCGTTCGCCAGAAGAAAGCTTATCCGGTTTACGATGACGATTACGCTCGTAACGTCGCCACCATTCGCCAGGAGCTGGATACGAAATATCCGAACCTGCATCTGGTCGGACGAAATGGAATGCACAAGTACAACAATCAGGATCACGCCATGATGACGGCGATGCTGTGCGTGGAAAACATTCTGGCTAACGCCAAGCTTTACGATCTCTGGCAGGTCAACGCTGATGCCGAGTATCACGAGCAAGGCGACGAAGTCTCGGACGAAAAGAGCGGTTCGGCGCTACGCCTTGTGCCGAGTCGCGCCGATCGCGAACCCGAGCTCGCTTCCGAACCCTGAACGAACATGCGCCCGCGTGCAGCGCTGTTTATTTACGCTGCAATTTTATCGAGTGGCTGCGCTGAAATGTACCACGCGACCTCGCCTAATCCCGCGTTGGTCCAGATTCCTGTCGTTGGCGTTGCCGAGTCGTTTGATCTGATCGCGGTTGATGGAAAAACGATGGCAACTCCTACGGCCGACCGCGATTTTCGCCGCATCGATCCCGGCAGCCATCGGCTGGCTGTTGCTTACCAGGGCAATCCGCTTGCTCTAAACGCGAAGTTGGAGGGTGGGCATCGTTACCGGATCACGTGCGAAGTCACGACCGTTTCGGTCAAAGGATACGTTCGCGATCTTGGAACAAACAAAATCGTTTCTGATGTCGCCGACCAGTCTTTAATGTTACCTAGCGCGCGACCAATCGCTACTCCGCCGCTCGCGATTCCGGTCGCTCCCCGTCGCTGATTTCTCGTCTTACGGACGAATTTCGATTGGTGTTCCGTCCGGAGTGACGCGCCAAAGCTCTTCGATTTCTTCGTCGGTTAGCGCGATGCAACCAGCGGTCCAATCGTGCAGTCGATGAAACGCGCCAATCCAGCCACCGCCGTTTCTAATTCCATGAATCATGATATCGAATCCGGCATTGACTCCGCGTTCTGACGCGCGCGCCTTGTCTTCATCGGACGGATAAGAAACGTGCAGCGCCAGATGATAATCACTTTGCGGATTACGGCTGTCGACAGTGTAAACGCCTTCCGGCGTTTTCATGTCGCCTTCTTCCTGTTTCGCCCCGATTGGAGTGCGACCAAGCGCAATGCGATAGCTCTTCAATTTCTTGCCGTCCTGAAAGATCGACAATCGCCGCGCCGATTTTTCAACAAGGATGCGATCGACTGTCGTCCCCGCCGGTAACGGATTCCAAAGGTGATGCGCATAAACCCAAACACCGGCGATCAATAGAACGAGAACGCAAACGGCAATGAAGGTTCTCCGAAACATCGCGAATGATTCGAAAGCAGCTCGAGAAATCTTTCAGGCCGTCACGAACTGAATTCTTCGATCGGTGGACAAGAGCAGAACAGATTCCGGTCGCCGTAAACATTGTCAATCCGCGCGACCGATGGCCAGAATTTGTGTTCGCGTGTCCAGGGCGCGGGGAACGCGGCTTGTTCGCGAGAGTAGGGGCGCTCCCATTTTTCGACAGCGATTTGTCGCGTGGTGTGCGGCGCGTTTTTCAGCGGATTATTTTGTTTGTCGATCTTGCCGCTTGCCACGGCTTCGATTTCTGCGCGAATCGAGATCATCGCGTCGCAAAAGCGATCGAGCTCGTGCTTCGGTTCGCTCTCGGTCGGCTCGATCATCATCGTACCCGCAACTGGCCAGGAAACTGTCGGCGCGTGAAATCCATAATCCATCAAACGCTTCGCCACGTCTTCGACTTCGATGCCCACCGATTTCCACTGGCGAAGATCGACAATGCACTCGTGCGCGACAAAACCGCGTTTGCCTTTGAATAGAACTGGAAAATGCGGATCCAGCAGATTGGCAATGTAGTTCGCATTCAGGATCGCGATCTCGCTCGCACGCTTCAACCCGGCCGCACCCATCATCCGAATGTACATCCAGGAAATCGTGAGAATGCTCGCGCTCCCGTAGGGAGTCGCAGCGACATTTCCGGAATTACCGCCGCCATGACGATAATCTGATCCGTTTCCAGTTGGCGGTCGTTTTCCATATTCGCCGTCGCCGAAAACAACTTTGCCCGTTTGCGGATCGACGATGAACTGTCGGGGCAAGAACGCCGCGAGATGTTTGGCCACGCCAATCGGTCCGACGCCAGGACCGCCGCCGCCGTGTGGAATGCAAAACGTCTTGTGCAAATTCAAATGGCAAACGTCCGCGCCATAATCGCCGGGCCGGCAAAGTCCGCATTGCGCGTTCATGTTCGCGCCGTCCATGTAAACCTGGCCGCCGTGCGTGTGCACGATCTCGCAAATCTCGCGAATGGTCGGTTCGAAAACGCCGTGCGTGCTCGGATAAGTCACCATCAAGGCGGCGAGCTCGCGCGCGTGCGCATCTGCTTTTGCACGAAGATCGGCAAGGTCGATGTCGCCGTCTTTCAATGTCGCGACCGGCACGACTTTGAGTCCAGCCATCACCGCGCTCGCTGGATTCGTTCCGTGCGCAGAAGTTGGAATCAAACAAACGTTGCGATGCGTTTCGCCGCGATACGCATGATATTGGCGGATCGCGAGAAGTCCCGCGTACTCGCCTTGGGAGCCCGCGTTGGGTTGCAACGAAACCGCGGCGAACCCGGTCAGTTCCGCCAGCCAGTCTTCGAGTTGATTGCACATCTCGATGTAACCGACGGTTTGATCGACCGGCGCGAACGGATGCAGCTTGGCAAACTCCGGCCACGAGATAGGAAACATCTCCGCGGTTGCGTTCAGTTTCATCGTGCAGGACCCGAGCGGAATCATGGAATGACAAAGCGAGAGGTCGCGCGACTCGAGTTTCTTCAAATACCGCAGCATTTCAGTCTCGGTGTCGTGGGTATTGAAAACCGGATGCGTGAGGAAATCGGAATTACGGATTGCGGATTGCGGAATGCGGAGAGAAGCCTCGCCAAGATCAACATCTTCGCGCACATGCGTGCCGCGAAAGATCGACATCAACAGCTCGAGATGGCGAGGCGTCGTGGTTTCATCGAGCGAAATGCCAATCGCGCGCGAGCCCAGCGCACGCAGGTTGCAATCGGATCTTGCTGCGCGCTCGACGATCGTCGCACTCGATTCGACTTCCACTAGAATCGTATCGAAAAAGTTTTGGTGCGTGATCTTCAAGCCAAGGGCGGTAAGACCATCAGCAAGCTGGCTCGTTTGCCGGTGAACGCGCTCGGCGATTGCGCGCAGACCGCGCGGCCCGTGATAAACGACATACATCGATGCGATGACCGCGAGAAGAACCTGGGCCGTGCAAATGTTGCTGGTGGCTTTGTCGCGCCGAATGTGTTGCTCGCGGGTTTGCAGGGCGAGGCGATAAGCCGGGCGACCTTCAGCATCGTGCGAAACTCCCACGAGTCGGCCGGGCATGTGGCGCTTGTACTGATCGCGTGTGGCGAAATAGGCGGCGTGCGGTCCGCCGAATCCAATCGGAACTCCAAAGCGCTGGGTGTTCCCAACCGCGACGTCGGCGCCGAATTCACCCGGCGGTTTTAGCAACGTCAGCGCGAGAAGATCGGCGGCGACAACGACCAGCGCGCCCGCCGCATGCGCTTGTTTCACGAACTCGCTGTAGTCGTGAATCGCGCCGTCGGTCGCCGGATATTGCACGAGCGCGCCGAAAACGGTGCTGTCGAATTTGAATTTCGAGAAGTTGTCGATCTTGACATCGATGCCGAGCGGTTCCGCACGGGTGCGGACGACAGCGATCGTTTGTGGATGGCAACTGTCGGCGACGAAAAAAGTTCTTCGATCCGGAACCGCAGCGTGGCAAAGCGTCATCGCTTCGGCTGCGGATGTCGCCTCATCGAGCATCGACGCGTTGGCGATGTCGAGCTTGGTAAGATCGACAATCATCGTTTGAAAATTGAGCAACGCTTCGAGGCGGCCTTGCGCCAGCTCGGCTTGGTAAGGTGTGTAAGCGGTGTACCAACCAGGATTTTCGAGGATGTTTCGCTGAATCACTGGCGGGGTGATGCAATCGGAGTAACCGGCGCCGATAAAACTCTTCGCGATCCTGTTCTTCTTCGAGATCGCACGCAGTTCGGCCAGCGCTTCCGCTTCGGATTTCGCTTGCGGCAGATTTAATTCGCGATCGAGCCGGATATTTTTGGGAACTGTCGCATCGATCAGTGCGTCGAGGTTTTGGAAACCAACCGCGCGCAACATTTCCGCGGTTTCCTCGGCGTTCGGACCAATGTGCCGCTTAGCAAAGGAATCGATGTCAATCTTGGCTTCGCGCGCGTGCATTAATTGACATTATGGAGCGTAAACGCGCATTCAAGACTTGGCCTCGGAGGTTTCGATGCCGTGCGCTTTCAGATGAGCGCGGAGTTGGGCGAAGTGTTCGTGGTTTCGCATTTCAACGGTGCAAAGCACGTTCACCGTCGAAACATCGGAGCTGGCGAATGCGCGGTCGTGCACAATTTGCTTAATGCTCGCGCCGGCCGCGGCAATTTGTTTGCTCAAAACCGCGAGACCGCCGGGCCGATCGCTGATGATGGCGGTGAAACGGCACAAACGGCCGTCGGCGACCAGTCCGCGCTCGATGACGCGGCTGAGAATGTTCGGGTCAATGTTTCCGCCGCACAATGGAAGAACGACGCGTTTACCGGCGAGTTCCGACAATTTCCCGGAAAGCACCGCAGCCAACGGCGTGGCGCCCGCGCCTTCGACAACAGTTTTCTCGAGCTCGACCAGTCGAAGAATCGCGATGGCGATCTGCTCTTCCGTCACGGTCACAGTTTGATCGACATGTTCACGCGCGATGGCGAAAGCGTTCGCGCCGACCTGAGGAATGGCGAGTCCGTCAGCGAGTGTTGGCTTCAAGGCGATCTTCGTTGGTTTGCCTGTTTTCAGTGCCGCAGAAAAACTGGCAACGTTTTCCGCCTCCACTGCGATCACTTTCGTTTGCGGCCGCAAAGTCTTGATTGCGAGTGAAACTCCGGCGATCAAACCTGCGCCGCCGACCGGAACGATCACAGCATCAACCTCCGGCACCTGGTTGACGATTTCGATTCCCATCGTGCCCTGACCGGCAATAATAGCGGGATCATCGTAACCATCGATGTAAGCTAGGCCTTTCCCGGCGGCGAGCTCGTGCGCGTGCGCTTTGGCTTCTGCGAAGTCTTTTCCGTGCAGCACGACATTGGCGCCGAGTTTCTGGCAATTGGTTATTTTAATTAACGGCGCGTATTCCGGCATCACGACGGTGGCGGGGATACCGAGCAACTTCCCCTGATACGTGAGAGCCTGAGCGTGGTTACCCGCCGAAGCGGCGATTACGCCGCGTTTCTTTTGGTCGGCTGATAATTGGGCCAGGGCATTGCGTGCACCGCGCTCTTTGAAACTTCCTGTCCGCTGGGCGTTGTCGAACTTGCAGAGAATTTGCATGCCTGCGACCTCGCCTAGCGGGATTGAGTGCCGGCAGTCGGAATAAAAAACCGCTCCTGCAATTCGATCGCAGGCGGCTTCGATTTCCTTGAACGTAGTCATGCGCTGCCAATTTCAGCGCGAGATTGAAGATCGACAACTTAAGCTTCGAGAGCTTCGCGGACTTTGGTGGCGAGTTGTTCCGAATCGAACGGCTTTGGCAGGAAAAACATTCCCGGCTCGCAACGATCGCTCGGCTGAAGCGATTCTTCGAGATAGCCGGAGATGAAGAGGACTCTAATGTTGGGATGAGCGACGCGGAGAGCATCGGCAAACCGGCGACCGCTGATTTGCGGCATCACCATGTCAGTGAGAAGGAGATCCACTTTTCGGCCACCGTTTTCAGAAAGCAAACGGCGGGCATCGTTGCTACTGGCTGCTTCGATAACTTTGTAGCCGAGTCCGCGCAGGACTCTCACCGAGATGTGGCGCACGCTGACATCATCTTCTAGAACCAGGATGGTCTCAGTGCCGCCGCGCGATTTTTTCCCGTTGGGCTTTTTATATGCAGGCGGTGGAGGCGCCGGTACGCGCGGAAGATAGATGTGGACGGTTGTCCCCTTGTCCTGCTCGCTTTCGATGCGCAGATTTCCGCCGCTTTGACGGACAATACCGTAGCAGGTGGCGAGACCAAGTCCGCTTCGGTGATCTTCAATCTTCGTGGTGAAGAAAGGCTCGAAGAGATGAGCTTTGACTTCTTCGCTCATTCCACTGCCGGTGTCGGCGACTGTGATCAAAACATATTGGCCGGGAGCAACGTCGTCTTCGAGTAAAGGCGATTCTTTTTCCGACGTAACATCGACAATCGCCGTTTCGAGAGTGAGTTGTCCACCATCAGGCATGGCATCGCGCGCATTTACCGCGAGGTTGAGAATGATTTGGGAAATCTGACCCGGGTCGGCTTTGATATATGCGCCCTGTTTTTCGTGGTGAAGCTGGCAAACCACGGAAATGTTTTCGCCAATGAGCCGAAGCAATGAGCGCTCAAGATTGGCGATAATGGAGTTGACCTCGACCACGAAGGCCTCCAGCGGTTGCCGGCGGCTGAAAGCGAGAAGTTGCTGAGTTAAAGCGGATGCGCGGCCGGCGGCGGCGCGGATCTCAGTGACGTGGTCGGCGAGCATTCCTTTGATCTGCCGCTCATGCAAAAGCAAATCGCCATAGCCAAGAATGGTGGTGAGAAAATTATTAAAATCGTGCGCTACACCAGCAGCCAATTGACCGAATGCTTCCATTCTTTGGGAGCGGCAGAGCTGGTTTTGAAGTTGTTTGCGCGCGGTAACGTCCATGAGTGAACCAATGAAGCGCATCGCCGTGCCTGTCGCATCTCGAAGAATGACCGCGCGTTCCAGGATGTTGATGTCAGTTCCATCCGCGCGACGAAAACGATATTCGCCAGTCCAATGATCGTCATTTCCGGCAAGTGCATTGCGGATCGAGGTGCCGATGCGGGCCCGGTCTCCGGGATGAAGATTCTTTTGCCAGCAATTAATGTGACCTTCCGAAGACGCCGCTTCGTAACCGAAGAGCGAGTGCCAACCATGCGGCCAGGAAAGCGCGCCCGTTTTTACATTCCAATCCCGAACTGCATCGTTCGTAGCCCGGGCAACAAGTGCAAAATAGTCAGCGCCCAGCTGCGAATGATTTTCAACGAAGGAAGTCTTGGTTTCATCAGAGAGCTCCGGCAATTGACCGACAACGTATTGATCGAGCGACGACGATTGAATCGGCGTAATTGTAGTCTGATCCTCCCTCTCCAATCGCATGCGTCACGACAATCAACCCGCGATTTGAAGAGCTAGTTCCATGCCTTTGAGGCCGTTGCTGAATCATGGCCCGGTGCGTTCGTTACCAGCCTGTTTTAGTTTGCGAATTACCTGCTCGCCACCGCCGGAAGAGGCGCAACTGACATGGAGGCAAGGTCCAGCTCGCGCCCTTGTCCACGCAATTTTGCGAAGTGCGAATTGATAGTCTCTCCGAGAATGGAAGCCCGGAATGGATTAGAGATGCTGGCCGACTTTTCACTTTGGCCGTCGACTCGAAATGACAATCGAACGAATTTTGTTTCGACTCCCAAGATCGACAATTTGAACAACCGCTTGTGCGCGAACGGGACGATCCCATCGACTTGAACCCATTTTGAACTGTCGACTGGGAGCGGCGAATCAGACACCGCGATTCGAAGTTCACCGCAAGCAGCGGCATTTTCATTTAGAAAAGTGAGCCGGTCGCGAGGCGAATTTTTAGGCAACTCAATGATGAAGGTCGTCTCGCCCTCTTTCAGCGCACAACTGACCGTCTCGCTGTCGACAAACGCGGCTGTTGACTTGTGCGCAGCCGAATTCGCGGCGGACAATGAGCAGAATTTGCCATCAGGCGCAATATATTCGATTTGCGGATCCTGGTTGACCGCGCCGGCATAACCACAGCGAGCGCCAATAACTGTTAAAGCAATTAGTGAGCCGAGGAAAATTTTAGCGAACCAAGGATAAATCGGCCGTGAAGTTGGGGCCATGCCACGACTACTAGCTTAGAGCTTGCCAACGCGGAAAGATTTCTCGCGGCCGACGCGTTGCGTAGGCTGGTGGGACTGTCGGCCGGCATCGCTTTATCCACGGCACTCTTAGGTTTCGTGCGATTTCACTTGCCTGAAACTGGGGTTTTCTCGTACAACAGACATCCGAACTAATTAAATAAAGGACATCACGATCTTGAACGGACAGACGAGAGGAGTAGGGTGCGTCGCCGGTTTGGGGTTTTGAAAAACGCACACTGGTACCACAACTGCTTAACCTTAACCTGATGAGCTTGTCTATGAGGCATCGTGCTGCCCGTTTCCACCGCGCCAACTTTGTAAGATCGGCACCGCTTTTGATCGCGATGAGCTTGCTGGCGAGCATCAGCAGTTATGCGCAGGACGCAGTGCGCCCGTCCCTGGCCGGTCAGGACGCATACAACGCCAGGCAGGAGGATGTTTCGCGCATTCCTTACAACTTGCTGGTGGGTCCGGTCCGACTCCGTGTCGGCGCGACAGTGGGAGTCGAGTACAACGACAATATTAATTATGCCGAGGTAAATACGAAGGACGACGTGATCGTCACTCCGAACCTAACGCTCGATATGATCTGGCCAGTCACCCAGCTCAATACGCTGCGTTTAGACCTCGGTATCGGCTATTCTTTTTACCTCGATCACTCCGATAACAATACCGATTACATCTTGGTGGCGCCGAAGTCGCAGCTTGCGTTTGATATTTTCGTCGGCGATTTCCGGATTAACCTCCATGACCGGATGCTACTGCAGCAGGACCCGATTCAAGAGGGAGCACTTAGCAACGTCGTTGACTACGGTCGTTTTGAGAATACGGCGGGCGTTTCGATACTGTGGGATCTCAACAAGCTCCTTCTCCAGGTCGGCTACGATCATTACAACTTTATCGCGACGAATTCGACGTTCGATTATCTGAATCGAAATGCCGAAATGGTTGGCGGCTCTGCGGCCTTTATCGTAAATCCGACCATCACGGTTGGCGCCGAGGGCAACGCCGTCTTCACCCGGTATGACAACAACAGCAGCAGCGACATCGGAATCCTCAATAACAACAAAGACTATAGCGTCGGCGGATTTACTGAAATCTCGCTGACCAGCAATTTAAAGGCTCGCGTCGCCGGCGGTTATCAATGGATCGATTTCGATCAGAATTTCGTGACCTTCTTCTTCGGTCCGTTCGGCATCAATTTTCCGGATCATCAGAATCTTGCCGACTACTACGTAAATGGTTTGATCTCCCACCGGATTAACGCTCAGATCACCCAGACTTTGAGTGCCGGACACGAGAACCAGTTGGGCGTCAATTCCAACTACATCACGCTCAATTTCGTTCGCCACGCGGTCAGCTGGAACATTCTGCGGAACACCTTGATTACCACGGAATTCTTCTTCGAAGACGCCGAGGAATCCGGCGGCGTCATCAATGAAAGTTTCCAGCGCATCGGCGGCGCAGTGACTATCGGTTATCAGTTAACACCCCACCTTACGCTCGGCGTCCGCTATCAGGGCACAAGCAAAGATTCCGACGTATTCCTGCGCGATTACAACCAAAACCGCGTTTCTGTCGACGGCACTTACAGTTTCTAAAAATCGCAAAAGGGCTAGATTGGGGGTCAACATGAGAGTCAGTGTGTATGCAGCGATTGCTGCTGCTTGTCTTATTTCGTTCAATTGGAGCCGGGCTCAGGATGTAGCGAGCCCTCCTCCCGCGACGCCCAGGCCTCCTTCAGCTGACGGGCCCTCAACGGCCACCGCCACTGTGATGCGGACCAACTCGATGTCGGTATTGGATGACAAAAAGAAACTTGGCTCGAACGACTACGTCAGCTTCCGGGTGGTTGAAGATCGTGACAATGAGTCGCAGCGGTTGCGCGTTAATGACAACGGGGAACTGGAAGTCCCCTATGTGGGTCTCGTGGCCGCCAGAGGTAAGTCCTGCAAGGAACTTGCTTACACCATCAAGTCATTGCTCGAAAAAGAATACTACTATCACGCTACTGTGATTCTTGCGGTCGATCGAGTCAGCGAGAAGTCGCGCGGAAGAATTTATGTTTACGGTTCGGTGAAAGGCCAGGGTCCACAGGAAATTCCGCCCGATGAGAGTTACACCGTGAGCAAGGCAATCATCAAGGCAGGTGGGTTTGGCGATTTCGCTAATAAACGCAAAGTGAAATTGACTCGCAAGACCGGTCAGGAGTTTACCGTCGATCTCAAACGCGTGATTGAGGAAGGACACACCGACGAAGATCTGGAACTTCAGCCTGACGATCAGATCTATGTCCCGCAGCGCTTGATCAACATGTAATATGCGAGGAGCCACTTCTAAAAATCTTTCCACTTCCTGGTCGGCCGCGGTGATCACGCGATTGCACCGCTACAAGTCGCTGTTTCTGCGCCGCTGGTGGATTCCGGTTCTGACCATCTGCCTCGGCCTCTTTGTTGAGGCGTTCCTGATCTACCAAAGGCCGCCCGAATACATGTCGAACGGCAAGATGATCCTCTCCGGCAGCATGAAGATTCCGCAGGGTGCGATTTACAGCGAAGAGACTCAGAATTTTTTCGGTACTCAGGTTCAGTTGATGCAAAGCAATGAGGTCAAGCACGACGCCGAATCGGTCGTTCGCGCCTCGCATCCCGAACTGCAGCCGGCCCCGGTCGAGATCCTCGTGGTGCA
This sequence comes from Chthoniobacterales bacterium, assembly GCA_035948375.1. Classification (GTDB taxonomy): domain Bacteria; phylum Verrucomicrobiota; class Verrucomicrobiia; order Chthoniobacterales; family UBA10450; genus AV40. The sequence goes on from DASZJH010000150.1 coordinate 20,533, forward strand.
ACGACCGCGCACTTCGATTTTTGAGCTCACTGGCGTTGGCGCCGCCCCCGAATACACCCAGGCGTTTCTGAATGCCGTGATGCAAAAATATATCGATTTCAAACGCGGTATGCGCGAAGAGCGTGGCCACGAGGTCACCACCGGAATTACCGGGCAGTTGATTCAGGTCGAGAAGGATCTGCGCAACAGCGAAGACGAGCTCATCGAATTTCAGAAGCAAAATAACATTGGATTCATTCAGGAAGAGGGGAACAGCGCCGCTGCCTATTTGGTCAGGCTGAATCAGCAGTACGCCCAGCTCAAAACCGAATACGACCTTTTGAACCTGCTCGATCTCGACCAAAACCTCGACCGAGCCCAGAACAAAATGGATTCGGCCCAGAACAATCCAGGCCCGGATACCCAGCAGGGTTTACCGTTTTCGGACGTCGGTCCAGAAGCCGATTACTTAAAAGCGAAACAACAGGTTCAACTCCTCAAAGCTGAGCGCGACACTCTGGCGAGAGATTTGCGGCCTAACCATCCGAAGATTCTCAAGCTCAACGATGAGGTCACCAAGCAGGAGAAGTTGATCGAGCTTTTCCGCGCTGACACGCTGGAGAGACTGAAAACGCGCCGCGAATCCATTGGCAAGCAGATGGAGAATCTTCAGTCGAACGTCAAGGAATGGGAAGCTAAGGCGCTGGATCTCAGCCAACGCCTAGCCCAGTTCAACCGGATCAAAGGAAAAGTCGATCGTCTCAAGACCTTGTACGATCGTTTGACCGGCAACCTTAAGGACATCGACGTGTCGCAAGTAGTCGGCGGCGATGATCAGGTCCAGATCATGGAAGCGGCTACTCCGCCGGTCTCCGTCCGCCCGGGATTGATCAAGAGCTTGCTAATCGGATTTGGAATCGGCGCGTTCGCTGGACTCGCGATTCTGCTTCTGCTCGACCGCATCGACGATCGAATGGCGTCGTTCAGCGAATTTCAACATCATTTCTCCGAGAATGTTCTCGGCCAGATTCCAAAGGAAAAGGCCAAGGGCAAAGTCGATTTACTCCAACCAGACGACGCCCGTCACGTATTTGCCGAGTCGTATCGCAACATTCGTTCGTCGATTTTCTTCATGCCCTATGAAGGCCCGCGCCCGAAGAGTTTCTTGATCACGAGTGCCGTTCCAAACGAAGGCAAATCGACCGTCTCGGCTAATCTTGCCATCACCATGGCGCTTTCCGGAGCCAAGACCCTCTTGATTGATTGCGATCTCCGTCGAGGAGCGCTTCGTGAAACCTTTGGGATTTCTTCAAAAATCGGATTCTCCGAAGTGCTGAAGCAGGAAGTGAACTGGCGCGAAGTTGTGGTGCCGACCGCGGTTCCCACGCTGTTCGTTTTGCCCCGCGGCAAAACACTCTCACAGCCGAGCGAACATCTTCTGCGCGAGTCGACCGAGGCACTCCTGCGCGAGATGTACGAGTTTTACGATTACGTCATTTTCGACAGCTCACCGGTTCTCGCCGCGGACGATACCACCAGCCTCGCGCCAAAAATCGATGCCACGCTGTTTGTGGCTCGGCTCTCTTACACTTCCGCGCGATTGGTCAAGAAAGCACTCGAGCTGCTCTACAATCGCCAGGTCAACGTGCCCGGCGTCATTCTGAATTTCGTCGATACTTCTTTGCCTGAGTATTATTACTACCAATACTCGGAGTACTACACGACGCCCGCCGTTCCCGACGGCGAGACCACTACGCCGCCGCCCGCGCCGCGAGCGCGTCCCAAGCCGATCGAAGCTTCCAGACTCGGCGATTCAAATCCGATCGACGTTTAAGCCGAGAGCTGGCGGGGTGCTAATTCGCCGGGACGATCGTCGCTGCCGAAATTGCAGATTCCGCTTGGCACTTCGGTAGCTCATTGCTCTGTTCCCAACTGATGATTCGGCCATGAGCTTCTTCGCCCCGGTGTCTACACCTGTCCTGGCCGAGGGTTACACTCCGGTTCTGCGGCGCGCTTTCGATCACGCCCGCCGAATCGGCAATTACGCGGTGGTTCAGGCCACCGGTCAACTTATCGCTTTTACCAGTGGGATATTGATCGTCCGTTGGTTGCCACAGCGCGAATACGCTTACTTCACCATCGCCAATGCGATGCAGGCAACGTTAAATGTGCTGGCCGACATTGGTATAAGTGTCGGCCTGATTTCCATCGGTAGCCGGGTTTGGCAGGATCGGCATCGCTTTGGACAATTGATCAATACCGGTCTGCTCGTGCGGCGGCGGCTGGCTGGCGCCGCCTTCCTGATTGTCGTTCCGATTCTCTACGCGATGCTCGTTCGGAACGGAGCGTCGTCGCTTTATGCGCTCGCCTTGATTGTCATCGTTCTCATAGGGTTCTCAATTCAATTGTCGATCGACGTCTTTGTTGTTGTTCCGCGACTGCGCTCGGACATCGCACGAATCCAAACCATCGACTTTGCCTGCGCCGTCGCGCGGCTCGCTCTGATTCTCGGGCTCGTGTATCTGTTCGCCAGAGCCGGATTGGCAGTGGCGATCGCGAGCGCCACCTTCTTTTTGCAATACCTGCTGCTCCGCTCTTATGCCGCCAAGGTCATCGATCTAAATGCGAGCGAAAATCCACAAGATCGGCAAGAGATCATTCGCTTAACGAAAAAACTCGCGCCCAATGCGCTGTTTTATTGTTTGCAGGGACAGATCACAGTGTTCCTGATCAGTTTTTTCGCGCGGCGCCCCACTGGGGTCGCCGAAGTGGGAGCACTTGGACGTCTCGCCATGATTTCCGCTGTGCTAATGAGCACGCTGACGAACATTCTAGTGCCTGCGTTCGCTCGGTGCCAGGACAAGGCGAAATTGCGGGTCCTCTATGCGTTGATCGCCGGCGGGGTTGCTCTATTTAGTCTCATTGTGTTCGGCGCGGCCGCGATTTTCCCCGACCAATTTCTTTTCATTCTGGGAAATCGATACACGCACTTGCATCGCGAATTGGTGTTGATGGTCGGCGGATCAGTCCTTATCGCCTTTGGCTCTACACTCTGGATGTTGAACTCCTCCAAGGCGTGGATCAACGGATCATGGCTTTACATCCCGCTCACTCTGGTGACCCAGATCGCGCTAGTGCCGTTTACCGATTTTTCCAGTGTCGCTGGTGTGCTCACTTTTAATTTGATATCAACCGTGCCGGCCGTGCTGCTCAACCTCTGGCTGAGCTATCGCGGCTTTCGCAGCCTGACGCCTGTGGTTGCGTGAATGAAACCGAATGTGCCTTACCATTCGGCGCGCTTGGAGGGCAAAATCTCGCGGAATTTGTATCGCGCAGCGCTGCCGATGATTGTTCGCCGCCAGGTGCGCGTGCCGCGTGAACTTTCATTCGACGTGTTTGCTTATTCGGGGCAGAGCGCGCTTCCGGAACAAGTCGCTTCTATTCGTTCCTTCCTCGCTTGTGCGGGCCGCCCAAAACAATTCACGGTCGTCTCCGACGGTTCGCACACCGCGAGGAGCGCGGCGTTATTGGAAAAGATCGACAACTGTGTGCGAGTCGAGACAGCGCCGCCCTTGCCGTCGGGTTTGCCTGAGAACGTTCAGTCCTTTTTTAAGAATCATTTCACCGGAAAGCAATTGGCTCTAATCATGTCATTGCCCGCAAACAATCCGGCGGTCTACTCCGATGCGGACGTTCTTTTTTTTCCGGGAGCGCACGAGCTGGAACATCTCTCGCAAACGCGATCAGTCTCTGCATTGTATCAGGCCGATTATCAATTTTCGGGCGATGAGCGCCTGATCCGGCACGAAACCGAAAGGAAAGATCCGGCCAATATGGGTTTTCTGTTGCTGTTCAAGAAACTCGACTGGTCGATTGGGCTGGAGCGATTGCGCGCGCTTAACGGCGCCCCGAATTTTTTTACGACTCAAACCGTGACGCATCTCTGCCTGCACGCGAATGGCGCGCGCGCATTCGATCCGAGCAAGGTTGTCTTGAAATTGGATGATCAAACAATTTATCGGGACAAGTATGCGAAGCCGTCGCTGGTGATGCGGCATTACGTTACTCCCATCCGCCACAAATTCTGGACGACGCTCGCCCGTCGAGGTTTCGACTGATGGAAAAGCCGCTTCGTATTCTTTGCATCGTCAATCTTCCCTGGGATCCGCGCCTCGGCGCCACCCGCGTCTGGTTCGAATTATCGGAGCAGTGGAAGAAAGCCGGACACAAGATCGACAAGTTCTGTCTGAGTGACGCTTTTCCGGAACCAACTTGCTCGCCCGCGCTTTATGTCTGGCAGCAGGTAATCTTTCCATATCGCGCTGCTCGTTATGTGCGACTTCACGCCGCAGAATTCGAGGTGATCGATTGTCTGATCGGCACGCTTCCGTTTTCGAAAACATCGCTGGGGTTCGGCGGCATTGTGGTTGGGCGCTCGATTGGATTGTATCTGGCGTATACCGACTTCATTCGCACCAGTCGCCGGCGTTGGCGCGATCAGCCACGCGGAAAATTTCTTGGCCGCCTCTTCTATTCATTTACCTCCTGGTTGTTGCGACGAAGCGCCGATCGGGCACTTGTCCATTGCGACTGTTTCAATGTTCCGAACGAGGATGAGAAACGCGCGCTGGAGCGGCGTCGGCCGGGCGCAAAGATCATTGTTCAGCCGTACGGATTGAACGAGTTGGAACGCGCCGATTTTGTTAAAGCGTCACAGCCGGCTGGAGCCCGGCTGGCGCGAAAGGAAATCTGTTTTCTCGGCATGTGGAGTGTTCGAAAAGGCTCGCGCGATTGGCCAGATATCGTTCGCGCGATTTGGAATTCTGTCCCAAGCGCACTGTTTGCATTTCTCGGCACGATTATGAATGAAGAGATCGTGTTACGTGACCTGGGGCTCTCGCCGCGTGACTCGATTCGTTGCGTTACCAACTACGATCCCAAAGAACTCCCGCAGTTAATCGGAAGCTGCACGGTGGGACTATTCCCGAGCTATATCGAAGGATTTGGTTTGTCCGTGCTCGAGCAACTCGCCGCAGGCATTCCCACCATCGCTTACGATGTTCCCGGGCCACGACAAATCTTTGCTGGGGCGGCTTCGTCTCAATTTCTAGTCCCCGACGGCGACACCGAAGCCATGGTGGCCCGAGCGGCTGAAATTTTGCGAATGAACGAAAATGATTATGCCGCACTTTCGGCGAAGTGCCGGCAAATCGCAGATCAGTTCCGCTGGGAACAAATTGCCGCTGATACGGCCGGAGAGTATTGCAAGGCGCTGGAACGCGAACACAATGAATTTTAAGCAAGCAGCATATTCGTGTTCATTCGTGTCTATCCGTGGTTAAGAACACCATTCTTCAAATCGTGCCGAGAGTTCCCGGCGGCATTGACGGCGTCGGCGATTATGCACTCACCCTCGCTGCAAAACTGCAGGACAAATTCGGATGTCCGACCGTGTTTGTGACGCCTGACGCTTGTTCGGAAACAACGGTCCGCGGTTTTGAAGTTCTACCGGTCGACAGATTGGATGCCGCTGTGCAAAACGCCGACCGCGTCCTTTTGCACTATGTAAATTACGGATATCAAAAGAGGGGCGTCCCCTTCCGTCTGTTGTCGATCCTTCGCCGGCTTCGCCAGCAATATGGTGGCGCGCTGCTTACAATTTTTCATGAGCTCTACGCCTCCGGTCCACCATGGAGCAGCGCGTTTTGGTTGCGGCCGCTACAGATCCACTTGGCTAAGTCGGTCGCGCGCCTGCCCGACGAATGCATCGTGAGCAACGAAAATTTTGTGCGCGAATTGCGGAGGCTCGTCCCCAATGCGCGCGTTCATCTGCATCCGGTGCCTTCCGGCTTGGGGGAGCCTTGGCTTTCTCGCGAGCAAATCGCCAATCGCGATCCGCATCGATGGGTGATCGTTGGCGGCACAGCCCTCTGCGAACGTTCGCTGAGAACCCTCGCTGCTTCTATCCGGGAAATCCCGGAATCGATAACTCCTCGCAGTTTGCCGGTCCTCGGTGGACATGAAAATCCGGTCACTCGCTCGCTTCTCGCTGATCTTGCGATCGAATGGGATTATCGTCCGGGCATCGCTGCGGCTGAAGCGTCTGAGATTTTGAAGACCTGCTCGTTCACGTGGTTTAATTATTTCCACCGCCCGGATGTCGAAACTGCGGTGATTTTGAAGTCGAGCGCGTTTGCTTCTGCCTGTGCGCACGGTGTCATTCCAGTTTTTCCGCATCGCGGTTCGCCAATTTCAGTAGAGGGCGACCGCTTGCCCGGCCCGTTTTTCGTCTCGCGCGGCGAAAACCACGTTCCAACCGCTGACGAGCGCGCCGCAATCGCCCAAAGCATTTACGATTGGTATCAGCGGCACGTTTCGTCTGACCTTTTGGTGAATGGTGTCGCCGACGTGCTTGGTTTGAGCGACGCGCGATGAGTCAGAATTCTGTGGCGCGAGCGGTGGAATTGGTTGCCGTGATCAATTCATTCAATCGGCGATCGCTTTTGGAACGCGCGATGACATCACTAACTAGCGCGTTACGGAGCACGCGGTTTGGTTCCGCCATTGTTGTTTTCGATGCCGGTTCACAAGATGGCAGCCTCGAGCTTCTAAAAGAGTGGCGCGAAAATAATCCCGCGGACGATCTTACTATGGTCGAGGCGTCGGGAAGCCGACGCTCCTTCAGTGACGGTGTGAACATCGCTTGCGCGGAGGCAATCGCTCGCTTTCCAACGACTCGCTGGCTTTTTCTTTACGAAACTGACAACTGCTTGCTGAATATCGAGCCTCTCGAGAACGCGATCACCCTTCTCGACCGCGAACCGCGGCTCGCAGCCTGCGGCTTCACCGTTAAACAGCACGATGGGAGATTCTTCGGTTACGGCATGCGATTTCCTTCAACGCTATCGTTTGCGCTCGGACAGAACCTGGCGGCTCTGTGCAACCAGCATTCACCGAACAATTCGGACTGGCAAATGTGCGATGGATTTCGCTGGCGGAATTGTGACGTTGTTTTCACCAGCCCGTTATTGATTCGGCGCGAGGCCTGGGAGCAAAGCGGGGGACTGGACGCCGAGAACTTTCCGTTTTCCGATACCGACATCGATTGGGCGTGGCGTTGCGCGAGGCTCGGTTGGGCAATGGCGGTGATCGCTTCCGAGGACGTCATTCACGATAATCTGGAACAGCTCTCGGCCTGGTCGGCCAATCGGGTCCTCGACTTTCATCGAAATCGGTTCCGCCTCTTAAGGCGTCATCGCGGCAGACACGTCGCGCTGTTGAAGCCGATTCTATTTTTGCGGCATTGGCTCGAAGCAATCGTCCTTGCGCGAAAATCCCGAGTTGATCCGACGGCGAAAGAAAAACTCGCGAAACGAAAACAAATGTTGCGAACTGTCTGGAGCAATTATTCCTAACCAACTGCGCGCACCTTCTTGAAGATTCTTTTCTCCTCTTATTTGTTTGATCCCAGCGTTGGCGGAATCGAGTCGGTCTCGAAAATTCTGGCCCAGAAATTCGCGACTGCGGGCGAGGATGTACGGGTCATAACCCAGAGCCTTGGTCGCCCAATTCCTCATGCAAATTATTGGTTAGCCCGGCGACCATCGATCGCCGAAATTTTTCGACTGCTCCGCTGGTGCGATCTCTTCTTCCAAAACAACATCAGCCTTCGCAGCTTGATTCCGGCTTTGATCTTGCGAAAGCCGACTGTGGTCGCGCATCAAACCTGGCTTCAAAATGTTCGCGGAGGCATCGGCTGGCAAAATCGGATCAAGCAAGCGCTTCTTCGATTCGTTACCAACGTCGCAATCAGCAAAGCCGTCGCCGACCGTCTCAGTTCACATGCCTTCGTGATCGGCAATCCATACGAGGATAGAGTCTTTCGTCTGATGCCGGAGATCACGCGCGATAAAACGATTGTCTTTGTTGGCCGGCTCGTTTCGGACAAGGGTGTCGATTTACTTTTGCAGGCGCTGAAACTCTTGCAGCGTGACGGCTTCTCGCCTGATTTGACCATTGTTGGCAGCGGACCGGAGGAGGGCAACCTGCGGAAGCTGAGTGCACAGCTCGGCTTGGATCGACAGGTAACGTTCGCGGGGCAGCAATCTGGAAATTCTCTCGCTCAAACGTTGAATCGACATCGTGTCCTGGCCGTTCCGTCACGCTGGGCCGAACCATTTGGCATCGTGGCGTTGGAAGGAATTGCCTGTGGCTGTGTTGTTGTTGGGTCGCAAAACGGCGGTTTGAAAGAAGCAATCGGTCCGTGCGGTTTAACCTTCGAAAACGGAAACGTGGCAGCTCTGGCCAGCCAATTGCAGCGTTTGATTAACGAGCCTGACACAAGAGCAACCTTGCTGCAGCGCGCTCCCGAGCATTTGGCGAATTTTCGATCAGAGGTCATCGCCGCTGCTTATCTGCGAATAATGAGAAAGATGATCGCATGATTTTGCTTTCTCATCCGATCGGCAACGAGTTCGTGCGCGAAGCGCTAGTTGCATTCGATCGCGCCGGCATGCTGGCGGAATTTTGGACAGCGATCAGTTGGAATTCAAGGTCGGCAATCAACCGCGCGATTCCGCGATCGATTCGCGAACTTTTCGCCCGGCGTTCCTTCCCCGAATCCGTTCAATCGCGCACGCGAACGTTGCCGGCTCGAGAAGTGGTCCGTCTGCTCGCCGGCGCGGTCGGAGTATCGTCGCGGCACGAAACCGGAACGTTCAGCATCGACTCGGTTTTTCGCGCATTGGACAAGAAAGTCGCGCAGCGACTCGCCACGATCGACAATCTTCGCGCAATTTACGCTTACGAAGACGGCGCTCTCCAAACATTCTGTGCGGCGCGCGACCTCGGTCTCCAACGAATTTACGATCTGCCGATCGGTTACTGGCAAGTTGGGCAGCGAATCTTTGCGGAAGAAGCGGAGCGGGAACCAGAATGGGCGCCGACGTTGACGGGCACACTCGACAGCTCGGATAAACTCGCCCGTAAAGATGACGAGCTTCGATTGGCCACGCGCGTGATCGTCGCGAGCACGTTCACGAAACAAACGCTCGCTGATTCGCCGTGCGCCGCAACGATCGACATCGTCCCTTACGGCGCGCCGCTGGCGGTTGCCGGCGAAATCTCTAAGCCTTCGCGGCGATTGAAAGTTCTCTTCGCCGGTTCGCTTGGTCAGCGAAAAGGTTTGTCGTATCTGCTCAAAGCGGTTGAGATGCTGCGCGGCGATGTGGAATTGACATTACTCGGCCGTAAAGCTGCGGCCGGATGTGCGCCGCTTGATGCCGCCGTCCGAAAATATCGTTGGCTGCCGACTCTGAGCCACGCCGCGGTCTTGCGCGAAATGCAAAATCACGATGTGCTTGTTCTACCTTCGCTGTTTGAAGGATTCGGCCTCGTTATTTTGGAAGCAATGGCGCAAGGCACGTTGGTTATCACAACCGATCACACCGCGGGTCCGGACATTGTTGAAAACGAAACCGACGGCTTCATTGTTCCGATTCGATCAGCCGAAGCGATCGCGGAAAAACTCGAACTGCTGGCGCGAGATCGCGAACGGGTGATGTCAATGAAGGCAGCGGCGAAGCGCAAGGCACAATCCCGCGGATGGGATAGGTACCGGAATCGCCTGGCGGAAGTGGCACGGGAAGTGATGGCGAGCTAAGATGCGCCACCCAATGAGAGCAGCGACCGCACTTCAATCTTTATCGGCCGCTTCGAATCTGGCCCCTGCGGAACAGCCTGGTAGCCTGCGCGCTGTCCGGATTTCCATTTGGATCTACATGGCTCTTCTCGTCATCGAGGGCGCTCTTCGGAAATGGACTTTGCCGAGCTTGTCTGATCCATTGCTGGTCATTCGCGACCCGGTGGTGCTGGCGACTTATTATTTCGCGATGCGCGCCCGCATCTTCCCAAACAACATCTGGCTGCTCTTGTTGGCGATCATCGGCCTCCCCTCGGCGGGTCTCACCCTCGTAACTCTCTACTCTTATTTTCCGTTCAAGGCGATCGTGCTGGCAGACCTTTACGGCTTTCGCTCAAACTTTTTCCATCTGCCGCTGATCTTCGTGATGGCCAGTGCGTTTAACCTTGAAGATGTAAAAAAAGTCGGCCGATGGACTTTGCTCATGATGATTCCAATGGCGGTGCTGATGGCGTTGCAGTTTCAATCGTCGCCAGACTCATTCATTAATAAAACCGTTGGCGCGGGCGAAGGACTACAGCTTACGACTTCAGGTGGGAAAATCCGGCCGCCGGCGACATTCTCCTTTATTTCAGGACCAGTTTTTTATTTGAGCGTAACAATGGCTTTCTTGATTTACGGAGTCTTAAACAAAGGAGTTTACAGACGTTGGCTCCTCTTGGGTTCGGCTGCAGGTCTCCTCATTGGCGTGACTGTTTCTGGCAGCCGGGCCTGCGTTTTGGCAGTAGTCCTGGTCGTAATGGCCATTCTTGTCATCCTTGTGGTTCATCCTTCAGCGGTGAACAAAGTTGGCGGCACTCTTCTCGCACTCGTTGTTGTTGGGCTCATCGCCACCCGGCTTCCGTTTTTTAAGGAAGGTCTCACTGTTCTCTCCGATCGCTTCATGGATTCTGCCGAGGTTGCCGAGACAAGCGTGGTTGGCGGGCTCATTGAACGAATGATCCATGAGTTCACTGAACCACTGTCGTATTTCTCCAAAATCCCATTGACCGGATACGGCCTCGGACTCGGCACTGCGGGCGGCGCGCGGTTCCTGACCGGTCAAGGCACGATATTGTTAACCGAAAACGAATGGGGTCGAATCATCGCTGAAAGCGGACCGATACTCGGGCTGGCGTTCATTGTTTGGCGCATTGCGCTGGCGGGAAAGCTGCTCGTGGGCAGTTTGCGCGCACTCAAACTCGGCGAAGTGTTGCCGATCCTTTTATTTTTCTGCGCTTTTCTGGCGGTGCTAAATGGTCAGCTTGGTCAGCCGACCACTCTCGGCTTCACAGTAGTTCTCGCCGGACTTTGTCTGGCGGCCACTAATCTCGGCGAAGAGCCAACGCTGGGCGGCGCCGAGAAAACCGACAAGTCAATCGAGCCCAAGCCGCTTCCACGACGCTCTGTTTTCGCAGACCGAATTCACGGTGCGTCGCCCAGTACCGAGCACACCAATGGTTCTGTTGATCGGTAATTACCCGGTTGATCGCCAACAAAGCATGCAGCGTTTCGCCACGATGATGCTGCAGGGACTGGTCGCGGCCGGGATTCCCGTCGAAATCGCTGCGCCGGCTCCAGTTTTTGGAAGACTTTTCGGAATCGGAAATTTTCTCGGCAAATGGCTCGCTTACATCGACAAGTTCGTGTTGTTTCCGCGAGAGCTGCGGATGCGACTCCGTCAACGCGCTGCCGTCGTTCATATTTGCGATCATTCCAACGCGATGTACGCCGGCTATGCTGGAAAAACCCCGGTCGTCGTGACTTGTCACGATCTCATCGCTGTGCGCAGTGCGCTCGGTGAAGAACTGCACTGTCCGGTCTCATTCACCGGTAGACTGCTGCAACACTGGATTCTGCGAAGCCTTCGCCACGCGGACGCGGTGATTTGCGTTTCAAACGCAACCCGTGACGACGCGGACCGGCTCGTTTCCCGCAATCAGCCTTCGCCGAAACTCGAAACGATCAATAACGGATTGAATTATCCCTACCGAAAACTTCTGGAAGCGGAAGCTCTCGCGCGGTTGAAAAATATTTCCGGACTGACTCAGCCATTTGTTCTACATGTCGGCTCTAATCTGCCGCGAAAAAATCGGGACGGCGTGCTTCGAATTTTCGCCCGCACCAAAGACAAGTGGGACGCGCGCCTTGTTTTCGCGGGCGACGTTTTGGATTCCGAGCAGGTGTCGCTCGCCGAGCACCTCGAAATTCGCGACCGCGTCGTGCAAATCAAAGACGCCCCCGACCACCTCCTCGAAGCGCTCTACAATTGCGCGGTTGCGTTGTTGTTTCCGTCGCTTTCCGAAGGATTCGGTTGGCCGATCATCGAAGCCCAGGCGTGTGGATGTCCGGTTGTTTGCAGTAATCTGGCGCCGATGCCGGAAACTGCCGGGACGGCCGGTCTTTTCCACGATGTGACCGACGAAGCTGGTTTCGCGGGCGACATTTTGCGACTGAATGATCCAGCAGAGCGCGCAATTTGGAGTGAGAAGGGTTTGCGCAACGCTGAGAGATTCTCTACCGCGAAAATGATTTCGCGTTACATCGACATCTACCGCAGTCTGGGGGCGCCGTTGTGAGAAAGCTCGTAATGCTCTTCAGCTTTCTTTTGCCGTGGGGATTGCGCCGATCGTTTTTGGAAAAGCAATTCGGTTACCAGATTCATCCGACTTCTCGGATTGGGCTCTCTTGGATCAATCCCACACGCTTGATCATGGAAGAAAACACTCGGATCGATCATCTCACGCTTTGCAAGGGCCTGGACCTGCTTCATCTCAAAGCACACTCGATGATCGGACGCGGCAACTGGATCACCGGTTTTCCGCTCGGGTCCTCGCGGCATTTCGCTGAAGAAACCGACCGACGGCCGCAATTGATTGTTGGCGAACATTCCGCCATTACCCATCGTCATTTCATCGATTGCACGAACTCGATCACGATCGGCAAATTCAGCACCCTCGCCGGACTTTCGTCGCAAATCATGACCCACAGCATCGACATCGAGAGGAACCGTCAGACTTCGCAGCCGGTCCAGATTGGCGATTATTGTTTTGTCGGAACCAATTGCGTTCTGCTCGGTGGCAGCGTGCTTCCGAATTTTTGCGTGGTGGGCGCGAAATCGCTGGTGAACAAGAGCTTCACCGAATCGTATCAACTTTACGGCGGTGTGCCGGCGCGCCCGATCGAAAAGTTGTCGCCCGAGTGCAAGTATTTTCAGCGGACGGAAGGTTTCGTTGTCTAGCACGCTGAAGATTTTACAATTAGTGGACACGCTCGACCCAAAGGTCGGCGGCGTCGCGACAGCTGTCCTCGATTTGAGTCGTGGACTGGCAAGACGCGGCCACAAGATCGACATCGTGGTGCTGGATGATCCTGGTGCGCCGTGGCTGGCGAATATTGGATTGCCTGGTCAGGCCCTCGGCGTCGGCCTAACGAGCTACCGGTATTCGCCGAAATTGTTGCCATGGCTGAAAAAGCACGGCGGCGACTACGACCGCGTGATCGTGAACGGGATCTGGCAATATCTGAGCTTTGCCGCGTGGCGTCGTTACGCCGGTTCAGCGGTTCCATACTTTGTATTCCCGCACGGAATGCTCGACCCTTGGTTCAAGGAAACATTTCCGCTCAAGCATCTCAAAAAATGGCTTTACTGGCCGTGGGCGGAATATCGCGTTCTGCGCGACGCGGCCGCGGTCATATTCACGTCGGAAGAAGAGTGTTTGCTTGCTCGAAAATCTTTTTGGCTCTATAGCGCTCGCGAGAAAATCTCGCCACTCGGGGTGGAAACGCCACCTGCGGCATCAGCCGAGGTGCGGGATAAGTTTTTCGAGCGCTATCCTGAATTACGGGATAAGCGCGTTCTTCTTTTTCTCGGGCGCCTTCATCCTAAAAAAGGTTGCGACATCCTGATCGACGCTTTCGCGCAAGTCGCTGACGATTCTGTTGCTCTCGTGCTGGCCGGCCCGGATCAGGTTGGATGGCAAGCTGAGCTGCAGCAGCGAGCGGAGCAATTGAAGGTCTCGACTCGCGTGATCTTCCCGGGAATGTGGCAAGGCGAAATGAAGCGGGCCGCGCTCGCCGCCGCTGATGCGTTCGTACTTCCATCGCATCAGGAAAACTTCGGTATGGCAGTGGTCGAATGCCTCGCCGCTGGGTTGCCGGTCTTGATTTCGAATCGAATCAACATCTGGCGCGAGATCGATCAGGACCGAGCGGGATATGTTGAGCCGGACGATTTTTCAGGAACCACCCGCTTGTTGCAGCGCTGGATCGGCGCTCCCGAAAGCGTGCGTGCCGACATGCGCGCAAACGCTCGGCGCTGTTTCGTACAACATTTTGAAATCAGCAAGGCGGTCGATTCGCTTCTCGAGGTTCTAAGCGAGTCGCAATTTGCTCAATGAAAATTACGATTGTCCTCGGCGCATTTTTCCCGGTGCCACCAACCATGGGCGGCGCGGTGGAAAAGATGTGGTACTCCCTCGGGCAGGAATTTGCACTTCGCGGTCACGAAGTCGCGATTGTTTCACGCAAAATGCCGAAGCAACCGCGGAAGGAGATTACTGATGGGGTTTGGCATCTGCGAGTGCGCGGCTTCGATACCCCGCGTTCGCTCGTATCGCTCAAGTTTCTCGACTTCGTTTACTCGCTCCGCGCGATGTCGATCTTGCCGGTCGGCGATATTTTGGTCACCAACACGTTTTGGCTTCCCTTGCTCGCGCGTGATCGCACTCGTGGGAAAATGTATGTGCACGTTGGCCGCTACCCGAAGGGCCAAATGCGTTTCTATGGACATGCCGCGCGATTGCAGGCGCCGTCCACTGCCGTGGCCCGCGCGATTTCGGCGGAAGCGCCGCGGCTCGCAGACAGGGTGTCGGTCGCTCCATATCCTGCGCCAAGATCGACATCGGCTCCGCCAGAAATGGCGCTCCGCCCGAAAAGGATCCTCTACGTCGGCCGCGTGCATCCGGAGAAAGGCGTGCATCTGCTGGTGGACGCGTTCGTTCGCGGAACGCGCGCTGCTTTTACGGATTGGGAACTCATGATTGTTGGCCCGACAGACGTTAAATTTGGTGGCGGTGGAAGCGAATATCTGTCGACCCTCCGGCGGTCTGCCGTTGAAGCTGGCGATCGAGTGATCTTCGCCGGGTCGATTTTTGACCCATATGAACTCGAGCAGACGTTTCGCTCCGCGCGTCTGTTTGTTTATCCATCCCTGGCTGAGCGAGGCGAATCGTTTGGACTCGCACCACTGGAAGCCATGACGCACGGTTGCGCCGCGCTGGTTTCTAACCTCGATTGCTTTACTGACTTTGTCCGCGACGGCGAAACTGGCTTTATTTTCGATCATCGCTCGAGCTCACCCGAGGAAAGTCTTCGGATAAAGATCGAGAAGATCACAAATGACGAAGCGTTACTCGCGCGCGTGGCCGAAGCCGGTCGGCACAAATCGGAAGAATATTCACTTTCGCGCGTTGCCGACCGCTTCATTGCCGACTTTAGTTCTATCGTTCAAGCTGATGCCGCAAACCCAAATCGTTAATCCTGAGCAGAAGACGCCTTACGAATCGCCATGGACGGCCGAGAACCGGTTTCTGCGTGTGCTGTGGGAATTCTGCTGGTTTTTGTTTTGTAGCTGGACGCCAAAACCGTTGAATGAATGGCGACTTTTCTGGCTACGCGTGTTCGACGCGAAGATCGAAGGCACACCGTTCGTGCATCAACGGGCGCGGATCGCCATCCCCTGGAACCTGACTCTCCGTGATCGCGCCTGTCTAGGCGATCGAGCAAATGCCTATTCGTTAGGTGAAATCGAAATCGGCGCAGGCGCGACGGTCGCCCAGGAAGCTTATCTGAGCAGCGCGAGTCACAATTTCGATGATCCGGCGATGCCGTTGACTGTCGCCAAAATCACAATCGGCGAGGACGCCTTCGTCGGTGCACG
>DASZJH010000151.1:0-13648 GCA_035948375.1 Chthoniobacterales bacterium
GACCCCAACTCCAACTGCCACGCCAACTGCTACACCGACGCCGACGCCGAGCCCGGGACAGGGAATGATGGTGAGTCCCTCGCCAGGATCAACCTTTAGCGGCTCAACGGTTACGTTTCAATGGACCGCCGGCAACGCCACCGCTTACGCTTTGACGTTGTCTAGTTCGACAAGAGGCATTGACATTTACAACTCCGGCACCATCCACACCCTTTCAGTCACCGTGAGCAACATTCCTACCGATGGCCGGACCGTTTATGCCACCCTCTACTCTCAGGTAAACAACACTTGGGTAAGCACCATTTACACGTACCACGCCTCGAGTGGAGCCTCGACACCCACTCCGAGCCCGACTGCTACGACAACACCCACTCCAACGCCAACGCATACACCTACACCCACTGCCACCCCGACTCCGACGCCTACCCCGACACCGACTCACACTCCGACGCCAACGCCTACAGCGACTCCTACCCCTACCCCAAAGCCTACTGCCACACCGACTCCGACATCAACGCCCACTCCGACACCGACACCGGGCTCGGGGCCAGCAGTGATGGTTAGTCCGTCGCCGGGATCGACCTTTAGCGGTTCAACGGTTACCTTCCAATGGACCGCAGGCGATGCGACCGCCTACGCTTTGACTCTTGGCAGCTCCACAAGAACCGTTGACATTTATAACTCCAACACCATCCACACCACTTCGGTCACCGTGAGCAACATTCCTACCGATGGTCGCACCGTGTATGCGACCCTTTACTCCCAGGTCAATAATACCTGGGTAAATACCGCCTACACCTATAAGGCTGCGAAGCCTTAGTTGCTTCCAAATCACAAGAGCGATACTGAAGGGCTTAAAAGTCGCGCGACCGCGCTCAGGCGGCGCGGTTGGTCTTCGCCATGACCCGGCTGATCGCGCCGATCACCTGCTTGACGTCCACCGGTTTGACGAACGATTCCGCAAAGCCAGCCTGCTTGTATTTCTCCCGGTCTTTGGCTGTGCCGAAACCAGAGATCGCGATGCCCTGAATGCCGAGCGACGACAGCTGACGCATCAGATCGCAACCGTCCCCGTCAGGCAACGCGATGTCGGAAAGTAAAAGATCGCCGGTCCGAGCAGCGGCCCGCGCTTCTGAAACATTACATGCTTCCTGAACTTCGAAGCCTTCCCGGCGCAGCATTCTGGCGAATGCACGCAGGGTATCGGGGTGATCTTCAACCAACAAAAGCCGGCGCGGGCGCAGGTTTCCATCCGATTCAGGCAGATCTACCGGCTCGGGACCTGGAATTTCAAATCGATCAATCAGTTGATTCACCAAGCGAGCTTCCTTTAGAATGTTTTGTCGCAGTATCTGAATGCAGTCGTGAACTTCAGGATCGGCAAACGGGACGATCCGACAATCGAGCTCAGTTAAGCTAGCCAAGAGCGGCGCAAGCGGAGTGCGCAGTTCGTGGCTGACCCTGGCCAGGAGTTTGTCGCGTTCTTCTGTCTGTGCCTCAGCGCGAAGTAATTCCTTATGTACAGAAAGCCACGACGCGCGGCTCGGAATTTCCAAGATGCGTGGCACGAGAGCCCTTAGGATGAGCAGAGTAGCGACCGCGAGAAGCGCGCACCCGACTCGAGTGAGAACGAGGCTCCAAATCACCACGGGTCCGTGAAACCAAATGTTCAGGAGTCCGAAAAGCGCAGTCAGACCGCACAGAAAAAGGAAGCCGGCGACGCATAGAACGATCCCCCCGAACGGCACGTCGGATCGTCGCCTGACGATCCGGAAAAGGGAAAACGGCATAATGCAAAAAGCCACCGCCGCGCACAAACTGGAGGCAAGGCTAAGCCAGGTCAGGAATTGCGGCGGCGTATAAGCCTTCGACCGTTGCACCAGCAGCGAAAACAGGTCGGCGCCAAATAACCAGAACGCAAAAACCGTGAGGCAAAAGAGAAGGAGAAATCCTGCGTAGCGACGGGCGACGCGTTGTAAGGTTACCTCCATAAAATGTCACTGCCCTCGGTCGACAAGCAGCAGCGACTATTCCATCAGCCGCGAATTGTATCACCGCTTACAAATCATTCAAAGCCCAACAATTTCCGGCCAGTTCGTCAACGTTCGGCTTGGCAGGCGGCGGTGCGGCATCTATTAAGAACGACCACTATGCGCCCGCTCTTTTCAGCCGCTCTTTGCCTAGCATTCTTAGCAACGAATTCTTGGGCGCAAAAGCGCAACGTCACCGAACGAGATCTGTGGGACTTTGTCTGGATTGGCGACCCGCAGGTGTCGCCGGATGGTTCGCGGGTGGCGTTCGTGCGGGTGACGGTGAACGAAAAAAAGGAGGGCTACGGCACTTCGATCTGGTGGGTAGCGACTTCAGGTGGCGGCGAACCGCATCAATTAACCAAAGGCGAGCATGATTCCACACCGCGCTGGTCACCCGAGGGAAAATATCTTCTGTTCGTACGCGCAACCGAAAAGGACGGCAAACCTGAGCCTTCGCAATTGTCGATGTTGCCAATGGCCGGCGGCGATTCGTTTTCATTTACCGATCTGCCTAAAGGCGCGAGCAATCCGGTTTGGTCGCCAGACGGAAAGGCGGTCGCGTTTACGAGTGAGACGAATGCCGAAGATTTAACGAAGCAGGAACAGAAAAAGAAAAAAGAAGAAGAGTTAAAGAAAGCGGTCAGTGCGGCGTCGCCGGCGGCAGCCCCGGCAGCGTCGAAAACGCCGGCCGACAAAACCGGCAAGAGCGAAGGCGACCAGGCCGTGAAAAAGGCCGAAGCCGAGTTAGAACACGAAAGCGACGTGCGCGTGATTACGCGCGCGGTTTACCGCGAGGACAACGAAGGTTACGCCGATCCAAAACATCCGTCGCACATTTGGGTGGTCCAGGCGCCGCACAATGCGGACGAAAAAGTCCAACCAAAGCAGCTCACCTTCGGCCGTTTCGATGAAGGCAGCATTGTCTGGTCGAAAGACGACTCGCAGCTTTACTTCGTTTCCCTGCATGTCGACGAGCCCTATTACGAGCGCCCGCGCAGCGAACTCTATGCGATCAGCGCGGCAAGCGGCAACGCAACCAAACTCAACACTATCGACATGGACGTTGACGGTTTGTCGCTGAGTCCGGACGGCAAACGGCTCGCCTTCGTTGCGTCAATTACTCAGCCGGTCAATTCCTATTCGCAACCTGACCTTTGGGTTGTCGATGTGACGCCAAACGCGAAACCGAAAAACCTTACCGAGAAATTCGACTTCGACATCGGTGATTCGCTGATTGGCGACTGCGAGACACCGCGGGCCGGCGGACGCAATACGCCGATTTGGACACCGGACGGCCACTCGTTGCTCCAAATCTATTCCAAGGAAGGAAAGGCAAATGTCGCATCGTTCGATGCCGAGTCCGGTGCGCAAACGGACGTGACGACCGGAAATCAAGGGGTGATCAGACTGCGCGCTTCAACCGACGCGTCGAAACTCTTTTACACGGTTTCAACACCAACTCGGTTGGGCGATTTGTTCATGCTCGATCGTAATGGCGGTACGCCCACGCAGCTTACCCATCTCAACGACAAACTTTTTGCCAATCTCAAATTAACCGAGCCGGAAGAGATCCATTACCAGAGTTTCGATGGAAAAACCATCCAGGCCTGGCTGCAAAAACCGCCCGACTTCGATTCGGCAAAAAAATACCCGCTCATTCTAAATATTCACGGCGGCCCGCACACGGCCTACGGCTATCTTTTCTTTCACGAATTCCAATGGATGGCGGCGAAAGGCTACGTGGTGCTGTTTCCGAATCCGCGCGGATCGACAACCTACGGCCAGGAGTTTGGCAACGTCATTCAGTATCATTATCCCGGCGACGATTTCAAAGACTTGATGGCCGGCGTGGATGAAGTCATTAAGCGCGGTTACATCGACAACAAGAAACTCGGCGTAACCGGCGGAAGCGGCGGCGGATTGCTGACCAACTGGGTGGTCGGCCACACCGACCGATTTGCAGCGGCGGTGGCGCAGCGCGACATCGCGAGCTGGGCGCACTGGTGGTACACCGCGGACTTCACTTTGTTTCAGCCGAACTGGTTCAAAGGCGCGCCGTTCGATCAGGAGGAAGATTTCAAAGCGCGCTCGCCGATCACCTATATCAAGAACGTGAAAACACCGATGATGTTCGTTTTGGGCGAAGCCGATTACCGGACGCCGCCGGGCGCAGGAGGCGAAGAGATGTTCCGAGCGTTAAAGTTTCGAAAGATTCCGACGGTGATGGTGCGCTTCCCAAACGAATCCCACGAGCTCTCGCGCTCCGGTCAGCCATGGCATCGGGTCGAGCGATTGCAAAACATTGTGGGCTGGTTCGATCATTGGCTGATGAGCGTGCCGAAACCGGAATACGAAGTCGCTCCAAAAGAAGAAGTGCCAGTTAAGCGCGAGACCTCGGACCAAAAGCCCGCCAAACCACCTAGATAAGAGTGACAAGTGACACGTGACGTGTGACAGGTAGGCAGGATGGTGAACCGTGGCGTGACTGAGATCTCGCCGCTGCTCCCCTATCATTGATCACTGACATTATGGCCTCTTCGTCGCTTTGGAATCGCTTTCAGCGGCACTTTTTGCGTTACGACGATCTGGGTTTCTCGATCGACATCAGCCGGATGAAGTTTCCTGACGATTTTTTTACCGGAACGGGACAGAAGATCGACAAGGCGTTCGCAGCCATGCGCGATTTGGAGGCCGGCGGCATCGCAAATCCGGACGAGAAGCGAATGGTCGGACATTATTGGCTCCGCAAGCCGGCGCTGGCTCCGAACGCGGAATTGCGCACAGAGATTGAAAACACCAACGCGCGGATCAAGAAATTCGCTGCCGACGTGCACGGCGGGAAAATCAAGAACGAGCGCGGCGAGAAATTCCAGCACGTGCTCTCGATCGGGATTGGCGGCTCGGCTCTCGGTCCTGAATTCGTCGCCGACGCGCTCGGAACACCGCGCGATCCGATGGACGTTTACTTTTTCGACAACACCGATCCCGACGGATTCGATCGCGTCTTCAATAAACTCGACAACGATCTGGGCCGCACGCTCGTCATCGTCATTTCGAAATCGGGCGGAACCAAGGAAACGCGCAACGGGATGCTCGAAGCGGAGGCGCGGTTCAAAGCAGCAGGCCTGGATTTTTCCAAACACGCAGTCGCGATTACCGGAGCCGGAAGCGATCTCGACAAGCACGCGGAGAAAAACGGTTGGCTGGCGCGTTTTCCAATGTGGGATTGGGTCGGCGGTCGGACATCGGTAATGAGCGCGGTTGGGCTCGTGCCCATGGCGCTGCAAGGATTCGAGATCGACAATTTCCTAGCTGGCGCCGCTGCGATGGATGAGCGGACGCGAACAACTGACTTCCAGCAAAACGCCGCGATGCTGCTGGCATTGATGTGGTTTTACGTGGGAGACGGTCGCGGTAAAAAGGACATGGTGGTGTTGCCGTATAAAGACCGTCTACTGCTTTTCAGCCGTTATCTCCAGCAACTCGTGATGGAGTCGTTAGGCAAAGAAAAGGATCTTGACGGCAAGATCGTCAATCAAGGGATCGCGGTCTACGGCAATAAGGGGTCGACCGATCAGCACGCCTACGTGCAGCAATTGCGCGACGGCGTTCTGAACTTCTTTGTTACCTTTATCGAAGTGGCGAAAGATCGACATCAACCCGCTTTTGAAATCGAACCCGGAGTGACCAGCGGTGATTATCTGCACGGGTTTCTTCGCGGGACGCGCGCGGCGCTTTACGAAAAAAACCGCGAGTCGATCACGGTCAGTATTCCCGAAGCGAACGCGTTCAGTATTGGCGCATTGATCGCTCTCTACGAGCGCGCGGTTGGATTTTACGGATCGCTGGTCAACATCAACGCTTATCATCAACCGGGGGTGGAGGCGGGAAAGAAGGCGGCCACTCGATTGCTTCAATTGCAAAGCCAGGTCCGGCAACAACTTTCCCGCGGAAGCGGAAAGATCTCCGAAGAGGTCGCTCGGGCGATCGACGCCGACCCGGAGGATGTTTTTCACGTATTACAACATCTTGCTAGCAACGACCCACGTGTGCAGATTTCCAAGGGTGAAGGACCATCAGAGGACAAATTCTCCGTCACGGAATAGGTTCTGCTCGATTTGAGCTGAGTATGAGCCCCAAGGAATCGCATAGCGAACCGCCGAGTGTCGCGTGGTCGGATGTGGTAAAGTTTATTCGCCAATTCGGGCACGACATTCGAAACAATTTGAACGCGGTCGAACTTCAATCTGCTTATCTGTCCGAGCTGGCGGACGAGCATGAATTGAAAGGCGAAGTCCAGCGCCTCCGGGAAATGGTCTCTGAACTTGGAAGCGGTTTGCAAAAGTTGAGCGCGGCCCTAAGTCAAACCACTCCCATCGTCATCGAATATGGTGCGGCGGATTTCGTCGACGATTTGAAAAAGAAATTGGCGAACGATTTTCCCAATAGCGCCGGCAACATAAGCTGGAACGTGCAGCTGAAGGACGAACAGCTGGAAATCGATCCGCAGATGGCGCACCAAGCGGTGCTGGAACTTTTCGCGAACGCGTTTCAGAACGAACGCAACTTGAAATCAATCGCGGCGAAAGTTTACATCGACCCGCCTTCGCAAACTGCCAGTCCGGCTCGGACCTCCGGCGCTGCAGGCAACGGACGCTTCGTGTTCGAGTTGCACGAAACAAAGACGAAGTTCGAATTGCCGACCGAAAACTGGGGACGCGAACCGCTTCGACACATGAGTCAAGGGCACTATGGCCTTGGATTAAACCGGGCACGCGTAATTGCCGAAGGGCACGGCGGAACATTTGGCGCGAATTACGAAGCGGAGACGTCGATGCTCGTAACGAAACTGACTTTGCCAATTCTTCGCGAGAATTAATCGCCGTGAAGGAGAAGAGTCGAATTCTGATCATCGACGACGAGCGACCGATCCTGCTCACCCTCGAAGCCCTGCTCGGGCGCCACGGATTCGAAACCGAAACAGCCGCCACCGCCGCGGCCGGACTCAAAGCGCTGAAAAACAAACCGGCAGCGCTTGTCCTTCTCGACCTGCAATTGCCGGACGCCGAAGGATTGGAAATGCTCGACAAGATCAAAACCGAGCGACCGGAAATTCAGGTCATCATCCTGACCGCGCATGACACGCTCAATAACGCGATCGAGTCGATCAAGCGCGGTGCCTATCACTTTATTAGCAAGCCGTACGCGCCGGAAGAGCTTCTCAGTCTCATCGAGAAAGCCTTGGAAAAACAATCACTCCTTCGCGAGACCCAAAAGCTTCGCGCGAAGACGGAAGAGCTGGAGAAGCGCCTGGAAATCGCGGAGACGAGATTGATGCCGGTGTTTCAAAGCAAATCGATGCAGGAGATCGAAGAGTTGGTCAATTCAATGGCGCCGTCGGAAGCGAACGTGCTGATTACCGGCGAAAGCGGCGTCGGCAAGGAGGTCGTCGCCAACTTAATTCATCATCGCAGTCGCCGCTCGGAACGGCCGATGGTGAAACTCAACTGCGCAGCGTTTCCCCAAACCATGATTGAAGGCGAACTCTTCGGTTACACGAAAGGCGCGTTCACCGGTGCGATGAACGATTTTCCTGGAATGATCGCGGAAGCGCACGGAAGTACGCTGTTCCTTGACGAGATCTCCGATATGCCCGCCGATTTGCAGACGCGATTTCTCCGCGTACTTCAGGAACGCGAATATCGCCCGCTTGGCAGCACGCGCACTACGAAAGCAGACTTTCGCGTGATCGCAGCGACGAATCGCCCGGTGGCGAAGGCGCTGTCCGAAAATCGGCTGCGCTCGGATTTGTATTACCGGCTTAACACATTTGAGATCAACGTCCCGCCATTGCGCGAACGAAAGCAAGACATCCCGCCGCTAGTCGCGTTTTTCGTAAAGCACTTCGCGCAGCAGCTCAGCAAACCCGAACCAGAGATTGCGCCCGAAGCGTTTCAGAAACTGCTCGACTATTCCTGGCCGGGAAATGTGCGCGAACTACAAAACGCGATCGAGTACGCCGTGGTCCTGGCCCGGCAAAACACAATTGGGACCAAAGAACTTCCTCGCGAATTGCAATTGCCTCCGGCATTGCAACAAATCGAACGTGCGATCCCAACCCAGGGCGTCCCAAGTCTGGACGACGTCGAGCGGATCACAATCCTTCAGGCATTGGCCCAATGTCGCGGCAACAAAAAGAAAGCGGCCGAGCTCCTCGGCATTCAACGCCCAACGCTCTACAACAAGCTCAAGCGCTACGCCATCGAGCTCTGATCTCATTTTGGATTTTCGGTTTTAGATTTTAGATTGGATCTAAGACCGACAATGGCGACTTCGCAAAATCTGGACAAAGTTTTGGCCCGGGCCGAGGACCAACTTGCGCTCGCCGGTAAGCAGCGCCCGACTGAAGTTCTCCCCACCTACAAAAAGTTCCTTAAGCTGGAAGGACATCGGCTGCGTTTGAAACATCAAGCCGGCGGCGGCGGTCGCGAAATCTGCGGGCGGCGCGGAGAATTAGTCGACGTGATTTTGCGTCACGTATTCGCGGCGGCGGCGAACACACTCGGGACACAGACCACGTCGCTGGCGCTGATCGCGCTTGGCGGATACGGCCGCGGCGAGCTCAATCCGTTCAGCGATGTCGATGTAATGCTGCTGCACGGCGACGGCGCGGGAAAGATTTCTCCTTATGTCGGAGAAATGGCCGAGCAAATTCTCTATTTGCTCTGGGACATCGGGTTCAAAGTGGGACATTCGACGCGCTCGGTCAAAGAAGCGCTCGAACAGGCGAACACTGACATGCACACAAAAACAGCAATGCTCGAATCGCGTTTTCTGGCGGGCGATCAGCTCCTCGGCCGCGAGTTTCGCGATCAATTCCGAGCGAAATGCGTCATCGGCTCGGAACGCGAGTACGTCGAATTGCGAATGCGCGATCAGGCCACACGCCACGCGAAGTTTGGAGACAGCGTTTACATGCAGGAACCGAATTTGAAAAGTGGCTGCGGCGGTCTGCGAGACTATCAAAACCTTCTCTGGATGTCGTACTTCAAGGAAGGCGCGCTGACCACGACGCACTTGGTCGGCGAAGATTGGTTGAGCGAATCGGACCAACGCCGGATCGAGACAGCCTACGATTTTCTACTGCGGTTGCGGACTGATCTACATTATCTATCCGGCCGCGCAGCAGACGTTCTCTATTTGAATCAGCAGCCGGAGCTGGCCCAGCGTTTACGTTACAGCGAACAAGAAGGGCGGCGCGCCAGTGAAGCGTTGATGCGCGATTACTACGAGCACACGCGCAACATTTTCCGGGTAACGGAGAGAATCACCGAGCAATTTGCCAGCGGTTACGCAACAAACCGCACCCGGTCGCTCTTCAGCTTTCTGCCGTTGCGACGCGGCGGCCAAATCAAAATGGGATCGTTCTTTATTCGGCAGGGACAACTTCACACGGATCGGCGCGATTTGTTCAAGGCCGATCCAGTCGAGATGATGCGGGCGTTCGAGCTGGCACAACAGAACAACGTCGATCTAAGCCCGGAGCTCGAAGATTTGCTGACACGCTCACTCAAGCAGGTCACGCGCACTTATCAATACGCCAAAGCGCCGCGCGAGATTTTTATGACGATCTTATCGCGAAAAGGCGAGGTCGGGCGCGCGCTCCGCCTGATGCATCGGGTCGATTTTCTCGGCCGCTATATTCCCGAGTTTGGGCAGCTGACCTGCCTAGTGCAGCATGAATTTTTCCATCGTTACACCGCCGACGAACACACTTTGCTCTGCATCGACAAACTCGACGCGCTGGTCCAAACCACCAATTCGAAGTTGATCGCATATCGCAAGCTTTTCGAGAGCCTCCAGGAGCCGTTCGTTCTTTATCTTGCATTACTCCTGCACGACACCGGCCGCGCGGTCGGCGCGCGTCCGCATTCCGAAGCGAGCGCGCTCTTCGCGCAAAGCGTTGCCAAACGCCTGCAGCTCTCGCCGGAGCAACGGAAGTCGCTAATTTTGCTGGTGGATCATCACGTCACTCTTTCGAACACCTCGCAGCAGCGAAATCTCGACGACCCGGCGACGATCGTGGAGTTCGCGAACATCGTTCGGAGCCAGAAAAATCTAAACGCGTTGATGCTGCTGACGCTGGCCGACGGTCAGGGCACAAGCGGTCAAAGCTGGTCCGACTGGAAGGAATCGCTGGTCTGGCAACTATTTCAGGACGCCTCCCAGTACGTCGCCGATCAACAATCCTTTCACGAGCAAACCAAGATTGAGCGCGACAAGTTGGAAGCGGCCGTGGCGGCGGAGCTGCCAGCCGACTACGCGGACGAAATCGAAGCGCAGTTCGACTTCATGCCTGACAATTATTTCCGCGCGTTCAATGTTCCCGAGATCGTCAATCACCTACGATTGTTTCGATCTTTTTTCGAAAACGCTTCGATCCACGCAGACCGACCCCTGCAAGCGGCGATCGAGTGGGAAGCGTTTGACCAATTCGGACACAGCACCGTTTCCTTCTGCACCTGGGACCGCCATCATCTTCTGGCGAAGATCGCAGGGTCGTTTTCGGTTGTTCCGCTCAATATCGTGAGCGCCGACATCTTTCCGCGCGGGGACCAGACTGCTCTCGTAATCTTTAGGGTTTGCGACATGAAAGAACGCGCCGTGACGGAGAAGCGGGATCGCGACCTTGCGGAAAACACGCTTCGTCGTGCACTGGACGTCGAGACCTTCGAGTTCGCGCCGTTGTTGGAACAGGCGCGACACAATATTCAACACCGTCGCCAGCACGAGTTGGAATTCCCGACCGGAATTGCCATCGATAACAAAGCGCACCCGGCTTACACTTTGATTCAAATTGAAACTCCGGACCGCGTCGGACTGCTTTATGATTTGCTGACGGCGCTCGAACATGAAGGCGTCAATATCGGTCTATCGCGCATCAACACCCAAAAAGGAGCCGCGATCGATACATTTTATATCAACGATGCTACTACTCGCGGAAAAATCACCGACTCGAATCGGATCGCCGGCCTGCAACGGCGTTTACGCGCAGTCATCCTGAGCGGACCGGTGAGATAGGTCGAAGCCGAATCGGCTGGCAACGGCGGATCGCCTGCTTATCGTCCCGCAATTCTCATGAACGCGCTGATCCTTGCCGCCGGATACGCGACTCGACTTTATCCGCTCACGCTCAATAAGGCGAAACCGCTCCTGGAAGTTGCTGGGAAACCGATCATTGAATGGCTCTTAAACAATCTCGTCTCAGTTTCCGAACTGGACACGGTCTACGTTGTGACAAACAACAAATTCGCCGGCGATTTTCAAAGCTGGGCGAACGCCTATCAGGATCGAACCGCCTCCCCCAAGGCTGCGGCGGACAGGCATCGTAAGTTCAAGATCAAGATTATTAACGATGGGTCAACGAGCGATGACGATAAACTCGGCGCGATCGGCGATATTACTCTCGTTCTAAACCGTGAGAACCTCGCGAACGACGATTTGCTGGTGATCGCCGGCGACAATCTCTTCGAGCAACCGCTGAACGATTTCGTCAAAGCTGCCAAACAATCACCGGCGACTGTCGCCGTTCACGACGTTGGGAATCTCGAGGCCATGAAAAAATACGGCACTGTCAGCATCGATCACAACGGCGTGATCACTCACTTCGAAGAAAAGCCCGAAAAACCAAAAAGTACGCTGGCGTCGGTGGCACTTTATTATTATTCCCGCGAGATCTTACCGCTATTCACGACTTATCTCGCCGCCGGTAACAATCCAGACCAACCAGGTCGTTTCCTGCAATGGATTTACTCGCGCAAACCGGTAAAGACTTTCCTGATCAAGGGCCGGTGGCTCGACATCGGCAGCAAGGAAACGTTGGAGAACGCGGACAAAATTTTCGCCAGGAAATAGCGACTATTTTAAACGGCCTTCGTCGAACTCGATGAGGTCGAAATAGGTCCTAATGTCTTTGCGACCCGCGCCACCGGATTGTTTCAAAAAATGGCTGAAGCGCGCTTTCTTAGCGGCGGTATCGGGATGGCGTGAGATCATCGCCTGGTTCCAATGTTCGATTTCGTCTGGCGGATGCCTGGCGGAATTTTCCCGGACCCAATTCAAAATCGCGTCGTCCTTGTCCAAACGATGAACCGCGTCTTCAAATGCGTCGCCGTCGATCTTGAGGAAACTCAGCAAATGTTTGTCGAAGCCGACTGTCTTATAGTTGTAACCGTCGAGCAGGCCCTTGCGGCTTAGCTTGGCTTTGTCGATCAAGCGCGGCAGATGGACATATCCGCCAAGCTTTTCGTACGGACTGCGCGGGTGCAGTCTTCGCATGGCAGCGAACTAGGTTGCGTGCAAAGGCTGCGTGGCAGCGAGCGGCACTTTCGACTCGCTTTTCTTTTCGGCCGCCTTGGTTTCTGACAAGAGCTCGCCTTGGGTAAGCCCGGCCTGCCCAATCGCCAGCTGTCCGGAAAACATTCCGCCCTTCTCAATCCCAATCGACTTTGCGGTAACGTTGCCCTCGAGCGTGCCACCCTTGCCGATGGTAACCGAGCCAGTGGCGATGATTTCTCCCGACATCCGGCCCTTAATCTCAATGTTGTTCACTCGCACGCGTCGAAAACACTGAATATCGGATTTCCGTTCGACGATCATGTTTTGGGCGGCGATGCGGCCGGGAATTTTTCCCACCAAGTTGAGGTTCATCGAATCCTCGCATTCGAGATTGCCGCGCAGCTTTCCTTCGATAAAGGCGCAGCGACAAATCGCGCTCGTACTGCTGAGATCGCCCTTGCTGGTCAGAACAATGTTACCGCGAGTGCGAATGCTGCGGCTAAAGCTGGTGGTAATTTTGTAATCCCGCAAATCGATATGCGCACTGCACCCGGGACAGTTGGTCGACGTCGCAGCGTCGCTAACTTCGTGTTTCCGCTTGCACTCGAAACAGGAAACAACGCGACTGCGTTGCCGGCTCCAGATCGCTTCCAGCTTTCGATGAAGGGGGAGCTCTTCCAAAGGAGCGGCCGCGTCTCCGGCCTTTGCTGCCGGTTTAGGGGCTGAAGGGGAAAATGAGCGGCCGCACTGGCGGCAAATCGTCGACTTCGCCGCCACGTATTCCATCTGCTTAAAGCCACAGTGCGGGCACTCCACACTGGCCTTAGCAGGCGACGACTTGGTCACACGTTCAGTAAGCGAGGGTCAAACAATCTTAAGCGCGCGCGAAGGCAGGCTTGGCTGATTCTTCGTGGCGAACAACTTCTGGCCGGCTGGACGAGGCGGCTTTCACGCTCATCCCGCTGGAAACTTCCGATTTTCCGATAAAGGTCGCGCCTTCTTCAATGATGAGCCGCGCCGCCTTCAAGTCTCCCTGGAGCGTGCATTTCGATTTCAATTCACAGCGCTCGCTCACGCTAATGTTCCCCTGCACTTTGCCGTAAATCGTGATCGATTTGGTTTTGATCTCCGCGCGAATATCCGCGTTCTCGCCCACGGTCAGGGCTCCATCGGAATTGATCTCGCCTTCAACTTTGCCGTCGATCAAAAGCTCCTTTTGGAACTTGATCGTGCCCTTGATTTCAACGTCGCTGGAAAGGACGTCTTTGCCAGAATGT
>DASZJH010000152.1:0-19556 GCA_035948375.1 Chthoniobacterales bacterium
TCGATCTTAGCAATTTGCAGCGGCAGATTTTGCACGGCACAAAAGATGTCGGCCGAAAAAAACTCGAATCGGCGCGTGATCGCTTACGCGATGTGAATCCAAATGTAGAAATCCAAACTCACGAAGCCCGGTTTACCAGCGCCAACGGACTCGACATCGTCTCTGGTTACGATGTAGTCGTCGACGGCTCGGACAATTTTCCGACGCGCTATTTATCCAATGATGTGTGCGTGTTCGCAAAAAAGCCGAATGTTTATGGCTCGGTGTTTCGGTTCGACGGGCAGGCGACGGTATTTGCGTCGCACCTGGGCGGTCCCTGTTATCGCTGCTTATTTCCAGAGCCGCCACCACCCGGCTCGGTTCCGAACTGCGCGCAAGCCGGTGTGCTTGGAGTTTTGCCTGGAATTGTTGGAACGATCCAAGCAAACGAAGCGATCAAACTAATTCTCGGCGTGGGTGAATCGCTGGTCGGACGCCTTCTCTATTTCGACGCGTTGAAGATGAAGTTCCGTGAATTCAATCTGCGACGAGATCCAGAGTGTCCGGTTTGCGGCGACTCGCCGACTATCACGGAGCCAATTGATTACGAGCAATTCTGCGGAGTTTCGACGAATGCGATTCCGACTGTTTCAGTCCGCGAGCTCAAACAAAAACTCGATGAGCGCGAAAATTTTCAGCTGGTGGACGTTCGCGAACCGTTCGAGCACGAAATGGCGAGCATCGATAGCGCGCGATTGATTCCGCTCGGCGAATTGCCGAATCGTTTGAACGAACTGGACCAGGCACGACTGACGATTGTTCATTGTCACAGCGGTCAGCGTAGCGCCCAGGCTGTGCGAATATTGCGCGATGCCGGTTTTGAAAACGTCTTTAATCTTGAGGGCGGTATCGCCAAATGGTCGGATGAAATCGACTCCGACGTGCCGCAGTATTAATCGGGCTTTAGAGCAGAGCCCAATTCTTCGGCGCTTGGAACATTGTTCCACTGTTTGATCAGCTGGCCGTTTTTCCCGAAAACGAAAACCTCAAAGAGCCCCACGACCGGTTGAAAACCGAGTTGTCTTGTGACCGCGCCGTCGAAATCGGCGACCGCGAAAACGTCGCGGCGAGCGGCGCGGCCAATTTTGAGTTTGTCGTAGCGCTCTTGAAGCCGGCGACCTTCGGCGTCGAGCCGCCGCCGCATCAGCGAACTCAACATCATGCGCACGAGTTTGCTGTGGTTCTTTTCGAACGCCAACACCGTGATCATTCGATAGATTGAATTGCCGAGACAAAAATCCGGCGTGCGATCTCCAACGGCGCGGGCTTTATCCGTTCCGGATTGCGTCGTTAGAACAACTGTCGTGATGTGCCCATCGGCGGTCGAAAGCGCGTTTCTGTCGACATCGGTGAAATTCACATGGTGATTGTCGCCGGCCTTCAACTGAGCAAGAACCGACAGCGATGGCGCGAAAAAAATTGCGGCGATGAAAATTAGCGCTCGACTCATCTTCACGATCAAGGACGTTGAACAGAGAATGGGCGCTGACAACTCTCGCTTTCAAGTTTTCGCAGTTTCGTTCTCGATCCTGCTGTTGCTCGGCGGCTGCGAACGAATGGTGACGTCACGTCATGCGCGTACGGTTAAGGAAGCGGATTGGAAGGCAGCCCAAGGTGATTACTTGTGGGCAATCAATCTATACGAATCCGCGCTCGACGGTACGCCGCAGTCGTCGGAAGTGCATTTCAAGCTCGCACTGCTTTACGACGACAAATTGAACGATCCGATCAACGCGCTTCATCATTTCAAACGCTACCTGGTGCTTAATCCCGAAGGTTCGCACGCAGCCGAGGTCAAAGATTTCATGCATCGGGACGAAGTTGCGCTCGGCACGAGTTTATCTGGCGATTCGGTGGTGAGCCGGTCTGAGGCGGCTCGATTACGAAACGAAAATTTGAATTTGCATCGCCAAATCGATGAAGGCAGGCCGCGTCCAGTTGCAACCAAATCTCCAACGCGGCACAAAGCCAAGTCGGACGATTCACAAACCTACACCGTGCAGGAAGGCGACACTCTAGCTTCGATTTCCCGCCGATTTTACAAAACTTCGAAGCGTTGGCAGGAAATCCGGGACGCTAACGAAAAGAAGATCGACGATCCCGACAATTTGAAAGCCGGTCAGAAGTTGAAGATTCCGCTTAGCGATTAATGCGATGACGAACAGCGGAAATGTTGCGACCTAAGGGCGCCCGAATCGGGCGCCCGATGGAATAATGGTTGGTTGCGGCGGTGGCCGCGTCCTCTCCGGCGTCGGCCGAGCACTGATGCTTTGGTCGACAATGTCCTGGTGCGTAGGATCGATCAGGTTCGTGGTAACAGGTCCGCTACGTTGCAGGTTACACTGCGCCAGACAAAGCGGCCAGCTCGGGAGCTGATTGGTAAAACCGGTAATCAAGAGGGCGTTGTTCATCACTTTGCAAACGTCGAATTCCTGCGGCTGCGGGAGAACTGTGGCGTTCGGTGGAAAAACAAGGATTTGTCGCGAATGCATGTGTCGCTTGTCGCCTGGGTTCTTGTTCAGCCAAACGTCTCCATCGCCCTCAATCACCAGAACTTTATTCCAAAACTTGCTGTGCGCTTCCCAAATGCCGGTGAACCCGCTGATGGCGCACGTGGCGACTCCGGATGAAACCTTGACCGTTCCGGCATTTTTCGGCGCCGTCATCAAGATCGCGCCGCTGCCCAAATCGTAGGTGTGCGCGGCGGCGCCGAAACTGAAGACGGTGTTGGCGCCGAGCCGGGCCAGGGTTTGGTCGGCGAAGAGAAGTTCGCTGCGCGAATCCGTGCCGGTGCGCACAGCATTTCCTTCATGAACTGTTTCATTTACCACGGCCGAATGTGCTGCCCGCTGCGGCGTGAGCACATGAACATCGCGGACCACTTCGGTGACGCGGGCCTGTTTCTGGTCGGCCGCAAAAACCAGTCGGGCGATTGCAAACACGGTCGCGATCAAGACTATCGCTGCGATGAGATTTGAATTTCGGGTGCGAGTTTTCATCTGAGTGATTCTCGATCCTATCATGGTCCGCCGGGCGCTCAAAGCCGCGAATCAACGCCAGTTCGCACCGTGGTTCAGTCGCGCGACCAATCCGCCGATGCCGGATCGGAAATAAGTTTCATCGGCGCCGGCTCCTAAAATCTGAGCGAGAGCTGCAGCGCGCCGCCGAGGTTTGCTACATCGTAGTCGAACACATCCTGGTTCGAGTCGCTATGCGCGAACGAGCTGATCGCGCTGATGGAGCACCAGTTGGTCACCTGATAAGTCGCCGCGCCTGAAAAAATCTCACTCACATCAGTGCGCCCGTTCTGGTGATAATCGCGCGCCACCACGCGACCGACCGCGTTGAAAGTGAGCGCCCGGGTCAGGCTGACGGAATAAGCGAGGTAGCCTTCATAATCATTCCGGCGGGGCGATTGATGATCGGCCCCGACGCTCAGATTCGTGTCCGCGCCGACGGAAATCTGTTGGGCGCGACCGAATCGAAACGGCAGCTCGGCGTTGAGAATGATCTGGTGATTTGAAAAAAATTCATCGCCAAGACGATCGTCCAAGGTCAGCCGATTGAAATCGTACCAGGCGCGCAGGAGCAGGTTGTGAACTTCCGGCATGAAATAAGTCAGCCCCGCTTCGCAATCCAGGCTCGCGAAATCGAACGCGGTGTATTTGCCGTAATAAAAAATCTGTTCTTGGGCGCCAATGTGCGCGTAAAGAGTATGCGTGATTCTTGGATCGTAAAACACGCCTGCCGTCGGCGCGATCACTATGTCGCTTACCTCGCCGGTGTTAGTGAGGGCAACGTTTGACGTGAAAAAAATTGGAGTCGTGAATGAGGCAGTGAACGGCTGGTATGTTTCGGCACGCTTTAGGATTTGCTGCTCGCCCAAGTCAGCATCGTTGGGACTGGCCGGCACCTCATTACCAGCCATTCCAGTAGAAGGCGTCGTGGACTGAACCAGAGGTTGGTTCTGGGCTTGCACGAGTGCGATCTGATTCAGCTGCACAATCTGGCCTCGGACAGAGCCCGAGGGGGCGAGCAGGAATAGCATTATTGCCCAACCCGCCCAACAGAAAACTCCTAAGCGCTGTCCTCTCATTGTGTCCGAGGAAGTGCAGCTACGGTCGCCGGCAATTGCTGAAATCGGGCGCGGCTCTGCACGTTTTTCGCGCCCCCACCTGGTCCTGATCTTTCCGTCGGACTGGTGGCCCTAGAGTTGCGAGAACGACCCGCTGTATTCGAAACGGTGATCTTTCCGCCTGCACCGGCAGTGGACGAATTGAGCAGCGAAAGCAGCTGCCCAGAGTCGCTCACATTAATCGTGCTACCTGTCGCCTTAGTGGACGAAGTGACATTGCCACTTACGCTTGTCGTGCCGCTAGACGAGGGTGAACTAGCAGCGGCACTGAACACTGGTGCATTTGACAGTGGTTGGGGATTGTTGGCGCCGTTGCCGGCAAACGTGCCTGTCGTCGAGCCATTTCCGCCAAACCCGGCGTAATTGGCATTGTTAGTGAAGATGTTGGCCGCGCCACCGTTGCCTGCGATCGTAACCGTAACGCCGGAATTGATCGTGATCGTGTTAGCGGCCAAGTCCATTGCCGTGCCGCTGCTCAGGGTAACACTAGCAACAAACTTTAAGAGTCCATTGCTTCCGGGCGCATACAAATGGAGAAGTGTGTCCGCCGAAATCGTGTTAGTGCCGCTCCCACCAATGATCAAGCTGCCGTTCGCGCCAAAAACACCCACTTTCACGACATTGGCGTGAAGATCGGTGTTCGTAAACGTGATCGTGCCGTTTCCATCGATTGCATTGAAGAACGTTCCACCGACCTGATACATCCCGCCGTTGAAATTGATGGCCGCTGATCCGGTGGGGTCGGGACCAAGAATCTGAACCGTGGCCTCATTATTAACCGTTGCAGTACCTGAGACGTTCATGTTGATGGTTTCGTTTCCGCCGATAGAACCACCGCTGCTGCTATCAATCACCACGAACAAATGACCGGCGTTAAGATCTCCCGGTATTCCGACTTGGACGGTCGCATTCCCACCAATCGTGCCCCCGACATTCTCGATAAAGGCTTCGAAAAAGCTCCCAGCCGTCAAGCTTGCGGCGCTGACATCCACTGACGCGTCGGATCCGATCGCTCCCGGGCTGTTAAAGAGTCCGAAAAATGCCAAGCCCCCGGCGTTAACGCTGCCGGTCGCATTGAGGGTCAACGCCGCTTTTCCTCCAATTGTACCGCCGTTACGATTAACGATTTGAGCAACAAAATCGTGCGCGGCAGAGATGTTTGCCGTTTGAATGTTCACCGTGGCGTCAGACGTGATAGAACCGCCGACCGTATTTCCATTGGTGCCTTGGTTGAAGATATCGAAGGCCATATCGCCAGGGGTGCGGCTGCTGTTAGTATCAGTCCCAGTAGCCGTGAGATTGCCAGATACAGTCAAATTGATCGTGGCGCTTCCAGTGATGCTTCCACCGCTGCCGGTGGCGGTCCCGGCCTTCTGGTTAAAAATTTCCACATCGAGCTCACCGCCGACGGAGAAATTGGCAGCGCTAATATTTATCGCTGCATTCCCAAAGATGGAGCCCCCATTGGCAGCAGTAGACGTACTGATACGTTGGTTCGTTATCTGGAACAACGTGTCGCCCGCAATGTTCACGTCTCCTCCAACCCTCAACGTCAAAGTCGCGTTTCCATTGATCGTCCCGCCGGGTGGGTTAGTCAGGTGAGCGCCCGGATCTGTCGCCGGGTTGAGCGTGTCGTTCAAGATGAACCAGGAAGCGTCAGAACCCCCGAGATCGGCCGTACCTTGAATCGTGAGATTACCAGTAACATCCCAGGTAGCCGTTGCATTCCCGTTAATCGTCGAGCCGCCGTGATTACTTATGCCGGTACCGAAAAGGTCTCCCGCCATACTAATGCTGGCCGCATGAAGAAAGAGCGCAACGTTGGAACCAATACTCGAGGGGGTCGTATTGCCACCGGAATCGTCGTACCGGCTTGAGATGATGAATTCCGAACTAAAGCCGGGAGTACTGGCGTCGACACCAATCGTTAGAGCGCCGCTGACATTAAAGGTGAGATTTCCACCTGAGGTAATCGTTCCGCCACCTCGGTTATTCAGGAAAACATCGACGTAGCTTGTAGCGTTGAGATTCCCGGCGATTTGGACATCAATGTTTCCGCCGGTGCCGATGTGCCCGGCCGGGTTCGCCGTAAAGTCCCAATTCTGCATATAAACGGCGAGACCGTTCACATTAACGTTGCCGCCGACCGTCAAATTCAAGTTCCCGCCCGTGTCGATCTGCGCATTGGTGTTTTGAACGAGAAGTTCAACGTCTCCTGGTTCGGGGAAGGCCGTCGCCGAACCAAGGCCCGCGGCGGTGAGATTGCCAGTGATGTCCACCGAAATATTTCCACCGGTTCCGATGTGACCTTCGTTCATTACCCGCAGACGAGAAAAGTCAGTGGCGGAACTGTTGGTGTAGTCGCCAGTGACGTTGAGCGTGAAATTGGCTCCGCTGGCGAGTGTTGTGCCGGGCAAAACGAATGTCCCTAACCTCACCTTACCATTCAGCGAGAGCGCGCCACCGATTTGGAGTGTGAAGTTGTTCCCTGCGGTCGCATCAAATTCGCCAACGCTCATCGTGCCCGGGTTGGTAAGCTGAATCGAGTTCTCCGCGGCCATCTTGAGATCGCCGATGCCAGAAATCGGCGAATTAATCGTGAGGTCTGAACCGGCGCCACGCGCGTAAAAGGCGAGCAGGCTCAGGCCTTGGAACGAAACGTCCGATGTGAGATCGATCGGACCGTTGACCGTGGCAAGGAACAACAGGTTCAGACCTGCAAAAGTCAATGTCCCACCAGGCGGACCGGTCGTGATGCTATCGACGCCGATCAGGCTGAGATGTGTTACGCCGTTGGTCGTGTCGATGGTAGGGTTGCCGGTCAGCAACAGACTCTGGAACTTTAAAACAGCGATCGGCAGACTGTTCGGATCATCCAAAAAGGATTTGGAACTCAATTCTTTTAGCACCGCTGTATCGAAGGGCGAGGTGGATCCAAACGCCCACAGGGTGAAAGGGCCATCCTGAGTGGGACCATTATAAATTTTTCCGAAATCGGTCCTGCCGTTGGTCGTAATGGATGTATCCGTCTTAATTGTTGTCCCGTTTGTGATCACGTACGGGTTTGGCGACGAAATTACCGAGGGCGTGCCAGATTCGCTTGGAGTAGGTAAAGGTGGGGGCGGTGGGGGCGAGGGCGTCTGGGTCACTGCCGGGTTTGCCGTCGTGTTTACCGAAATCACATCGATGATGTCCTTGGAGGGCGGCGGGCTTGCGTTTGCAGTTAAGGATTGATTCGTTTGCTGTTGATCGACCACTTGCAAAATCAGCGGCAGATTAGCGAGCGCAGAAAAATCGACGATTAGGGCCGAAGTCCCGAGCACCGTCTTTACATCGAATTTCTGCGGCGTGGTGACGTGGCCGTCCGGAGTCGACATCACCATTTCGCCGCCGTGAAGCGTTACCATTTCTTCAGGATGCGCGTTGGGGTAGAAGGTTCCGACGCCTTCCAGGACCAGGAATTTTATAGGTGGCCCAGTGCCGAAGATAGCGGTGCCGCCCTGCACTGCCGCAGTAACCGCCGCGCTGGTGACTCTTGCAGCCGCCCCTTTCGGTGGCACCTCCAGTAGAACGGAACCGTGGTCAAGGTGGATTTCGCGAGCCGCTTGATTCAAACTGAATACGGTATTTTCCCCCAGCCGTGTGATCGTAAGGTCAGCAAATGTTAGTTCAGCACGCGATTGCGCACCCGTTCGCACGGCTGTTCCTTCTCCGATTTTGTCATTCACAACCGCCTGACGAGCGGCGGCCTTCGAAGCCAATAAACGTACGTCTTGGATTACTTCCGAGACCCGTGCTTCTTGGAAAGTGGCGGCCTCCGTGTTTTGGATCACTCCGAAACAGAGCAGCAACAGGAAGGGAAAGACGGCTTTCATGGGTGCGTCTCCGAGGCTGCTGTACTTCTGCTCGTCGTCGTCGCAGTTGGATTGGCCGTCGTTGCAGCCTCGGAGGACCGTTTGTCGGGATCGACAACCGAAACCGTTGAGCCACCGCCGAACATGATCACATTGGTGCCGAGTAACCGTTTCTTGGATTTGTCCCGTTGCTGCCTTTGATTGGCCGCCGCGATCGCTCGCTCGTTTTCGAGCGACGCGAAGTTTTGAATGAGCGGGCAGGTTTTTACAAAACGCTCGATATCAAAATCAACCGGATCGGTTAAAGAAGCGTTCGCGTTCCCAAAAACCATCTGCCCCGCGCGAACGAGAATAGAATCGCCCAGCTTGGCCGGACGATATAATCGCGCCGTGCCCTCGAGCACGAGGAATTTGAAAACCGTCGGTTCATACTCAAGCAATGCAGTCGCGTGACCAACTGCAGCCGATACTGCTCCGGCTTGCACCTTGCCTTTGGTGCGGCCCGGAAAATCAAGCAACAGCGCACCGCGTGATAATTCCAAAACGTTCTCGGACTTCAGCGTTAGCGCCGCATTCGCGCTCAGACGTGCCACCGCCTTGTTTTCGAAGGTAAGCTCAGCGCGCGAATCGATGCCTGTGATCATTTCATTTCCTACCCTGACCGCATCGCCAATTGAAGCAGCCTGG
The DNA here is from genome assembly GCA_035948375.1 of Chthoniobacterales bacterium. Classification (GTDB taxonomy): domain Bacteria; phylum Verrucomicrobiota; class Verrucomicrobiia; order Chthoniobacterales; family UBA10450; genus AV40. The sequence continues at coordinate 8,716 of DASZJH010000152.1, forward strand.
CGCCCGGCATCGTTCGTCACCAGATTCGCTTCTTTAACGATAGCTGTAATTCGTACCTCGTTTGACGCGGCGCTGACAATTGAAACAGGGAAGATGTGTGGAGCGAGAACTAACCCAGTTAGCGCGCAACAGCTGCAAATTCTCGGAGGCATACCTACAAAAAGGGACGCCTTTTTTGGGGGTTAGATATTGATAAGTCAAGCTTAACCCCGTCGGCGTGACACCGGAGATGCGGAGTAACTTTTTTGCTCTGGGAAGCTACTTAGGCAAGATCAACAGCGTGCTTAACTTAAGCGAATCTTAAGGCAAGGTTACGCCATGTTTTGAGGGAGGCGTTCGCACAGGAGAATGCCCTCTCATCATGCCCGTCTTAGCGGGGTGCAAAGAGTCACCCGGACGATCCAAAATAGCGCGCTGGCATAGCCGCTGCTATAATTTCTAGAATGCAGTCGGGCGTAACAAAAGACTTCCGATCTCACATAAGCTCTCGTATTGGTCAAGAGCTTTCCATCGACGATTGTGCGTTCATCGAGGAGCTATCCGGGATGTATATGGACATTTACTCCTCGCCCTTTGATGAACGAGTCGCCGAACTGATCGGCGATTTCGGTCGCGGCCGCACTGCAACACCTGCGTCTGAAGAAACAGCGATGGGTTGAGCAATGGCGAGCGTGTTTACTACCGCCACCCTGGACTTATGTAATTGCCCAACTTCGTAATGCTATTCGCCCTTTCGCGCTCCGGAACGGCGCGGATTCTCACGGAAACAAGTTGTAGCGCACGATGGCGTAGATGGCGTGGAAGCCGTCTTTCCAATTCACTTTCTTTCCTTCGCTATAAGTTCGCCCGTTGTAGGAAATGCCCACTTCGTAAATGCGGCAACGCGCTTTGGCCAGTTTGGCCGTGACTTCTGGCTCGAACCCGAAACGGTTCTCGCGGAGATCGAGATTCTTGATCACGTCGGCGCGGAACGCCTTGTAGCACGTTTCCAAATCGGTGAGGTTCAAATTGGTAAACATGTTGGAGAGTAGAGTGAGGAATCGGTTGCCCACCATGTGCCAAAAATAAAGAACGCGATGCGGTCGGTCGCCCATGAATCGCGAACCGAAGACTGCGTCGGCTTTTCCGGAAAGAATCGGTTCGATCAGAGTGGGGTAGTCGGCGGGGTTATATTCGAGATCGGCGTCTTGAACTAAAACGACGTCGCCGGTGGCGGCAGCGAATCCGACCCGGAGCGCGGCGCCTTTTCCCTGATTGTGCGGCTGGTAAATGATTTGGTGGGCGAGCGACGAAATTTTTTCTTTAAGCACTTGCTGCGTTCCATCGGTCGACGCGTCATCCACTACGATGATTTCAACTTCGCCGACATCCGCTGCACGCACCGCAGTCACGATCTGCTCGATTGTTGAACGCTCATTATAAACAGGAATGACGACAGAGACTTTCATCAATTTCGATAACCGCGGATTATCCACCTTCGCGCAAGCTACGGCGGACAGGCAGCGGATTTAAACCGATCAGAGAGTAAAACTACAAATCGGGAAACCAGGAAAGCAGGAATTACACTTTCGATACGAAAAAGTGCACCGTGCAGGGATCGAACCTGCGACCCAGTGATTAAGAGTCACTTGCTCTACCAGCTGAGCTAACGGTGCGTTGATTAATTCGGAAACTTCGAACTCTGCAGCTCGAACCGTGGCGTGAATGTCGAAACGAAAGCCAAAATCTCAAGCAAAAAACGTCAATCCGTCGAGTCTGGGTGATTTGAAACATCCGGAAGCATTCGCAAGATCGACATCGGACTAGATCGATTATCTATTGCGGCATGGCAAAGGCTGGCACGAAAATCGAGGATTACGCTTTTCTGAGCGACACCCAGACCGGCGCGCTGGTTAGCCGCGACGGTTGCGTGGATTGGCTTTGTTTTCCTCGCTTTGATTCGGGGGCGTGTTTCGCGTCGTTATTAGGCAATCGGGAGAATGGTCATTGGCGATTTTTTCCGCAAGAAAAGGTCGAGAAGATAAAACGGCGATATCGCGGTGATTCGCTGATTCTGGAAACGGAGATCGAAACGGCCAGTGGAGCCGTGCGCTTGATCGATTTCATGCCGCCGCGCGGACAAAATCCCGACATCATTCGAATCGTCGAGGGATTGCGCGGTGAGGTCGATCTGGAAATGGAGCTGATTATACGGTTCGACTACGGGCACATTGTGCCGTGGGTGCGAAAGTGTCACGGCGGGCTGGAAGCGATCGCCGGACCGGATGGCTTGATTTTGCGAACGCCCATCGAGATGCGGGGCGAAGATTTAACTACAGTCGCGGCGTTTACGGTGACAAAAGGTGATCGCGTGCCGTTCGTGCTCACCTGGTTCGCTTCGCATAAGGAGCCCCCGAAGAAGGTCAATGCCGAGCACGCACTGGGCGACGCCGAAAAGTATTGGCGAGAATGGTCGAAAGAATTGCAAAGCAAAGGAGAATGGCGCGACGCGGTTGTGCGCTCGCTCATTGTCCTTAAAGGATTAACCTATGAGCCGACGGGCGCCCTGGTTGCCGCACTCACCACATCATTGCCCGAGGAAATAGGAGGCGTCCGGAATTGGGACTATCGCTACTGCTGGTTGCGCGACGCCACTTTGACTATGTTCTCGTTGGTGCATGCGGGCTATCGCGAGGAATCCAAATCCTGGCGCCAATGGCTTCTGCGTACCATCGCCGGCAGCCCGGCGCAAATGCAAACAATCTATGGTGTGGGGGGCGAACGCCGCCTCGACGAGTACGAAGTTCCGTGGCTCTCAGGCTACGAGAATTCCAAGCCGGTACGAATTGGGAACGCGGCTTCCAATCAATTTCAGCTCGATGTTTATGGCGAAGTCCTGGCCGTGATGTGGCAGGCGGATCACGTAGGAATGAAAATGGGGGAGCCGGATTGGGCTCTGATGGTCCAGTTAATGAGATTTCTGGAATCAAACTGGCAGAAGCCGGACGAAGGAATTTGGGAAGTGCGCGGGGGACGTAAACATTTTACACACTCAAAAATGATGGCCTGGCTCGCGTTCGATCGGGCGATCAAACTTGTTGAGGAATGTGGCTGTGCGGCAGGCGAAAACCTCCAGCGTTGGAAAAAAATTCGGGATCAGATTCACGCAGAAGTCTGCCGGCGCGGGTACAACATTCGTAAGAGAGCCTTCACGCAGGTTTACGGCTCGGATGCTTTGGACGCGAGTCTCCTCATGATGCCGCTTACCGGGTTCCTTCCCGTCACAGACGAGCGGGTCCGTAGCACGATTGAGGCGATTGAACGCGAGCTTGTGCAGGACGGATTTGTGCTTCGATATCGACCTCAGGAAGAGAATGTCGATGGCTTGCCGGGTCGCGAAGGCGTATTTCTTCCCTGTTCCTTTTGGCTGGCCGACTGTTTGCATCTCAGCGGTCGAAAAAAAGAAGCGCGCGAATTATTCGAACGCCTGCTCGGTCTGCGCAACGATCTCGGACTGCTTGCCGAAGAATACGATCCTCGCGAAAGACGTCAGCTCGGGAATTTTCCCCAAGCTTTTTCCCACATCGCCCTGGTCAACACAGCGCTGCTGTTGAGCGATCAGCACCCCGTGATCGGTGGCTGAAAGTGAATCGCAATGCGCGATTCGACGCTTTAAGCGTGCTCGGAGCGAAGCGGCCGGGCGACCGTTTTCCCAGTTTTTCGCGACGGCAGGTCTGGATCAAGAAATCCGAGCGCATGGGGCGGCTTGATGACACGCACACCGGCCAGTCGCTGTTGTTCGGCGATTTGCTCGCGGAACGCCGGCATCCGCGTCCAATGCACTTTAGGCCGGAAATGATGTTCGGCGTGGTAGCCGTTAAAAAACCAGATCCAGTTGTAAAGTTTGTCGTAACTGCTGACGCCCCAGGCCATCGGTTCGTCCGGGTCGCCGCCAAAATGCCGATAGTAACCGTTTAGATAGGAGAGGCAGTGACCCAAATACCAAAATGGGATGAGAAAACAGATGTATTGCCAGTTGAGAATTCCAAGGATCACGAAATTTCCGACGAAGAACGTTAACTCCGCGACTCCCCAAAATGCTTCGCGTGGATCTTTTCGCTTCAATTGGCGATAAACCGTTTTGGGGTCCTCCCGAAAGAAGCTGAGGAAGGTGTACTTAAGCGGGTGCTCGGCTTCGCCGTCGTGCCCGTGTTTATAAATGGAGATCCAATCAATGGTCTCCCCACTGTCGTCCGGCCGATCGGCGTTTCCCTTGTGATGTTGCATGTGGATGCAGTCGTAAAAAATCTGGCTGAAGCCCACAGTGACCGATTCCAGAATACTGAACAGTCGATTGAGCAGGGGAGAGCGGAAGTAGGGATTGTGAATGAAGTTGTGAGAAACGCCGTTGATGTTCCAGGAGATGCTCACCGAATAGATGAAGCCGAGGATGAGCATGGCCCAAAGGGGAAGGATGGGAAAAAGAAGGAACATTCCGAAGAAGTAGGCGCAATGGAGGAGCGCGGCCGTGACGGGAATAATGTCCCAGCGAGTGAAGGCGAAAATCCTCGAGTCGGTTTGCAGCCGTTGTGCGGCTACGTCTTTGTGCTTTGACTGTACGGCGGTTTCGACCGCCTCAATCTGCGTAATCATTCAGGATGGATTAAACCAAGTGCGAATTGCGTTTATGTCAATGTCTGCGCTGAGAATCCTTCGCCCAACGACTCTCAAAAGCGATTGGACCAACGTCCTATGGTTCACCCGATCGTCTGGATGCTCTGACGAAACGAATCAGGCTTGGGTGTGACGCGCGTAATGTCGATCGACGCCTTTGGGAAGAAGCCGTTTGCGGCCGCGCTGACGGCGCCGGGCGAGCGTCGCGCGCCCGCCTTTTGTTCTCATCCGGGCACGAAAACCGTGTTGACGTTTGAGCGTGCGCTTCGATGGCTGGTAAGTGCGTTTCATAAGGCCGAAAAATGTCCTCGGCGCGAATTGAGAGCGGTTACCTTAGGATGAAGCAAAGCATTGTCAATTTTGTCGGCCTAAAGATTCGATCCATTCGACTTGGTGCGGAAGTTGCCTTTCATTAGCGGGTTGCAAGGGTGCGCGATTTCTGGAATAAGCAATGCAAACGGTGAGCGAGAAAGTCGTCATTGAGCCGGCTACCGAGGCTGATTTGGATGAGTTGTCCGAGATGCTCGGCGCACTCTTCTCCCAAGAGAGCGATTTTCGCCCCGACAAGGAGAAACAGCTCCGCGGTTTGCGTTTGATTTTTGAACAACCGAGCCGTGGACGGGTCTTCGTGCTCCGGCGCGACGGCGTGATCGTCGGGATGATCAATCTCCTTTTCACCATCAGCACGGCCGAAGGCGGCTTCGTAATCGTGCTCGAGGACCTCGTGATTCATAAGGAATTTCAAGGCCATGGCTACGGCGCGATGCTTCTCAACCACGCAATCGAGTTCGCGCGACAGAAAAATTTCCTCCGCATCACGCTCCTGACAGATCGGCCGGAAAATTTGGCGCAGGAATTTTTCCGGCGTCACGGTTTCCACGAATCCTCGATGATTCCGATGCGGTTGCTGATCTCGCCCGAGCTGGACCAGTCGCAAGCCAATCTGTGATTTGCGGAATTAAGGGAGGATGCGGTGGATGACTCGCCGCAAACGATACCAGCCCGCCGTGATCGGGTTCGACGGCTCCGCGTGCCGACGGCGATGGATTTGGTCATCGTTGACTACCAGCACCAGAAGCAACTGCCCACTGCCCACCTGCGGGCCTTTGATCACCAATGGACTGCTGCGACTCAGATTCGCGTCGGTCTCGAGCAGAATCTCTTTCTCTTTGTAGAGCGTGAGATTCAAAGTGTATCCGGCTTCGTTTTCCCCGTGGGCATCGACATGCAGGGAAAAGTATTTACTCACTGCGAGCCAGTCTTCTTCCCCGGTGCGCAACGTTTTGTTCGATTGACCGATCAGCTCGAACTGATTGTAGCCGAACAGATCCTTCAACGTTTGCTCGAACTTGGTCAGCTCCGCGGGAATTTGCGCCGGTTGCGGAACGTTCTCCGCGATGACGAGTCCGCTCCAAACTGCATGGGCTGCATTAGCCGATAGTGCCACTGCTGCCAACATCACCACCACGGCGATAAGCAGGGTCCTATGTGGCATCGCGCGAATTTATTTTGCTGCGTAGTCTGACGGCAGCGATTGCAGTCCTTCGGTCCACAACACGGTTACCTTGTTGTCGTTCTTGATTTCGAAAATTGAAACCGTCGCATTCGGATTAGCGGCCGGGTCGACCTTCGAATTCAAGATTTGGGTCAGATACTCTGACTGTTCTCCCGGATTGTGCTGAGTCATGAGCACAAAGGTAGTGACCAGAAATAAGGCAAGCGCGGTTGCTCCAGACCATACCAGCCGCGGTACCGTCCACCATGTCGATCTTGGAGGAGGTCGATCCTCCGTTTCGCGCATGATGCGTTCGCGAAGTTGGTGGCTGAAGAACTCCTCATTGGTCAGAGCTCGAGCGCCAAGTTCCTTCTTTAGGAACGTACCCAGCTTTTGCGCGTCGCGCTTCTCGGCCTCGGCCGCCGCCAAATCCGGCAACGACGATTCAAACTCAACTAATTCTCTGCCGCTCAATTGGCCATCGAGCCAGGCAGTCCATTTTTCTTCAAACGTTTTCATACACGTCTCTCAGGGTATTCTGCAATTTCTTGCGGGCATAAAACAGACGCGACATCACCGTGCCGATGGAGCAGCCCAGGCTCTCGGCAATCTCATGATATTGCATCTCTTCAATTTCTTTCATCAAAACTACAGCCCGGTGTTCGGGTGAGAGCTGCGCGATGGCCTTGTCGATCCGTGCCCGGATTTCGGTTTGTTCCATCCGCTGGTGCGGGAGGGGATCCGCTTTGGGCACGGTCTTCGACGCTGGGTCGATCTCCTTAAGCTGTATCGCGTCGTCGAACTCAGCGCCTCCAGCTTTGATCTGTCGCTTTCGTAGCCAGTCGATCGTCACGTTCATTACGATCCGATAGATCCAAGTGTAAAACGACGACTTGCCGCGGAAGCGTCCGATCGATTTCCAGGCCTTGACGAAGCTGTCTTGAGCCAGGTCCCAGGCGTCCTGCTCGTTATGGACCATGTTGTAAATCATAGCGAACACTCTTGTTCGGTAGCGTGTCACCAGCTGGTCAAATGCCTCGGAATCACCGGCCTGGCATCGTTTCACCAGGTCCAGTTCCGACACATCGGCTTGAGCCGGAGTCGCTTCCGTTTGCATGTTTAGACGGAACTGCCGCTTAATTCATTCAACCCCGGTAACCTTCGGAGCCGAAACGGCGTCGCCATTCGCCGCGATATTCACCCATCAGCGTGATAATGCCGTCACGCACCTGGAAAAGCCGCTGCTGGAGAACGGAATATTGCCGGGCCGCAATCAGCTTTTCCGACAACAACTTTGCCGCGGAATCCAGTGAGATCGTGATCGCTTTCAAAGCGCGCTTCAAATAGGCGATGGTCATCCCGAGCTCGTCCACCTCGTCGTCGCTCAACGCCGCCGCAAGTTTTGCGCTAGCCAGCGCCGCATGCGTTGCCAGCTTTATCGCCGCCGGCTCATTTTGCAGGGACGCATTTTGATCGAAGAGCTTGTCGATCCAAACAGTCAGCGCGAACGCCGCGCGATAGAGGACGTGGTCCTCGAATGTTTCCGTCGGCTTTTGGGAGGAATCGTCAGCGCTTTCCCCGTCATGCGATCGCCAATCCTCGTCCAGAAGCGCATCGACCTCGGCGCTCCAATCCTCCGCGGCCGACAGTTGGCTCCAACCCATTTCGCGCGCGATGATCTCATCCCGCTGCGGATCGTCGATGTATTTCTCCAGCAGCTCCATGTATTTCTCGGTGCGGTGGTCCTGCTGTTGAAGGAAACGCTCCCAGTCGTATTCGTCCCAAATCCCTTCCGGTCCCCGATCGAAGTCGGACATAAGATGACTAAAGGCCAGCTTGGCGCGGCGTGCAAAAGATTTCCCGCGACTTACGAAGTCGTAGATTGCAGTTCGCGTCTGGTTTGCAGACGCAGTTGTCCGCAGGCCGCTTCGATGTCGTGACCTTTTTCGCGGCGGAGCGTCGCAGCCACGCCGGCCTGACGAAGGACCGACAGAAATTGTTCCTGTTGTTCTCGTGACGGGCGCAACCATGGCAGTCCTTGGACGGTGTTGTAGGGGATTAAATTTACTTTAGCTCCAAGCCGGCGCGCTATCCCAACCAAATGCCGCGCTTGATCGAGCGAATCATTGACGTTCTCGATCAAAATGTATTCAAACGTCAGGCGCTGTTTCTTATGAGCGACGTAATAGTCGCACGCCGCCAGCAGTGTTTCCAAGTTGTAACGCCGGTTGATCGGCATGATCTGGTTACGCACGTCGTCGGTCGCGCCGTGCAAAGAAATGGCGAGCCGAATCTGCAGCGGTTCGTCGGCCAGTTTGCGGATCTGCGGGGTCAGTCCACTGGTCGAAACCGTGATGTGCCGTGCGCCGATCCCGAGCCCCCACGGCGCGTTGATGATTCGAATTGCGCTCTTGACGTTATTCAAATTCGCCAGCGGTTCGCCCATTCCCATAAACACGATGTTGTCGATCTTCTCGCCGGTCTCACGCTCCCCCGCAATGATTTGATCGACGATCTCGTTCGGGCGAAGATTTCGCGTGAAGCCTTCTAGACCGCTTGCGCAAAACTTGCAGCCATACGCGCAGCCGACCTGGGTGGAGATGCAAAGTGTTCGACGATCGGAACGCGACCCATAAAGCGCCGGCGAGGCAGGAATCAAAACAGTTTCGATCAGACTTTCGTCGGTTAAACGAAACAGGAACTTGCGGGTCGTATCGCGCGAACCCAGCACGCGGACGACGTCGATCTTGGTGAATTCGAACTCACTCGCCAGTCGGGCGCGAAACTCGCGCGGCAAGTCGGTCATCTCTTCGAACGACTGGATCCGCTTCTGATAGAGCCAGTCGACGATTTGGCGGGCGCGGTAGAGCGGTTCACCGAATTTGCGAACTGTTTCTTCGAGATCTGAAATCTGGAGCGACTTGATGTCGATCGTTGCGGTGTTGCTCACTACGAAGTTTACGATATCGGTTCGATTCATCAATTTGCCCAAGTGGAGAATTTTGTGGAGAAAAGTGGGACCCTTGTTAGGTTTTGCCCAATGAAACTCTGGCTGTTGGCTTTGTTAGCGCTCGTAGTTTTGGGACTGCCTGGTTGCGCCTCGGTCTCAACCGAGACCTACGGCTCGACGGGCAGCCCGGAGACCGGTCAGTGAAAAATCTATTGATATTGTTTTTGTTTGCGCTGGCTATGTTCGGCTTGAATGGCTGCGCATCCACCAGCCTCACTTCCACTGATAGCAACGGGGACGCGGTTCCAGGCGAAAAAGTCACCGGCGAAGAACGCATGGGAGCGGGCGTCAGCGGCACCACTCCTAACGCCAGCGTGAAATGGTGAGACGGCTTCTCGGTTAATCACCGCGGCGATGGCAAAATCGCGAACGCCGCTGACCATCGGTTGGGAAGCGGCCAGGGCCAATGCACAGCCGGCCCTCATCATTCAAGCGATCATGCTCGCACTGGCGGTCGCGTTTTACACCAACTCCGCAACCGCCGACGCGCTTCGTAATCTGGCCCAGTTCAGGCGCGCGCATGGACTTGCATTTGTAATTGTGGCGTCAGTTATCGCCGGCGCGCTGCTGCCTGAAATCTTTCTGATTTTGTTTTTCCAACGCGGCCGGCCCCGCGTTGAAAATCTTCGCAATCTCGCTTTTACGATCCCGGTCTGGGGATTTGATGGCTCGCTTGTCGATCTTCTTTACCGCGCGGAGGCGCACTGGCTCGGCGATGTCGCCACAGTGCCGGTCGTGCTCGGCAAGATCTTGATCGACCAGTTCGGCTACAACGTTTTTTTTGCCGCGCCGTTTGGGGTTTTAACTTACGAGTGGAAGAACAACGGGATCTCGCTCCGTCCGGTGCGGGATCTTTTCACCTGGCGACATTATCGCGACAAAATTTTCCCGACACTCGTCGCGACCTGGGCGGTTTGGATCCCGTTGATGGCCATCATCTATTCGCTGCCGCTCGCGTTGCAATTTCCGCTCTTCGGTCTCGCGCTTTCGTTTTGGGTTTTGCTTCTGACCTACATGACGAATCGATTTGCCGGAAAAGTTGAAGCCGATGCGCCAATCACGTTGGCGACGGCTGAACTGTAGCGGCGGTCTACGACCGCCGACCGCGCTCGCAGAGCGCCGCTACACAAGAAAATGTTCCAGTGCTTCGCGTACGCCGGCGCCGTGTTGGCGCCTGGCCACATAACCACCCGCCCCGCGCACGGCCGTTTTCACCTCGTCGATCGCGTTCGCAGGACAGGCCGGCATTCCCGCGACTTCGCCGTTCAACATCGAAATGTCGTTGTGATGGTCGCCGGCCGCGAAAATATTTTGGCGTGGAATGTCGATCAGGCGCGCCAGCTCGGCCAGGGCTGCGCCTTTGTGATAATCCAAATGGCAAAACCGCAGATAAATCGTGTTGCGTTGATAATGGAGCTTTGATTCGGGATCCCGTGCCTGCTCGATGAATTCGATGATGCGATCCATTTCTTCCTCGTTTTCCGCGCGTAAACCTTCCAGCCCTTCGGTGTGGTAGAGCAGTTGAGCTTTCGTTTTTTGCGTCACGAAATCGACAACTTCGGTGAGGACCGATTGAGCCGATGAAAACAATTCCGCGTGGTCCCGCGCGCAGCGCTCATTCCAATCGCCAAACGGTTCCCACTTTTCGCCGTTGCTCCCGGGCCGGAAAACTTCCCGTTCGGT
>DASZJH010000153.1:0-20986 GCA_035948375.1 Chthoniobacterales bacterium
CATGATTGCACGAGGGGGTGGTTGAGAACCGCGACTGCCGCGTCGCCCTAATTATTCGATTGTTTTGGTAATTCCACTTCGGCTTTTCCGCCGCCGAAGGACACCCAGATCAGCGCTCTTACGCCGACGCCTTTTTCTCGATCTACTGACCAACAATCAGTTGCGACTGCGAGTCACCGAGCTGAAAAACAAGAAGGGCGAGACCACTCGATCACGGCCTAGAAAAGGAAACGCCGGGAACGCGCATGAACGCCCCGGCGCCATCTTGCCTAACAGTTTTGTGCTAGTGTCGCAAAATGAAGTTGGTGATTAAAACTTAAAGTTAAAGCCACCCCGGACGATATTTCCGGTTGTCTCGAAGTTGTAGTGGACAAAGAACGGAGGACCCTGCGGGACGCCATTGAAGAGCTGATTCTGCGTGCGATCTGCGTTGCCCAGATCATAATAGAGATATTCCGTACGCACACTCCAATGGTGCGTCAGCATCCACTCAAATCCGCCACCAACCGTCCAGCCGGTTTTCGTTTCGCTAAACTTTACCGGGTAGGTGGTTCCGTTATCAAAGTTTGTATTCGCCGAATAATCGACATCGCCATAGGCAACTCCGCCCGTGGCGTAAAACAGCCAGCGGCACCAAGGAGAGATACCAATTCTCCCCCGAGTTGATCCAAACCATTGCATGCGTTCGTGCGCTTCAAGGAAAACGTCAGGATTGTCGTTCGCGATGTCGCCGTCGTTATCTAAGAATGGACTTCGCTTATGACTCCCTTCGATATCGGTTCCTTGAAAATCCGTCTCGATGCCCAGAACGAGCCACTTGTTCCATTGCCAGTTGTAACCGATTTGGCCGCCACCAATGAATCCGCTTGGATCCGGCTGAAGGGTCTGCGGCGCAAGGTCCCCGAACGTAACCGGATCCGGAAGCGGATCGAAATCCGTATCGGCGTTCCCCCAGCCGTAACCGGCGTTTCCACCGAAGTAGAAGCCGGTCCAGGTATAATCACACTCGGGTGGCGCAGGTGCGACTTGTTTCATTTCTTTTCCGCTCGGCAACGGTTCAGGACCAGCAAAAACAATTTGGGTTAGTCCAAATAAAGCCAGGACAACAATAGGTAAGGCGATAACTCTTTTCATACTCCGGACCTTTAAACCAGATTCCCGAGAAGGGTCAATACCTGATTACGGCCTTGCCAGAACGATCACCCTGCCCTGCGCCGTAATTGCCCGCCAGAGCTCCCGTACCGGTTTGCAAAGAAAGTTTGCTATATGTCCGATGAAATCGGCGCCGGATTGTTAGGCCAATGTCGGAAAACTTTCTATGCGGTTGACGGATTATCCTTGACTTTGCGTCCGTTCTTTTCTTACACCTTTGCGCGATCATGCTTTCCTTATCGACGTTAAAGACACGCGCGCTTACGCTACTGGTGGTCGCCATTGTATTGCTCGCTCTCCAACCGGCGCGCGCGGTCGCAATCCATAGTCTCGTCCTTGCGGAGAACTCCTCTACGAGTCTGACGGCCACCTATGATGGATCGGCCGTAGGAGTAAGCGTGATCTACATTAGTGGAGATCATTGGGGCGTAACAGTAGGCTTCCCTGTTGCCTTTTCGGGAAATCCACAATGGACCGAGCCCGACAATCCTTCGGCTTTCAATGTCATTACTCTTCTCGCAATACCTAACCAGTTCATCGTTAACAGTGATTTCTTTTCGAATGGCACCACGCCGCTGGCTGACGGGACGATATTTCCTAACTTTGGCACGGATGCGAGAGACGGAGCGCCTATATCAGTCACTTTCAAGGATTACGGTGATGTCGCTGCAGTTCCGGACGCAGGATCTACTTCTCTTCTGCTGTTGCTGTCCTTAGCAGTTTTATTTGGCGGAGCTCGATTCCGCTTGCCTCGTTTAGCCTAACGAGTGGCAACTCCCGTAATCTCGACGTTCTCCACCGTTATCGTCGATGTTGTATTTATCTCGTCTGTCATCCGATATTCGCCCGCGCGAAGGCTTCTTCAAACTTCGCGTCCTCTTTTTGGCGGAGATAATCCGCCGTCATTTCCACAGCTTGTTCTAAAAACCAGCCCTCATACTCAACGCCCGATGCAACCGCTGACTTGTGCGTTTCGCAAAAGGCAGTAAGCATGCGAGGTTGTCGTATGGACGCCTACACCCTCAGACCGCGCGACACCCAAAACGGATACAAACTCGAAGGCGTGCGGCTCCCGAACGGAAGGCAATTATACCGTTACCAAGAGGATGCGATTAGCTATGCGAAGTGGAACAGCCGTCAAAGCGGCTGCAAGATCGACATCTTGTGCGACCAAAACAAAGTGGTCCGAACAGAAGAATTTTCTCCGCAAATCGCATCGTTGTAAAACCGCAATCAAAGCCTACCAATTAGCGTCGCCGGCGTTTAGATGTTGTAATTCCTGATGCCGAACGTCCCCTAAAGCGGACCTTGCCGCGTTGGGCGTCTTATTCCGGAACGCCAGCCTGGGTTCGCGGTTGGATTACTCGACGCTTGCCGGCCGACTCAACGCTCTGTTCATCCTGGGCCGATTGCTTTGGATCTTCTACCTGCCAGCCGGTTGGGCTGCCGTGGCCGAACGCTGGCGGCGAAGTCTGGACCTGGAGTTTCAATGGCGAACTCGATTCGACTTCCGGTCCACCACGGCGCTTTCGAGCAAGGTCAATCGCGCGGCGGACCTTCCCCTTATCCGTGCAGAAGAGCAAGACCGTCTCTTCAGACACTTCGTTCGCTTCTAATGCGTCCATCAGACAATGATCAAAAGTATGCCAGCCGTAGGCTTTCGCGGCATCGATAATCTCGTGAAAAGTTTTACCTTCAGACTCGCCATAGCGGATTGCCTCGCGAGACCGGAGACTGTTGCCAATGACTTCACTGATCAAAAGCCGGCTCCCATCGATCTTCGGCACGAGCCGCTGGCTCACAACGTAACGGACGGTGTCGGATAATCGGTAGCGCAACTGGTCTTCCTCGTCTTTTGAGAAGAAACCGATGATGCGGTTGATGGTCTGGCCGGCGTTGATTGTATGTAATGTACTTAGAACGAAGTGCCCGGTTTCTGCCGCGGTGAGCGCAATCTCCATAGTTTCGCGGTCGCGAATTTCGCCGACCAGGATCACTTTTGGCGCCTGACGCAATGCAGCTCGCAAGCCCTCGGCGAAGCTAGGAAAATCCCGGCCCAGTTCACGATGACTGATCGCAGCTCGCCCATGCTGATGAAGAAATTCGATCGGATCTTCGAGGGTGACGATATGAATGTCCTGGGTCTGATTAAGTTCGTTGACGATGGCTCCCAAGGTAGTCGTCTTGCCGCTGCCCGATGCGCCAGTGACGAAAACGATCCCGTTCTTTTCCTTGATCATCTCCCGAAAAATCGGCCGGAGATGGAGCGACTCCAGAGTTGGAACGGTTGATTGGAGCTTACGCATCACAATCGCCCGGCGGCAGTTTTCCTTGTAAAGATTGACCCGGAACCGCGCTAGATTCTCGACCGAATAGCTGCAATCGCAGGATCCACTCGTGTTGTAGTCATTTATTAACCGCTCGTCACCTCCAACGATGTGCTCGGCGAGTTCTTCGATGAATTGCGGCGTAAGGACCGACCCGGCCGCATCCATGGCGAATGGCTTTAGGCGCCCCTCTGTTTCGACCAGCGGCGGTTTTCCCGTAATGAAGATGAGGTCCGAAACTCGCTGTCGCGTCTCGAGCATTCGCGTAATCAGAGCGTCGATCGTTGCTCTATCCATTTGCGCCGTGCTTTTGGAAGCTAGGAACATGCCCCGAAAGCGTTTATCGCGTTGATTCCCTAGTAAGGATTTCTCCTAATCTTTAGAAGATCCCCGGCGAGCCAGAATTACCGGGACGACGGTAATCGTTGAATTGGGTCGTGGGTTGCTCGGACGAGCTCTGCAAAATCGCGCGGCAGATCGACCAACTTTTGCATGACCAACATCGAGCCGGCGCTTTGCCACTTCCTTGCCACTCCTTGCCTCACCAACTCCTCACAAACTCGCAGCACGCCAGGCTCGTAATCGGGCGCTACTTCCGGTTTTTGCCGCTTCCGGAATTTATTTTTGAGCCTGGTCAAAAAACGATTCACCCGGCGGTCGGCATCGCGCCATCTGAAATTGTCGTTCGGCACAGCGTCGTGAAACGCGACTAGTGCGACGTTTCCCTCAAATGGTTTAACCGAATTCCAATGCGCGCATACGTCGGCGAGCACGCCCTCGAAAGTATGGTCACCGTCGATGAATAAGAAACCGAATCGCAGGTTCGGCAACGGCGTGCGCGAATCAGCTACCAACATATGCACGCGCTCGTTATTTCCCGGCCGCGTCAGATATTTCCTGCACGCCTCGTTTTCGTGAGAGCGATTGTCGATTGAGTAAATCTCGCGACTTTGCGCCGCGGCAGCTAGCAGAACGGTCGAGCCGGCGAAGTTGCGCCCGATCTCCAAGAGATTTCCAGACGTCGCTTTGACGGCTTTCCACAATAGTGCCGCTTCGTTAAAACCCTGCCGGATCAGGCCACGATTCCGGCTGTCGCAGGCGAAAAGCCACGTCAAATCTTCGAACCCTTCATTCAATGTCACGGTTGGTTCGCTCACCGGCGCCATACAACTGCGACTCGCTCCTAAGCGCAACCTGGCAGTTTTCGCGGCTTAACGAACGGGCCAGCGGGATAATTCTAGGACGTTATCGTCATTTTGGCGTTGTCACCCTCGACAGTGTAAGACATGATCCTACTCACAGCAGGGATTATGTCCGACGCGACACGGGTTACCTCGCACACCAGAATTGGGCGCCCCCCTACCCTTCTTCGATCAACAACGCCCGCATCGGCGCGCCGATCGTCGCGCGGTGACGGCTCGGTTTTCGCACGCGTCTTCCAACGTCGTGAGGTCGATCGCGCCCATTTTATTGTTGCCGGCGTCCAAAAGGCCGGCACCACCGCGATCCACGATTTTCTCGCCCAACACCCGCAGGTGGCGCTACTCCGCGACCAAGCGCTGCATTTTTTTGATAAGGAAGAACATTTCGCCGACGAGCCTGACTACGGAATCTTGCACGGTAATTTCGATCCCGGGTGGCGTTGGCGCGTGGCCGGCGAAGTCACCGCCGATTATCTCTACTATCCGCGCGCACTCGAACGCATCTCCGCCTACAACCCGAAAATGAAATTGATCATTTCACTACGGAATCCGACTGAGCGCGCATTTTCGCAGTGGAATATGCGGCGAGAAAAAGACCAGGAACCGTTGGAGTTTCTCGACGCTCTCAAGCGCGACCAGGAAAACGGAATTTGGAAAGGTCCGCGCGGCAATGCTTACGTCGCCCGCAGCCTTTACTCGCCGCAGCTCGAAAGAGTTTTTGCTCTTTTTCCGCGCGAGCAGGTTTTCATTTTGAAATATGAGAATTTCCGCGCCAATCCGCAACCAATCATCCACCGCATTTTCGATTTCATTGGCGTGTCCGGAAAATCGCGCCTGAAAAACAAACAGCGCAATGTCGGTTCCTATTCGCGAAAGCTGACAGCCGAGGAGCGCGAATACGCCGGTGCAATTTTCGATGACGATATCAGCGGGATCGAAAAGCTTCTCGGCTGGAATTGCAGCGATTGGGGGTTTGAGACAAAAGTCTCGGCTGGCGTCTGATTCGAAGCTAGCCACTTAGTCGTTGCTGCCGCTCCACTTCAATTTCTGCCGGACAACGTTAAAGAAGGAAACGTCCGGCATGGCCGCAAGTTGCAATTTCTTTTTCGCTTTGCGGATCTCAACCGTCGCGCCTTTCGCAATTCGCAGCGGTTCCCGGCCGTCCGCAGTCAAATAAACCGGATAATCGGGCTCGGTTGCTTCCACTTCGATAACGGAGTTCTCCGAAACAATGATCGAGCGATTGGTGAGGACGTGCGGACAGATCGGCGTGATCACGAACACGCCCGACTCCGGTTCCATGATTGGTCCTCCGGCCGAAAGCGAGTACGCCGTCGACCCGGTTGGCGTCGCTATGATCAGTCCATCCGCATTAAACTCGGTCAACCCTTCACCGTTCACGCGCGCTCGCAGCCGGATTAATCGCGAAACTTCGCCCCGACTCAGGACCGCGTCGTTCAACGCAATCATTGGCGCATGCTTTTCATTCGCATCGCGCAGAACGACTTCTAGCAAAGTGCGATGGCTGAATGTCATCTTTCCTTCGGCGATACATTCCACTGCTTCCCGGAACGATTGCGAACTGGCAGTAGTCAAAAACCCGAGCGAGCCGACGTTGATCCCAAAAATGGGCGTGCTCGCTTCGCCCATTTGATCGGCCACGCTCAACAGGGTTCCGTCTCCACCCGCGACCACTATCAAGTCCGCTTTCGCTGCGATTTGCGCCACAGCCAGATCGGACTTCTTTCCCGCGACGGCCGCCGTCCCCTTTTCGAGCAAGACCGACATCGAGCGGCGGGAAAGCTCCGCCGCCAGCGAGTTAATCAGTTCCCCCACTCCCGGTTTTCCCGGATGCGCTATCAATCCGATCGTTTTCGGATGCATATGAAAAATTCCTGGTTGCCGTCGGTTCCCGTGATTGTCGATGGAACGAGGCCGACCACATGATAATTCGCTTCTTCGACGAACTTGGCAATTTTCTGCTGCGCTTTTTCGTGGAGCGCCGGGTCGTGCACGATTCCCCCGCGACCAACGTCCTCCCGCTGCAGTTCGAATTGCGGCTTGATCAACGCCAGGATCATTCCGTCTGGAGTTATCAACTCGAAAGCGCGAGGCAAGATCAAAGTCAACGAGATGAATGAAACGTCGATCACGCAAAGATTGACAGGTTGCGGAATTTCTTCCCGCGATAGGAACCGGGCATTTACCTTTTCTAACACGACGACGCGCGGATCGTTTCGGATTTTCCACGCGAGCTGACCCCGGCCCACATCCACCGCGAAAACTTTCGTCGCGCCGCGCTGCAACATGCAATCCGTAAACCCGCCGGTCGACGCGCCAATATCGAGCGCGACCTTGTTTCGGACATCGATCTTGAAATGATCGAGCGCGCCGGAAAGCTTCAGTGCGCCGCGACCAACGAACTGTCGCGATTCGGCAATTGAAATGGCCGCGTCGATCTCGATCATCACCGCCCGTTTTCCAACCACTTGCTCCCCCACCCTGACTTCACCGGCCATGATTGCGCGTTGGGCGCTCTCGCGGCTCTCAAAAAATCCGCGCTCCACCAGCAGTTGATCGGCTCGCGCCTTTTTCTTCATCGCTACCCGCAAACTTCCACAATCGAATCGTGAATCGCGCCGATCGCGGCGGACAATTGGTCCGAGGTAATGCAGAGCGGCGGCATCAGCACGATCACGTTTCGAATCGGTCGCGTTAGCAATCCGCGCTTGCGCGCGGCGACACAAACTTTACCTGCAAGATCGAGATCGCCGGTTTGCTTGAGCTCGATGCCGGCGATAAAGCCGCATTGCCGAATTTCGCTCACGGCCGGAAACGCCTGCAGTCTCGCAAGGCCGCCGTGCATTTGTTCGATCTTCGGTTGCAATTTCTCTAGCACGTTCTCTTTCGCGAAGATTTCCAGACTAGCTCTCGCTGCCGCGCATCCAAGCGCGTTTCCAGTGTAGCTATGGCCATAAGCGAGCGCTTTTCCTTCCGCCACGGAACCATCAAACTTCGAAAAGATTTCGTCGGTCACCAATGTCATCGCGAGCGGCAAATATCCGGCTGTTAATCCTGTCCCCAAAACAACGATGTCGGCGCGAACGGGCTCACGTTCGATCGCAAACATTTTTCCGGTCCGACCGAACCCAGTCATTACTTCATCGACAATCAGCAGCGCGCCGGTTCGATCGCACCATTCACGAACCGCGTGCAGCGTTCCCGGCGGCCAAAGTCTCATTCCGGCTGCGCCTTGAATCAGCGGCTCGATCACGACGGCGGCAATTTTTGCCGCGTCAGGTCCTGAAATTCTTTCGAGCGTTTTTAAATCGGGAATGCGTGTGGCTGGAAAATTCCAGCGCGTCGGCCCGATCAGAAACATCGCCGCCGCACCAAGTGAAGCCGCACCCGCGGTGTCGCCGTGATAGCCATGTTGAAAGGCGATAAACTGCTGGCGTCGTGTATTTTTTAATCGCCAATATTGATCCACCACTCGAAGCGCGACTTCGATTCCAGTCGAGCCATCATCGGAATAGAAGACGCGCGTCAAAGTCTTCGGCGGAAAAAGATCGACAATCGCTTCGGCCAGTTCGATCGCGGCCGGATTGGTGAATCCCGAAAATGACGTATGCGCGACTTTAGCCAGCTGGTCGCGGATGGCGGCGTTGATGTGCGGATGATTGTGGCCGTGGATACTTGTCCAGCCCGACGAATTTCCGTCGATGTATTCACGGCCGCGGCTATCGCGAAGAGTCGCGCCGCGCCCTTCCACTAAAACGACCGCCTGCTCTGAGGCGCACCAATCGCGCATGTCAGTGAACGGATGCCAGACAAACTTCTTATCCTTCGCGATCAGCTCGTTCGTATTCCACTCACTCATTACTTTCGCTACATTGGGATGGCTTTTTAGGTTGCTGTTCGCCTCTCCCCGCTTACGGGGAGAGGATTGAGGTGAGGGGCCTTTGATTTTTCTTCTCGCGAGACCCAGGCGATTAGAAAATGAAACAGTGAACCGCGCTCGTTACCTCCGCAACAAGACGACAGAGTGTGAACGCATATTGTGGCGAGCGCTGCGAAATCGAGAGCAACGAAAGTAGGGCAATCCCTCACCTTAATCCTCTCCCTTTGGCAAAGGGAGAGGAAACCTGTGAAGGAACTTTTATTCATTTACTTGCTGATCCTTGATTAACTGGTCGACGCTCGCGACATCGTCTGCGGACGCGCGTCGGCGCTGGTATTTTCGTCCGATGATCTCCTTTAGTTTCAACAAGTCTTCAAGGAAGGGCTGCTCGTAGTAAGTCCATTCGGTTTCATCCCCGGTCTTCGCTTGCAGCCGCCATTCTCCCCCAAACTTCGTCGCGCGCACTTCGCGCTTTTGACCTTCGTCATCTTTCTCAGTCCATATGTGTTGACTCGGCATCGCAGGAAAACCTTACATTAGCAGCCTTGAAGGATGCAGTCAGATTGCTCGTTTATCTGCTGGCAACAGTTCTACTGGGCGCGTTGCTGGCGCCGCCACTCTTTTGGTCGGCCCAATCGCTGACTACTCACGGTTGGCTAACTTTTCTCGAGCGCTACGATTTCGAAACTTTCTTTCACCGCGCCCTACTGATTGCCGCGGTAATTCTCCTTTGGCCCTTCGCGCGCTCCCTCAGTGTTCGCAACCTGGCGGATCTACAAATCGAACCGAATCCGCATTGGCAGCGGGATTTACTCTTCGGTTTCATTTTCGCCGCGATTCCCCTGCTCTGTTGCGGTGCGATCTTGCTCGCGACGCCGGTTTATTCGCTGCGCGGCGAAATTAATTGGACGGCAGTTGCCAAAGTCGCCGCTGCTGCGGCCGTTGTCCCATTGATTGAAGAACTTTTTTTCCGCGGACTGGTTCTCGGCGTCCTTTTGAAAGCGGGACGTCGCTATTTGTCGATCTTCGTCAGCGCGGCGCTCTATTCCATCGTTCACTTCCTGAAAGCGCCCGAACGAACGTCGTCGGATGCGAGCTGGATCTCCGGTTTCAATTCAATCGCGCATGCTTTTGTTCAGTTTACCGATCCCCTGCTCGTTGCGGCCGGATTCACGACTTTGTTTCTGATCGGATTGATTCTGGCCGACGCCCGATTGAAGACGCGATCGCTCTGGTTGCCGATCGGTTTGCACGCCGGCTGGATTCTAACGAGCGGCGTCTTCAACAAAATCGCGCTGCGCAAGTTGGTCGTTCTGCCGTGGCTCGGAAAAAACCTGCTGGTTGGAATCATTCCGCTGGCCGTCGCGGGTTTGACCTGGCTAATAATGCGCGGCTGGTTCAGATACCATAATGCTCGCGACACCAACTGATTTCATTCGCGGGATCGCCTCTCTGGTTTATCCGCCGGCGTGCACGATCTGTTCTGCGTCGGTAGGGCCGCATGAATATCTTTGCCCCGATTGCGAGGCAAAGCTTTCCCGCATCGTGCCGCCGTTTTGCGCGAAATGCTCGGAACCATTCGACGGCGCGATCACCACGACTTTTTCCTGCGCCAACTGCGCGCATCGTGTCCTCTATTTTGACACGGCGGTTTCGGCCTATCGCAGTCGTGGCATTGCGCGTCACGTCATTCTCAATTTCAAATACGGCAGGCAAATTCATCTTCGTCATTTGGTCGGTCGCTGGCTCATCGCCGCGCTTGACGACACGCGACTGCGCGACCGGCGCTTCAACGCGATCGTGCCGGTGCCGTTGCACCCCGCTCGGCAACGCGAGCGCGGCTTCAATCAAGCCGCCTTGCTTGCCGAACGGCTCGGTCCCCATCTCGGCGTCCCGGTGCGGCCGGTATTGGAACGTGTCCGTTTCACCACGACTCAGACCGCGTTCGACCGGGCGGAACGCATCCAAAATTTGCGCCACGCATTCCGTTTACGAAAAAAGGCAGACGTGCGAAAGTTGGACGTGCTCCTGATTGACGATGTCTTAACCACCGGCTCGACCCTGAGTGAATGCGCGCGGGTTCTGAAGGAAAACGGCGCCCGCTCGGTTTACGCCGCGACAGCTGCTCGCGCCTAATTGCCATGGCCATTTTTAAAAAACCAACACTGAAGGCGCCGTCCCGAAAGAAGCGCGACATTCCGCAGGGCCTGTTCCAGAAATGTCCAGGCTGCAACGAAGTCGTCTCGGAGATTGAACTCATCGAAAACCAGCGCGTTTGTCCGCGGTGCGATTATCATTTTGCGCTCTCGGCCAAGGACAGGATCGACAACCTGGTCGATTCGCAAACATTCGTGGAAATGGATGCCGATCTGAAATCGATCGACACCCTGCGGTTCCAAGGCATGGCCAGCTACAAAGATCGCCTGAAAAACTATCAGGAGCGCACCGGCCTGACTGACGCCGTGATCAGCGGACACGGAATGATCGACGGCTACAAAGTCGCCCTCGCGGTGATGGATTTCGGATTTCTCGCGGCGACGATGGGTTCAGTCGTCGGCGAGCGCATCACGCGCGTCATTGAGTACGGCACCGATGAAAATGCGGCGGTTATCATCGTTTCGGCGTCCGGCGGCGCGCGTATGTACGAAGGCATGCTCAGTTTGATGCAAATGGCGAAAACCAGCGGCGCGCTCGCACGGCACGCCGACGCGCGGCTTCCCTACATTTCCGTACTAACGAATCCGACCACTGCCGGAGTGATGGCCAGTTTTGCTTCCTTAGGAGACGTGATTGTTTCCGAACCAAAAGCAATGATTGGTTTTGCCGGGCCGCGCGTGATCAAGGAAACCACGCACCAGGATTTGCCCAAAGGGTTTCAAACGGCGGAGTTCTTGGAAGAGCACGGTTTGGTTGACATAATCGTGCATCGCAAGAAACTGCGCGATACCATCAGCCAGTTGCTCGGTTACTTCTCGTCCGTGTCGTGAAGTACAAAGAGGCGCTCGCCTGGCTCTATAGCCTTCAGCGCTTCGGGATCAAACTCGGCCTGGAAAACATTCGGCGACTGATCGCCGAGCTGGAAGTCGATCTTGGAAATGCGCGCGTCGTTCATGTCGCGGGCACAAACGGCAAAGGATCCGTTTGCGCGATAATCGATTCCATCTGTCGCGCGGCAAAGTATCGCACCGGTCTGTTCACCTCCCCTCACCTCGTCACCTTTCGCGAACGAATTCGCGTGAACGGCAAAATGATTTCCGAAGACGAAGTTGCCTCTAGCCTCACCAGCATTCGTGAACTGGTGCGCGATTGGGAACCGCACCCAACGTTTTTCGAAATCGCGACTGCGCTTGCCTTGAAATACTTCACCGAACAAAAGATCGACATCGTCGTGTTGGAAACCGGTTTGGGCGGGCGGCTCGATGCGACCAACGCGGCGCAATCGAATGTCTCTGTGCTTACTCCGATCGCATTCGATCACGAAGAATGGCTCGGTGATTCCATCGCGAAAATTGCAAGCGAGAAAGCGGGAATCATCAAACGGCAGACGCCCGTGGTTTCCGCGCCGCAACTGTCCGAAGCCGAAAAAGTGATTCGCGCTCGCGTTGCGGAATGCCAGGCACCAATCGAACTTGTCGATCAGCGTTACACGAGATCGCCGATCGGGCTCCGAGGCGACTTCCAAAAACTCAACGCGGCAATCGCAGTTGCGGCCGTTCGTGCCGCGAAGATCGACATCAGCGAAAGTGCGATCGCGCGAGGACTCGCTACGGTCGAATGGCCGGCACGTTTTCAACGCTGGGCCAAGCGCACCGTCATTGATGGCGCGCACAATCCGGCCGCGGCGAAAACCCTGGTCGAAACCTGGCGTGAAATTTTCGGCGACGAACGCGCAACTTTAATCCTCGCAATTCTTTCCGATAAAGATTTGCGCCGTATTTGCGAAGCGCTGATCCCGATCTCCGATTTTTTTCTGTTGCCGAAGATCCGGACCGAACGCGCTGTCAATCCAGCCGCGCTTCAAAAAGTAATAGCCAATCTCGGCTCGAAATCTGAGACGACTGCGAGCTTTGCCGATGCTTTCGGCCGAGCTCGCAGTCGTCCGGCACCAATCCTCATCACCGGCTCGTTGCATTTCGCTGGTGAAGCGCTTGCGCACTTGCGTGGTGAACCCGCGGCATTCGAAGAATGCGCGCAGTGATTACTCGACGATCTCAAGGGTCGCGCGTTGCCCGTGACGCGACGCGGAACCGTTTAGCATCGCGCGAATCGCGTGAATGGTCTGGCCGTTACGGCCAATGATTCGGCCGACGTCGCTTTGACGCAGCTGCACTTTAAAGATCGTCATCTTGCCGCTAGGAATTTCCGTCAACACCATGTCGTCAGGAAATTCGACCAACTCGCGAATGATGAACTCGAGAAATTCCTTCATGACAGGATCAAAACTAACCACTAATGGACACGAATCGACACGAAATTTTCAGCGCAATTTGTAACTACTGCGCTCTGTCGCCGTGGTGAGGCACGCCTCGACAAAGCGAGGCGATTTCAGCCTAACTCGCGCTTTTCTCTTCTGTGCCAGCTTCGGCTTTCGGAGCTTCGTGCGCAGCTGGCGCGCTTTCGGCGGGCGCCTCGGCCGGTGCCGCTTCAGGGGCGGGCGCCGGGGCGGGTTCACTCTTTGGCACCGCTTTCGGCTTCGCAGCTTTCTTCGCTTCCACCGCGGCCGCCTTTTTTGCTGCTGCTTCCGGATTTTTGTTTTTCTTGATCAAGCTGCGCACCGTGTCGGACGGTTGCGCGCCTTTGCTGATCCAATACTCGACGCGATCCAGCTTGAGCGTGCTGTTCACGCCGCGCTTTTTCGGATCGTAGGTGCCTATGATCTCGATAAATTTCCCATCGCGCGGGCTGCGTTTGTCCGCGACGACCACCTTGAAATATGGGCGGTTTAACGCGCCTTCTCTTCGTAATCTGATTGCAACTGCCATGTTATTTTTTCATTCGCGCCATTTGCGCCATCATCTTTTTCATCTTGCCCGTGCTCTTCATCAGCTTTCGCATCTGATCGAAGCGACGGACCAAATCGTTTACCTCAGTGACAGTAGAGCCGCTGCCGCGAGCGATCCGCTGACGACGCCGCGCATTCAAAATCTCGGGGCGCGTCCGCTCCTCGCTGGTCATCGAAAGCACGATGGCTTCCGTGCGCTTGAGCTGCTTCTCGTCAATCGAGAGGCCGGGAACGTTACTCATGCCGGGCAGCATGCCAAGGACATTTTCCAGCGGGCCCATTTTGCGAAGCATTTTGAATTGGCCGAGGAAGTCGTTGAAATCGAAAGACGCGCGCCGCAGTTTTTCTTCGAGGCGCGCAGCATCCTCAACCTCAATCGTTTCCGCGGCTTTTTCCACAAGACCGATGACGTCCCCCATTCCTAGAATCCGGCCAGCCAGACGCTCCGGAACAAACGCTTCGAACTGGTCCAGCTTCTCCCCGGTGCCAACGAATTTGATCGGACGCTGAGTCACTTCGCGCATCGACAACGCGGCCCCGCCCCGAGCGTCGCCATCGAGCTTGGTCAAAATAATCCCGGTGATTTCGAGCGCGTCCTTGAAATGTGAGGCAACGCTAACTGCCTGCTGACCTGTTGCGGCATCAACCACCAGCAGGGTTTCTTGCGACTGCAAAAATCGTTTGAGCTGCTGCAGTTCTCCGATCAACGCGACATCGACCTCCTGGCGACCGGCAGTATCGAAGATGTCGATGTTACCTCCCGCTCGCTCGTGCCACTCGAGCGCCGCTGTTGCAGCGCGCTGGACATTCTTTTCATTCGGGTCCGGCTTAAACACTGGAACGTCGATTTGCTGACCAAGCGTAGCGAGCTGCTCAATCGCAGCGGGTCTTTGCAAATCGAGGGCGACGAGATTTGGACTGCGGCCTTGCTTCTTCAACAATCGCGCGAGCTTTGCCGCCGACGTCGTTTTGCCGGAGCCGTTCAGGCCGACGATTAGAATTCGATGCGGTTCTCCGAGATCCAGCGCCGCGGCATCGCCACCGAGCAGGATCGACAATTCATCGTGGAAAATCTTAACGATCTGCTGGCCGGGCGTGATGCTACGCAGAACGGCTTCGCCAAGCGCTTTCTCTTTGATCTGAGCGATAAATTTCTTGGCGACCTGAAAATCGACATCAGCCTCGAGCAGCGCGAGCCGGACCTGGCGTAGCGCGGCCTCGATGTTCTCCTCGCTGATCTTCCCATGGCCGCGGAGATCTTTGAAGATCTCCTGCAGCTTGTCGCCAAGGTGCGAGAACACAAAACAATGGCGCGAAATTGCGCGACCCCTATTTCTTTGGCGTCGCGGTGGGTGCGGTTTGGACTCCAGCTCCGCCTTCTTCGATTCCGAAGGTCCAGTGTGTCTCGACTTTCTTGTCACCGGACTTCGCGCTCAGAATCACAGTGCAGCTCTTCTCGCGCAGCTTTTGCGTCACCTGATAGGAAACGACTCCCGTCTTGGGGTCGAAGCTGGCCGGAACTAAACCCAGACCGCTGATTCTTAACTGCACACTCGCCGGATCGATTTGCCCGATCTGGCTCAGGTTCGCTTTGACCAACGGCAATGCGCTCCGAACTGTCGATCCATCGGCCGGCTCGACCTGCAAATTCTCTGCGCCTACTGCCGCAACTGCCGGCCCGCCGGGACCGCCGCTTGAACTGGCGACCATTTTGACCGCGTCTTCAAAAACCTTCGGCTTGTTCGCCTCGATCGCCCAACGGCCGAGAGCATCCATCGGCGAAGTCCAAGTGATGGGCTGACCGTAAACCGTAAACATCGCTTCATAGCCGTTGTTGCGCGCGATTTCTTTCACGTGCTCGTTGTAAAATCCGTAGGGCACCGCGAAGCAATTCACTTTGATTCCGAGCCGCTGCTCGAGCAGCGTTTTGCAACCGACTAGTTCATTTTGGAGAAACTGCTCATACTCGGGCCCAGTGAGCTTTTTCCTCTCCTTCTTTCCATCTGGTTGCCTGATCGTAACCGGATGGCCCTCCCGTAAATCCTGGTGAGTGGCCGAATGTGCTTCGATATCGATCCCGTTATCGCGCATGTCCCCGAGCATTTCCCAGGTGATCGCCTCTCCACCGCCGAACAGACCTCCGCGCACGCCTTCGGTATAAATGAACATCGTGAACGTGTAGCCGAGTTTTTTCATAATCGGCCAGGCGACTTCGTATTGCGATTTCAAGCCGTCATCAAAAGTGATCACGGCACATCGAGGTGGAATATTTTTCTCGCCGCGCTTCCAAGCGAGCAAGTCCTGCATGCCGATAACGGTAATGCCGCGGTCCTTAAGCATCTTCATTTGCGCCTCAAATGCCGCCGGCGTGATCTGAGTTCCCGGATAGCGAACTTTGTCCACCAGACCGTGGTAGCAAAAGATAATCGTCTGGGCGGTTTGATCGACAACCGGTTTGGACACAGTAGGAGGCGCCGGTGTGGCGGCGGCGGCCGCTTTCGGAGCGGGAGTCGGCTTTGCCGCGAATGCGACAGTGCAAATCAGAGAAACGAGCGGGAGCAAGAGGTGTCGGGTGCGCATAATTAGAGTAAACGCCTTTAAATCTGGCCGAACAAAAAACAAGCGGTTTTTGTGCGAAGCCGATAAATTCGGCGCGGACTCTGCTACTTTTAGTATAACGCCAGCCATCTAAAAACCTTTGGCGGCGCGACACGTTCTAATGTAGGAAAGCTAGATGTCTCGATTGACTCATCGAATTTTAGTTCTTGGGATGTCCGGGCTGCTCGGGGCATGCGCGACCGGTCCACGTCCAACCGAAGTTGGCACGGTGGACACGAGCAAGTCATTCAAGACGGTGGTTGTCGATGCCGGCCACGGAGGCAAGGACAACGGCGCTTATCGCAAGTTTGGCGGCGCGGAAAAAATTGCCACCCTCGATGTGGCCCAGCGGCTTGCCCGGAAACTACGCGAATCCGAGGTGAAAGTCGTGATGACGCGCTCCTCCGACGTGTTTGTTTCTCTCGAGGAGCGAGTCGCGATCGAGAATGCCCAGAAGGATTCTATTTTCGTGAGCATACATTTCAACGATTCTCGCCGGCGCGCGGTTCACGGTTTCGAGACGTATTACCACTCTCCGATGTCCGTTGATCTTGCCCAGACGATCCAGACCAAGCTCACTAGCATTTCTCGTCTCTCGAATCGCGGCGTCCACCAGGCAAACTTCCGCGTTCTGCGGCTAGCCAAATATCCAGCGGTGCTGGTCGAATGCGGCTTTCTGAGTAATCGCCGCGAAGGCGGCCAAGCGCGCGATTCGGATTATCGCGAAGCATTGGCGGACAAAATCGCCGAGGCAATCGTCGAGCAACGTTACGGGACGGGTGTTTATCGACGATCTGCCCAAACTACGTCGACTCCGATTGAGAGCACGGCCCTCGCACCGGCTAAGTTGCGATCGAACTAGAATTCTTTCCCGCGCTCTTCGCGGCCTACGGCCGCGAGGACAATAATTGCGACAAAGACTACTCCTTCCACCAGCGCCATGGTCATGGCGTAATTCGGCTCGCCGTTCGCAAGGCGAAAATGCTCGGCTAACCACGCCTGTTGCTGGGCAGCATACGCAGCGGCGAAGTTTCCCAGTTGATAGGCCAGACCCGGAAAAGTCCCGCGGAAGTTGGCCGGCGACAGCTCGTTCAAGTGCACCGGGACCACACCCCATGCGCCCTGGACCATAAACTGAATCAGAAACCCGCCGAAAATGAGGAGCGCCGTCGTCGGCGCAAAAATCCAAAGCGGAATCAGGAACATTCCGCAAATCGCCGACAAGATAATTAAGCGGCGCCGTCCCAGCTGTTGCGATAAATGACCAACGATTGTCCCGCCGCAAATCATCCCGAACGCATAAATGATCGCGATCTGCGAAGTTTGATCGGAATCAAATCCGCGCTGTTTTTGCAGATAGGTCGCGTAAAGATCCTGCGTTCCGTGAGACATATAGTTGAATGCCGTCATCAATAGTGCGGCGTAAATGAACAAGCTGCCGTGTTGCTTGAATAAGATCGAGATCTTGAGTGAAGGCTTCTCTCGAGCGCGATCTCGCTCCCACACCGGCGATTCCGGCACGCGCGCGCGAATGTAGATCACCAGAAATGCTGGCAGCGCGCCGGCGACAAACAAACCGCGCCATCCGAAATGCGGAAAGACGACCCAATAAACCAGGGCGGCCAGCAGATAGCCAACCGCGTAACCTTGCTGCAAGATCCCCGAAAACAAACCACGCGCCTGCGTCGGGAGCGATTCCATCGCCAGCGACGCGCCGAGTCCCCATTCGCCGCCCATTCCGACCCCGAATAGCGCGCGGAGGATCAGAAAGATTGTGAAGTTAGGCGCGAATGCGGTGAGCAACTCCATCACCGAATAGAAAATAATGTCCGCCATCAGCGGGATGCGACGGCCGAACTTGTCGCCGAGCCAGCCAAAAAGGAGCGCGCCAACCGGGCGCATCATCAACGTCAGCGTGATCGCGAACGTGACTTTCGTAATGCTTCGGCCGAAATCGTGACCGATCGGCACCAGGACGAACGTCACTAGAAAGAAATCGAGCGCGTCGAGCGCCCAACCAAGAAAACAGGCGACGAAGGTGTTTCGTTGATCGCACGTGAGCGATTTGAAAAGCCGAATCGCTTGCACACCCAAGATCTAATTGTCGATCTTACCCTTGTCGATCTTGCAGCCGAAGCGGAGATTTACACGGTAGGTTTTGCTTCGATCGATGCGGCTCTCCTCTTTCGAAGAACCTGTTTCGCGTTGTCTCGCGCACGCAGCCATGCTTCGCGCCCGCGATTTAGCAGCTGAAACGAACGCAGCTCGGCTTCAAACATCATGCCCGCGGCTCGGCGTTGCGCGTTAAAGAGCTCGCGGCCGAACTTATACAATTCGACATCCAGCGTGTTCGCTTCGCAGACCAGCCCGCGCGTCTCTGCATCGAGCGCATCAGATCGCGCATCGGTCGGAGCGACGTTTCTTTTACGATAAAATGGCATTTTGGTTGAGGCGGCACGGCGAATCAAAAGCAGACTCGCGTCAAATTCTTCGGTCAAACCGACCACGGCAAAATGTTTGCGCATATTGTCTTTCGCCCGCTCCAGAGCAGCGGCATCGACCGGCCGGTTTAAATCGCACCATTCATCGCCGGCAATCATCCGCGTTTGTTGATTGAACAGTTCCGTGGTGGCGTGGGTTTTTAAGATTTTTTTAAGATCGCCACCGTTTTTCAGCACGGGGTAGAGATAATGTTGCGGATGACGACGAGCATGGTCATAAAAGGAGACGATGCGGCTAATCGGCTCGCGCAGGAGAGTGACGTAGGTCGAATCGCGCGGAATGTAACGGTGCAAACCAAAGTCCAAATGGCCCTTGATTAAGTTATAACGGGCGCGCTTACCTTCCGGCGCGCGAATGAATTCCGGTATCTCCTCAGGGTGATTGTAACCGTCAAAGGTCAAAGTCTCAGCCGATCGGAAGGCATGGTCCAAAATCTCGTACAACGTGGTCCCCGCCGTTTTCGGGATGTGCAGAAAAATGAGGGTCCGGTCAGAACTGGTCATGCGAGGTGAAATTTTCTCAGGAAAACGACCGCCACCATAATGCTCCGGTTACAAATTTCGTCAGTACCACTCGGTGCCAATACTCTAATCCGATCTTAATCCAAGAGACAGACATACATTGGCTTTGGTTTTTCGGTCCGTCGTTTTGTTGACAAACACATCTACGTATCATGATGCGTAGATTTGTTTCTTGATACTTGGCATAATCGCCGCTTAGTTCTCCGCAGACATGGCCATTGAACTTCATCCTCTGGAGGCACTTCTACGCCAGCGCATCGTTGTTCTCGACGGCGCCATGGGGACGATGATTCAGCGCCGGAAATTTTCCGAGCAAGATTATCGGGGAACACGGTTTCGCGATCGCAAAGGCAAGGATATCAAAGGTTGCCTGGAATTGCTAAACCTGACCCAGCCTCAAGCGATCGAGGAGATACACGCCGAATATCTCAATGCCGGCGCCGACATCATTGAGACCAACACGTTCAACGCAACCACGATCGGCTTGCATGATTTTCTTTTTCAGGGCGAGCCGACAAGAGGTCGCAAGGATCAGGAATTTTTCGAACGCGTGATAGACGATGTCGATCTTCGCGCGCTCATTCTGGAAATGAACACGGCAGCCGCAACAATCGCTCGGCGGGCCGCCGATCAAATTACAAAACAAATCGGCGCTCGCCGTTTTGTCGGCGGTTCGATTGGTCCCCTCCCCGTCACCGCATCCATCTCGCCGGACGTAAGCGATCCCGCGTTTCGCGCAGTCACGTTCGACCAATTGCGCCAGACATATTTTGACCAGATCAGCGCATTGGTTGAAGGAGGCGTCGATCTTCTTTTCATCGAAACAATTTTCGACACGTTGAATGGCAAGGCCGCTTTATTTGCCACGGCGGAGGTTTTCGAAAAAGTCGGAAAGCGACTTCCGCTGATCGTTTCCGGAACCGTCACCGACAAAGCCGGTCGCACTTTGAGCGGACAGACGGTCGAAGCATTTCTGACTTCGATCTCTCACGCGCAGCCACTGGTGGTGGGATTGAATTGCTCTCTCGGACCGGACGAAATGAGTCCGTTCATTGAAGAACTCGCGCGGGTGGCGCCGTTTTATGTTGGCGCGTATCCGAACGCCGGATTGCCAGACCCGCTTTCCGAAACCGGATTTCCCGAAACGCCGGAGAGTCTTGCGCCTAAACTAACGCGATGGGCCGAAAACGGCTGGCTGAATTTGGTTGGCGGATGTTGCGGAACAACCCCAGATCACATTCGATTGATTGCAGACGCGGTAAAAAATCTGGCGCCGCGGAGAGTACCGGAACTTTCGCTCGCATGACGTTAAAACTTTCCGGCCTCGAGCCGCTGAACATCACGCCGGAGTTCGGTTTCGTCGTCATTGGTGAGCGAACCAACATCACCGGTTCGCCAAAATTTTCGAAGCTGATTCTCAACGGCGATTTCGATGGCGCGCTCGCGGTCGCGCGCCAGCAGGTGCAGGGCGGCGCCAACATCCTGGACGTCAACATGGACGAAGGGATGATCGATTCGGAAGCGGCGATGAATCGCTTCTTGAATCTGATCGCGAGCGAGCCGGAGATCGCGCGGATTCCAATCATGATCGACAGCTCGAAATGGAGCGTGATCGAAGCGGGACTGAAATGCGTTCAAGGCAAGGCGGTCGTGAATTCGATCAGCCTGAAAAATGGCGAAGACGAATTCCTGCGACAGGCGCGCCTGATCAAACGTTACGGCGCGGCGGTGATCGTGATGGCATTCGACGAGCAAGGTCAGGCTGACAACTTCCAGCGCAA
>DASZJH010000154.1:0-3458 GCA_035948375.1 Chthoniobacterales bacterium
GACATCTTCGCTACTGACAAAACCAATCAAGTTTCTTTTTTGATCGACAACCGCGGCCATGCCGAGGCGCGCGGCGCGCAGGCGCTGGATCGCGCGCGAAGCTGGTTCGCTTTCCTGGACGGTGACCATCCGCCGAAGATAACTGGCGAGCGATTTCGACTCTTTATCGAGTAAAATGTCGAACACGTTTACGAGGCCGACCGCGTCGCCGGTCTTATCGATCACGGGCAACCGATCGAAACCGGTGGAGCGATTCAGGTTGAGCGCGTCCTCAATCGTCGAGTCCGGTTTCAAGCTTTCGATTTTCGACAACGACTTCATCACGTCGCGCGCGGTCACGTTTTGAAAATCGACAACATTGTGGATCATGGCTCGCTCGGTTGAAGTGATTGATCCTTGGCGTTCGCTTTCCGCGGTGATTTGTTTAAGTTCGTCGCGTCCGGCGAACAAGCGACCTCTACGCTTGGCGCGCGATGGCAGAAAGAGGCGGCCCAACTCCGCGCCGATTGCCAGTAATGGCGAGAGCAGCGCAGTGGTGAGTTGAAGAAAGCGCGAGAGCGGCGCGAGGGCACGGAATGGAAACCGGCGAAACAGTGCTTTCGGCAGGACGCCGAGAACAAAAAGATAAATGGGGAGCGCGATGACGATGCTCAGAGCGAAACCCGCATCACCGAAACGCGAAACGAAATATCGCGCCAGCAACAACAGGCCGACGATGTCGGCAAAGTTTGTAACGAGCAAGACGGTAACCAGCAAACGTTCCGGTGCTTGAAGCAGACGATCGAGCCGGACCGCTTCGGGCTGGCCAAGTTTCGCGTGATGACGCAAGCGGACGGGGTCGATCGACATCAGTCCCGCTTCGACTCCGCTAAACAGAAACGAAATCGCCCAGCAACCGAGAATGATGAGAGACGCTTTCATGCCGCGGCGCTGCTGTCGTCCTGATCTTCGATGCAGGTTGTTTTTTCCAGGAGCAACTCTTCGATTCGTTTTCGACTAGTGCGCCGGACCGTTACAGCAAGGCGCGGCAACTCGATTTGAGTTCCTTCAGGCGGCAAGTAACCGAGCCGATTGAAGACGAGGCCGCCAATCGTGTCGATGCCGTCGGCTTCCAGCTCGAAGCCGAGATGCTCGCGCAGATCGTCGAGACGGGCGTGACCGCTGACCAGAAATTTTCCATTCTCCAGCGGTTCGATGTAAAGATCGACATCGCTGCCGGGCGGCGCGGCATCACCGAGAATTTCCTCCACGATGTCGGCCATTGTGATGATGCCTTCGGTCCCGCCAAACTCATCGACCACGATCGCCAATCCCTGCGGGTGAGTGAGAAAAAGTTTGAGCAAATCGAGCGCGCGCATCGTTTCCGGGACGAAGGAAGGCGCGAGCAATGTTTCGGTATAATGTTCCGACGGATCGAGCAGGAACAATTTCACGTCCACGATGCCCACAATGTTGTCCGGGGTATCAGCGTAGACTGGCACGCGCCGATAACGTCGTTCCCTCAATTGGGCGATGGCCTGCTCGTTGGGCAGATCGTCAGCCAAAGTGAAAGTTTCCACGCGCGGAGTCATGCAATCCTTCGCCGTCTTGTCGCCCATCTTGATAATTTCCTGGATCATTTCACCTTCAGCTTCTTGCAACGTTCCTTCCTCGGCTCCGATCTCGACCAAAGTTTCGAGTTCTTCGTCGCTCAATCGCGCGCGAGTATGCAGGTGCTTCGGTGTGACAAGATCGACAATCGCCGTGCTCGCGGTTTCCAGCGCACGTCCAACGCGATCGAGCAATCGCAACGATGTGCGCAGAGTAAATGCGCCGATGGCGGACAGGCGATAAGGCGCCGAAAGAGCGAGCAGTTTTGGCATCAAGTCGCAAAGCAAAACGACAACCGCAAAAATAAGGACGGCGGCGAGCCATTGGTGAACGCGTCCGGCGAGCGGTCCGCGCCACAGCAAAAAAAGGCAGAGAACTACCAGCGGAACTTTAACCAGCCCATCACCGAGCAGCAGAACGTTCAAAACCCGGCGCGGATAGTCGCGAAAAAACTTCACGAAATTGACCAGCGCAGGATTGTTCGTTTCTAATCGGCGGAGTTGATGTGGGCGAAGCGAAAAGAGCGCCGTTTCGAGTCCGGAGAAAAGCGCCGAGCAAAAGATCAGCGCGGCGATGGCGGCGAGAACAATCGCCAATTCAGCCGGCGTCATTCTTGTTTGTGGCAACGAAGGATGTCGGTGCCCTCCAGAAAAGTCGGTTTGCCCATCATCTTCGGCATGGTGAAATTAAGCGGTTCATGAACAAAGGCGAAAGAATTTCGCAATTCGTCCGCGACCTCGAAGGCGATGACGCCAATTTCTCCGGTGAGATAGCGAACCATCCGTTCTACCGCGCTTATTTTCGTTGCTGGAATGACCAACGTTACTACGAAGCGCACGACGTCCTGGAGCATCTCTGGCTCAATACCGACACCGCTGACGATAATTTTTTCAAGGGACTGATCCAGGCCGCGGGCGCATTTGTCCATCTGCAAAAAAATTTCGAACATCCAACGCATGCCAAGCACAGCCGTCGTCTGCGCCCGGCGGTGCGGCTGTTCGCGCTGGCCGAGAAAAACCTGGCGGGCTATGCCCCGAAACATCACGCGCTCGATGTCACTGGTCTGCTCGAACTCTTGGGCCGCGAACGAATCAAAATCGAAGAATCGGATTTCAAAACAAATCCGTGGTCGCCCAAAAATGCGCCGAAATTGGAATTGTCAGCGCGTCAGAATTAATTTCGCACCGGCGATCGTCAGCACGGTCGCCAGAAAAATTGCAATGCCGCGCGCGGGAAGACGCCGGCTTCCCAGATAAGAACCAATTGTTCCGCCGGCAATTGCGGGGATCGCGAGAGTCATCCCGAGCGATGGAATCGAATGGGTCGCCGAAAAATATCCAACGAGACCGCCGATTGAATTCACCAAAATGAAAAGCGCCGAGACCGCGGCCGCCTGCTTGATCCGAGCCCATCGACAAAACAGCAGCAGCGGCGTGAGAAAAATTCCGCCGCCCGTGCCGGTAAGGCCTGAAAGAAGTCCGAGACCGGCGCCGACACCGATTGCGAGCGGTTTCCCGGGAGGGTTGGTTCCCTCTGGATCGCTTCGGCGAAAAAATAAACGCGCCGCCGAGAAAAGCAGCACCAGCCCGATCAAGATTCGAAGGATGCTAGCCGAAGGTTGAAGATAGCCGCCGAAATACGCGGCCGGAACCGAAAGCAGTGCGAAGGGCCAGAATAATTTCCATGAAAAGTGCCCGGCCCGCCAAAACTGAAACGAACCGATGATCGCGACGAGAATGTTGAGCACGAGTGCAGTCGGTCGAATGACTGGGGCTGCAAGCCCGAACAAAGTCATCGTCGCGATGTAACCGGACGCGCCGGCGTGCCCGACGGACGAGTACAGAAACGCGATCAACGCGATAGCGAAG
>DASZJH010000155.1:0-18323 GCA_035948375.1 Chthoniobacterales bacterium
TGCTTGGTCGGTTGACCAAAAGTCAGAGGAAGAACGAAGATAGAGTCGAATTGATGCATATCACAGATATCATGCAGGGGAGTTCGCCCACATTTTCGTTCGAGTTCTTTCCTCCGAGATCGCCGGAGGCGGCCGAGACTCTCTACCAAACGATTCGAGATCTCGAATCGTACATGCCGCATTTTGTTAGCGTCACATACGGCGCAGGTGGCTCAACGCGCGATTTAACCCACGATCTGGTCGAGCGGATTCAACACACAACGAAACTCGATCCGATTCCTCATCTAACCTGTGTCTGCCACAACGAAGAAGAGATTGAAGCAATTCTAACTCGATATGCCAGATCGGTGATTGGAAACATTCTCGCACTTGGAGGAGATCGACCGGCTGAAATGGCCTACGATAAATCGCGCGACTCGTTCCGACATGCGATTGATTTGGTGAAATTCATTCGCCGATTCAATGAATCCGGCGTCCATCCTGATCGTCGCGGTTTCGGCATTGGCGTAGCCGGTTTTCCCGAAGGCCATCCTGCAACGCCGAATCGGCTAATCGAAATGGATCATCTGAAGGCGAAAGTGGATGCCGGCGCCGACTATATTGTCACGCAGCTATTCTTTGAGAATCGCGACTTCTTGGATTTTCGTGAGCGTTGCGCGCTGGCGAACATCAACGTGCCGATTATCGCCGGCATCATGCCAGTTACTTCCATGAGCGGGTTGAGGCGGATCGCTGAGCTCGCCGGTGGCGCTCGGTTCCCGGCGAGACTTCTGCGCGCCATCCAGCGGTGCGAAAGCGATAAGGAAATGGTCAAGCGCGTTGGCGTTCACTTCGCGTTGGAGCAATGTCACGACCTTTTGGATAACCACGTGGCCGGAATTCATTTCTATACTCTCAATCGCTCGGACGCTACGCGCGTGATTTTTGACAGTCTCGGCATTCCGCGTCGTCGGAAAGCAGAGTCTCCGACCGCTTAATCGGGAACGAACCCTTCGGGTTCGGTGGTGGAGGGCACCACTTTGAAGCAAGCACCCGGAGTTTGCACCGAGTCTCTGAGCCGGGCAAACTCCGGGAATGCTGGAAAGCCGACGCACCATCTATTTTCAGCTTTCCGGTATCGGTATCGTAGTCATTGGGGTGGCGCTGCTATCGCACTTTTTTCCCATGATCGCTTTAATCGGAGAATTGCAGCGTCGAGTTACTGAAATGGGAAGCTGGGGCGGAATTTTTTACCCGCTGCTCTTTGCCGCGTGTAATATTCTCCTTTTACCCGGGGGAATTTTGAGCATTGGCGCCGGATTTTTCTTCGGCCTTTGGTGGGGCTTTTTCATTGTGCTTTTGGGCAACAGTATCGCAGCAGGTGTTTCGTTCGCGTTAAGCCATTGGTTAGGCGAACGGTATCTAGGCGCAAAGCTCTCCCGAAGTCCCATGTTGCACGTCTTGGAAAGAGCTGTGGCGCGTGATGCATGGAAAATTATCTTTCTCTGTCAATTGCATCCGCTGTTTCCCACGAGTCTTCTTAACTATTTTTTTGGCCTCACGAGAATCCGCTTTTGGCCTTACATCCTTTGGACAACTGCCGGACGCGCACCGGGCCTCTTTCTGTACGCGTACTTGGGAACACTGGGTCAGCTAGGACTGAATCTCGCTCGAGGTCGAAGTCATCCTCGTATTGTCGAGTATTGGACTTGGGGCGGAGCATTTGCAATCACGGTCCTGCTTTTTACTTTTCTGACGCGCACGGCGCTGAGAGCAGTCCAAGAAGTCCGTCCCGAACAAAAACCGGTCGGATCAGCAGTTATCAATTTGTAAATATCTTTAAAACAGTAAGTTATGGAATATTTCGACTGGTCACAACCCCCCAATTTGAAAGGCGATCGAGGTGTTTAAATTACCCACTCACTACGATGTGATTGTGGTTGGTAGCGGCCATGCCGGAATTGAGGCCGCTCTGGCATCGGCTCGGCTTGCCTGCCGGACGCTCATGTTGACGCAAAACTTGGACACGATCGGGCAAATGTCGTGTAATCCGGCGATTGGGGGCCTGGCAAAAGGTCAACTGGTCCGTGAAATCGACGCACTCGGTGGAGCTATGGGTTTAAATGCCGATGCAACGGGCATCCAATTTCGGATGCTAAATCGATCGAAAGGGCCAGCTGTTCGGGCGCCGCGAGTTCAATGCGACAAGAAGGCCTACCAATTCAGAATGAAGGCGATCTTGGAGCGCACACGGAACCTAGACTTAAAACAGGCGACTGTTTGCAAAATAGTCATCAAGGATGAGACCGTGCGCGGGGTCGAGACCGACTTAGGCGTCATGATAACGGGCGACGCGGTCGTGATTACTGCGGGTACGTTTCTGCGTGGATTGTTGCATGTGGGCGAAAAGAGCAAACCCGGTGGAAGGATGGCCGACACGAACTCAAGTCTAAGTGCTAATTTGAAAGACATCGGATTTGAGGTTGGCAGATTTAAAACGGGAACACCTTGTCGGATCAACAGTCGTTCGATCGATTTCGGGCGCTGCCAAATCCAATTGGGGGATGAACCCCCACCGCGATTTTCTTACTTTGCCCCAAGCACTGGCAACGCTAGCGCCGATGACATTTTTACGTTGAACGATATCTATTCCCCGAAGTTCCACGTGGAACAGCTCCCGTGTTGGATTACGCAAACAGCCTTTCGAACGCGAGAGATAATTGAGAAGAATCTCCATCGCTCACCGCTCTATGCTGGCCGAATCCATGGCGTCGGACCTCGTTACTGCCCGTCAATCGAAGATAAGATAGTGAGGTTTAGCCACCGGGAAACGCACCAACTTTTCCTGGAGCCGGAAGGTCGCCACAGCGAGGAGTACTACATAAATGGCATCTCAACGAGCCTGCCCTATGATGTCCAGGTTGAATTCGTCCACTCTATTCCAGCACTTGAGAACGCGGAAATAATGCGTCCAGGCTATGCGGTAGAGTATGATTACTTTCCACCGACACAGCTTTCGGCTACGCTGGAAACGAAGTTGGTGCAGAACCTATACTTGGCGGGCCAGATTAACGGCACATCTGGCTACGAAGAAGCGGCGGCGCAAGGATTGGTCGCTGGCGTTAACGCGGGCCTTAGAACTCAAAATCGCTCACCATTCGTCCTCAAACGAAACGAGGCTTACATTGGCGTACTGATAAACGACTTGGTGACCAAAGGAACGGAGGAGCCGTATCGAATGTTTAGCAGTCGGGCCGAAGACCGACTGCATCTGCGGCAGGAAAACGCTGACCAGCGCCTGACACCTCGGGGATTCGAAATCGGGCTCATCGATCGGGCAAGGTGGGCCTGCTTTGAGCAAAAAATGGCATTGATAGAGGGATGTCGGTCGAAGGTAAGTAAGACGAAGGTTGACAACGTACCGCTGAATCGACTGCTAAAACGGGCGGATTTCAGCTACGTTGATTTGGCCGCGGAGATTCAATCCCTGGCGCCCGCAGAGATTTGGGAGCTGGTTGAAAACGAGGTCAAATACGAGGGTTATGCGCTGCGACAGGCTCAGCAAAACCAGGCGTTGCAGAGAA
Organism: Chthoniobacterales bacterium; assembly: GCA_035948375.1. Taxonomy (GTDB): domain Bacteria; phylum Verrucomicrobiota; class Verrucomicrobiia; order Chthoniobacterales; family UBA10450; genus AV40. The sequence continues at coordinate 3,564 of DASZJH010000155.1, forward strand.
ACAGCCTTCAAAAAATTCCGGACGGCTTCGATTTTGGAGTAGTAACAGGTCTGAGCTCTGAGGCCCGGCAAAAACTGAGCAGGGTGCGTCCGATGTCCTTGGGAGATGCCGCGCGCATTAGTGGCGTCACTCAGTCTGATATATCAATTTTGCATATATGGCTTAATAAAAGAGACTTAGGATCTAGTATTGATCAGCTTTCCGCTGCTCAAAGTAACTAACCGCGTGATCGCCTCATCGCTTGTCGCTGTAGCACTGATCGGATATACGGTTGGGTCCTTTCCGACTGGTTATATCTTGGGACGAATGGCCGGAATTGATGTGCGCACAGTCGGCAGTAGAAACGTCGGTGCCACGAACGTAACACGCGTTCTCGGCAAGCGGTTTGGATATCCAGTGTTTTTAGCCGATTTTTCGAAAGGCGTTGTTGCGGTGATGATTTCTATTTTTGTCGCGAGCAAAGCCGATTTAACTCCGACTTCCGCCGATTTTTACGCTGCCGTTGGCGGTGTCTTTTCCGTCATCGGGCATATCTTTCCTGTTTGGCTTCGCTTCAAGGGCGGCAAGGGAGTCGCTACTTCGCTTGGCGTTCTATTTGGAATTAATTGGATGGCCGCGCTGGTAATGTGCGCCGTGTGGGTTTTAGTATTCCAACTCACCCGCTACGTTTCTTTGTCTTCAATCGCCGCTGCAATCGCGCTTCCGGTGGCAATGACAGCGATGCTATTTCTGCATCAACTGCGCTCGACCATTCCAGTGTATTTTTCCCTCTGCTTAGCCGCGATCGTTGTCGCCCGACATCGATCGAATTTGTCGCGTCTTCGTAGCGGGACTGAGCTGCGTTTCGATCGAAAGTGAACGCGAAGCAAATCGCCGTAATTGGAGCCGGCGGCTGGGGCACGGCGTTGTCTGTAATTTGGACAAAGCAAGGGCGTAGAGTCTTACTTTGGGGAAACAACGCTGCACGCGTCGAACAAATTCAAACGACGCGCGAGAACACTGTCTATCTTCCTGGAGTTTCACTTCCTGAGGATATTCGCCTAACGAGTGATCTCCGAGATTGCGGGGCTGCCGATTTAGTTGTCCTCGCGACCCCTTCGACTGTGGTGAGAGAAATTACACGACGATTTCGGACGCTCCTCAAGAATGACGATGCGGCCTTACTTAGCTGCGTTAAGGGTTTGGAACACGGAACCGGCAAACGGATGAGCGAGATCTTAATCGAAACCTTTCCGGAACACGCCGTGGCCGTGCTGTCCGGTCCGAATTTGGCCATCGAAGTTGCGCGTGAGCTGCCCACGGCGACGGTCTTAGCCTGCACCGAAACCGCGCGTGCCGGCGAACTTCAAAAACTTCTCGGTACGCCGCGTTTCCGGATTTACACGGGCGAGGAACTTGCCGGAATCGAGTTGGGCGGCGCGCTCAAGAATATTTTTGCGATCGCAGCCGGAGCCGGCGACGGCCTCGGTCTTGGAGACAATTCAAAAGCCGCCTTGGTCACACGTTCACTCGCTGAAATGATCAGGCTCGGTACGAAGATGGGTGCGGATGCGCGAACGTTTTACGGTTTGAGCGGTGCGGGAGACCTAACCGCGACCTGTTTCAGCCGGCATAGCCGCAATCGTCGCGTTGGCGAACAACTCGGACAAGGCCGCTCGCTGACAGAGATCACTGCTTCAATGCAAACGGTTGCCGAGGGTATTCCTACTTCAAAGAGCGCTTATGAGTGCGCGCGTCGACTGAATGTCGATACGCCCATAATTGACGAGGTTTATGCACTCGTTCATAAAGGTAAATCGGCGGCTCGTGCGATGGAAGATCTGCTTGCGCGTGATCAAAAACCTGAGCGTGGTTAAGACGAACGCTGGCCGCAAAGTTGAGCGATTACTTCCGGATAAAGTTCATGCTCCGCGATTTGAATTCGCGCGTGCAGAGTTTCGGCTGAGTCGTTAGGCAAAATAGGCACTTCTCTCTGAGCGATTATGTCTCCGTGATCGATCTTTTCGTCGACATAATGGACGGTGCAGCCGGTAATGGTTTCCCCGGCCGCGAGGGCTTGTTTCCAAGCTTCTAATCCGGGGAATGTTGGAAGCAGCGACGGATGGATGTTGATGATCTGCCGCGGAAACGCTTCGAGCATGGGTGCTTTGAGAACCCGCATGAATCCAGCGAGCACAACTAGCTCCACTTCCGCGTCCCGCAGCATCCGAACGAGCTCGGTCTCGGCCTCGAGATCAAGGCGTGTCCGAAATTGACCGGGCGGCAGATAAACATTCGAAACGGAGAACTCGCGCGCGATTTCGAGGATCTGAGCGTCGAACACATCCGAAATCACAATCCGCGCGACCGCCGGCAGCGTTCCCGCTCGGATGCTTTCCAAAATGGCGCGGCAGTTCGATCCTTTACCCGATCCGAGAATTCCGAGCCCGAGCGGCTTCACTTTTTTTGCAGTCTTTCGATCAGGCTCGAGGTCGAGTATCCTTTTTCAAACGGAACGATGTCGATCTTTGACCCGATTTTTTCAAGTGTGGCACGTTCTTCGGCGTTCAATGATTCTGAATCATAGTCGCCGCCTTTAACGTAAACGTCCGGCTTCACCAGCTCAATAAATTGAGCGGCCCGTAATTCTGGAAAAATCGCGACCAGATCGACCGACTGCAGCGAAGCCACCAATTCGGCGCGATCTTTTTCGTTATTGAGTGGTCGACCGGGGCCCTTGAGCTCGCGGACCGACCGATCGCCGTTCACGCCAACGACTAGGACATCGCCGAGCGCTCGGGCAGCTTTCAAGTACCGAATGTGCCCAACGTGCAGGAGATCGAAACATCCGTTGGTTACGACGATTCTTTTTCCAGCCGCGCGCAAGGCTTTGGCGCGATCCAGCAATTCGTCCAAGGATACTATTTTCGTCGTCATCTCACGACAAAGTTTAGCGCGCGGGGCATGATTTGAAATACGGCGGGTGCGTTTCCAATGAGTTCGCCGTCTACGTTGAACCACATTCCAGGATTTGATCGGACCGCAACTTTTTTGGCTCGTCGAAGCACCGCGTCACTGCTGGACACATGTTTACCTAAGACGATCTCCGCTGCCAGCAGTACTAACTCGGGACCTCTGACTTTTGGGATCAGAACCACGTCGAGGAGACCATCGCCGGGATCGGCCGTTGGTGCGATCGGTAGTCCGTGGGCGACGAAGCGACCATTCGCGATTACGACGTTGAAAAGTTCGGCGGCGAATTCTTTATCATCGTCCAATTTAATCTTCGTCCGATAAGCATGTAGGTTTGGCAACGCCGCGGCCGCGCCTCGCACGTAAGCTAGTGGTCCCCAGGTTCGTTTGACTTTGCGCGTGGTCTTTTTGTCCACGAGTCCGCTAAAGCCGCCGGCCGAAACGTTCACGAAATACCGGATGCGCCGCTTGCTAGTAACGCGGACTAGATCGACTGGCGCCGTCTTGGCCGCGGACTTCAAGATGTCGATGTTTTCTTCGAGCGAAGATGGCAAACCAAGCGTACGCGCAAAATCGTTGCCGGTGCCCAATGGTATGAGTCCAACTCGAGGTCGGCGCGCAGCCTTAGCCAATCCATTTACGACTTCGTTTAGTGTTCCGTCGCCGCCGGCAACGGCGATGAAATCGCTTTTTGTTTTGATCGCCTCGCGTGTCCATCTTTCCGCGTCACCTCGTTTTTTAGTAAGCCGCAATTTGGCCGGTTCTAGCCGTGCCAGCGCGGAAAGAAGCTCTTTCCGATCTGTAACGGATCCCGCGGCGGGATTGAAAATGATGTAACGCTTCACGATCGCCGACAGAATGAGCAAATCGACTGTCGATGGTCTGCGATTTGGCGCAAATTCCGCTTTGCCTTTATCTGATTTCAGTCAAGGTGTGGCTGAGGCTATGTTTGAAGAAACGACCGAAAAAAGCGAATCGTCTACGCTGGGTCTGAAAGAATACCGCGTTTCGAATGGTCCGGTCGTTCGACTGGCGAGGAGCGACTCCAAACCGCCGGCCGAACTTGCGGATGCGATTGAATTGCCACGCGTTTACGGTGCCCCGCTTTTATTCGCGATCGCGCGCGATCCACGAACTCTTTTTGTTTATTGGAACGTTGACTGGTCTGCCATTTTCGAGAGCACGGCACCGGTGGATCGACAAGTGCATCTGCGCGTTTATCGAGCTGACGGTACCGAAGAGATGACTGAAGCCGTCGAGCCGATGGCGGGCAATTGCTATTTATTAGTTTCAGAGGCGCGTGAAACATATCAGGTCGAGATCGGATATTACCGGCCGGAAAACGTTTGGAACGCCGTCGCGATCTCCGAGCGGACCACCGTGCCTCCCGGACAGGTGGTTGAAAATCTCGATGTCGATGTTGCCACGATCCCTTTCCATCTCAGTTTCCAACGGCTCATCGATCTCTTTCGCGCGTCGAATACCGACGCACTTACTGAAATTATTTCACGGTTGCAAAAACGCGCGGTGAGCGAGGAAGATCAGGCCCTCTTGCGCCCAGAGGAATGGGAACTTCTTCGCGCGATGGATCTATCAATTGAAGACATGAGCACAGCTCGCCGCGCCTTTACTGACCGCCGAAACGGTGCGGCCCTGCGCCGCCGAGCGGAAGCACTACTTGGATTTGGCGCGACTAGTCCGGCCCACGGATTTTCCGAAAGCAGCTGGAGCTAAACGCGCTACTCGCGCCTGGCAATCAGTCGGCAGCGATTCGCTACAACAAACCGTCGCGGGTCATCTTGATTCCTTCGGGCATGTCCGTTGGATGCGGCGCGTCGATGCGGCTGTGGCTCTTGCCGTAACCGAAGTAGAAGACGAAGCCGATCAGCAGCCAGACGATCAATCGCATCCAGTTGGTCCAGCCGAGGCCGTAAATCATCGCACCGCAGGTGACGATGCCGAGGATCGCGACGAGAGGTGCGGCCGGGACCCGGAACCCCCGTTCAAGCTCGGGATTTCTCACGCGCATGATCCAGACACCGGCACAAACAAGAATGAAGGCGAACAATGTGCCGATGCTGGTCATTTCGCCGGTAACATCGGCGGGCACGAACGCGGCGAGCGCGCCGGTGAAAAAGAAAAAGAGTATGTTCGATTTCCATGGCGTGCGATAACGCGGATGCACTTCCGAGAAGACTTGCGGGACGAGGCCGTCTCGGCTCATGGAGAAGAAGACGCGGGATTGGCCTAACAACATTACAAGAATGACGGACGAAAAACCGGCGAGAATCGCGATGGTGACGGCACGCGAGAGCCATTCGTAGCCGTGCATGTATTTGCTGATCGCGAACGCGACCGATGCTTCGCGACCTGCGGCGCGGAAATCTTCGACGGTCGCCACGCCGCTCAGGACGTAGGAAAACAGTATGTAAAGAATCGTACAAAATACTAACGAACCGAGAATCCCAATCGGCATGTCGCGCTTCGGATTGCGCGCTTCCTGCGCAGCGGTCGAGACGGCGTCGAAACCGATGTAAGCAAAAAACACGACGCCGGCAGCGCCGAGAATGCCTAACAAACCGCCATAATTATGCGTGATGCCCTGCGCGGTAACATGAGTCGTCGCCGACGGAATGAACGGTGTGTGGTTCACCGGATTAATGAATTGCCAGCCGATGCCGATGAAAAGCAGCACGATAGACACTTTCAAAATGACGATCAGTCCGTTGACGAACGCCGATTCTTTCGTCCCGCGAATGAGCAGCATGGTGAGCAGGAGCAAAATGAAAAGCGCAGGCACATTCATGATGCCGTGAACGCCGCCGGGATCGTGTTCGAACGGCGAATGCGTCCATTGATACGGAATCGCCATGTTGAACCAGCTCAACACTCGGTTGGCGTATTCGCTCCAGGCGTCCGACACGGTCGATGCGGCGACAGCGTATTCGAGAATCAAATCCCAACCGATGATCCATGCGACGAATTCGCCCATGGTCGCGTAGGAATAAGTGTAAGCGCTGCCGGCGACCGGAATCATGGACGCGAACTCGGCATAGCAAAGACCGGCGAAGGCGCAGCCGATTCCAGCAACGACAAATGCGAGCACGACTGACGGACCCGCACGATCGGCAATAGCGGCCGCCGTTCGCACGAACAAACCGGCGCCGATGATTCCACCGATGCCGAGCGCGACCAGATTCACCCAGCCTAACGAACGCTTGAGGGTATGCTCGCCAACTTCCTCGGCTTCGTGCATCAGACGGCGCAGCGGTTTTCTCTTGAATAGATTTGCCATGCGTTAGTTCTCCTTGTTCGGATAACGAAATCGTTTTGCTCTCACAAAAGGCAGCATGCCGCAGGCCGAAAAGCTAAGTGGTCGGCGACTTTCGCCACAGAAAATAAATCGGAAGGCCGGTTAGTACGATGCCGAGGCCCGGCAGGGTTGTCTTGGGTTGATAAACGAAGAGCACGGTCAGAATCACGCTTGCGCCGATAATGTAGAGTGCGGGCACAATCGGATAGCCCCAGGCCCGGTACGGCCGGTCGACGTTAGGCTGCTTCCAGCGTAACAAGAACACTCCCGCGATCGTTAGAATATAGAAAATAAGCGCTGCCGAAATCACCCAATCGAGAAGATTGCTGTAAAGATTGCCATACGTGCCGTCTGGTTTGACCACTCGCGGAAGAACGAGGAAGCCGGCCCAAAATCCCTGAATGATAAGACCCCAGGCCGGCACATGGTTTTTGTTCAGCTTACTGACGCGGCGAAAAAACAAACCATCCTGTGCCATCGCGTAATAGGCTCGCGCGCCCGCAAGAATTAACCCGTTATTGCAGCCGAAGGTGGAAATCATGATCGCGACCGCCATGACCGTGGCGCCAGCGCCCGGGAAAATGACATTCGCAGTTGCGACCGCGACGCGATCGCTTGGCGCATTCTGAATCGCGGCGAACGGAAGGGTTGCGAGGTAGGCAACGTTCGCGAGCAGATAAAGTCCGATCACGAGAAATGTTCCGAAAGCAAGCGACAACGGCACATTGCGGCGCGGATTAACTACTTCGCCCGCTGTGAACGTGATGTTATTCCAGGCATCGGCGGAAAAAAGAGACTGTGTTTGAGCCACGCAGATCCCAACAAAAAGGCCAAATGCCGTTGCTGCGGTCAACCCCGCTCCCACTTCCTGCAAGCCGCCGCGCAAAGTCCAAAAGTCCTTGAAGTTTTCCGCGCCAGCGCCCGATCGGAGACCAACAATGATGCCAAGCAGAATAAGCGCAATAAGCGCGCCGGTTTTCGCCGTTGTGAAAATATTCTGGACGATTTTGCCAAGCCTCAATCCGCGCGTGTTCATGAAGGTGAGCAGAGCGATCATAGCCAGACCGAGCAGTTGTGCGGTTGAAAGCGAAAGCGCATAGCCGCCGAAACGAATCGGGTTGATCAAGTAGTGCGATTCGGAAAACCAGGGAATGAGCACGCCGGTATAACGCGCAAACCCAACCGCAACGGCGGCGATTGTCCCTGTTTGAATGACAAGCAAAAGCGTCCAGCCGTAAAGAAAACCCCACAGCGGCGAAAACGCTTCCCGCAGATAAACATATTGGCCGCCTGCTTTCGGCATCATAGCCGCGAGCTCGCCATAGGAAAGCGCGGCCATCAAAGTGAGGACGCCGGTGACAATCCAGACCACGAGTAGCCAGCCGGGCGCGCCGACTTGGCGACCGATGATCGAGGAAACGATAAAAATGCCGGAGCCGATCATCGAACCGGCCACCAGCATGGTTGAATCGAGCAGGCCTAGACCCCGAACGAACTTTTGATCGCTTTCGGGCGGCGCAGTCGTCGAGGTTTGCACGGTCTTGAAAGTACTGGCTCGGCGAGAGTTAATCTTACCGGGCTGCATCGGGCAACGCCAAAAGCGCGCAAGGATCGTACCTTTAACCCGCGGAAAACAGCGCGGTCGCGGAAATCATTTCCGTGTTTCACGAAAGGTGCTATTCTCGGCGGCGTGATTTCCAAAAGCCCGCGTTCTTGGTCCGGCGCGCGCATCATCTTGTCGATCCTTTGCGGAACCAGCGCGTTGTTTCCGTTCTCGTCCACGGCCGCTCCCAAGCGTTCCGTGCCTCTGGCCATCGGTCGAGACGCTCAGTTCGAAGCGTTACCGCTCATCCGCTCGCAGCAAAATCATTTGCTCGTCCGGGCTTTGATCAACGATAAGCCCGCCTTGCTGATTGTTGACAGTGGTTCCCCTGGCACCGTGATCGCTTCGAAGCGCCGCAGCCACTTTGGGGTCACTCCGGTTCCAACCGACTCGAAATATCCAACGCGCGTCCGCGTAAACGGCTCCTACAACACATTGGTGATGGCGCACACGCTGCGTCTCGGTGGACTCACTGTGGCCGATGTCCCGGCCATCTCCGCCGATATGAGTGGACCCCGCCGCGCAGCGCGCGTGTTGCACGAGCGCCAGGCGGATGGGATTCTCGGAGCGGATGTGTTGTTCGCCAGCAGAGCGGTTCTGGATTGCCAGCGCCAGCTTCTCATTTTGAACCTGCAACCAGACGTGCCGGCGGCGGTGCCAGGTCTCGATTTCCGCGGATTCCAAAAAGTGCCGATCTTTGTCAGTGATGGTTTCAATTTGTATGTCAGCGGTTTCGTAAATGGCTCGCAAGCGCGGTTGATGATCGATACCGGCGCGTTCGCCACCCTTTTGCATAAGCCGTTTGTCAGACAGCTGCACATTCCGACCGAACAGACGCGGATGGCTTCAGCGGCGATCAACCTTAAGGAAGAAGGCCTCGATATCGCCAAAATCCGGAAATTGTCGGTCGGCACGTGCGACATGATGGGCAAGGAAGTTGGGGTAGTAGATTTGGGCGGTATTCTGCATGAGGCACTGCAACTGTCGCCACCGGCGGTTGGCTTGCTCGGTGCCGAGATTCTTAATCGGCATCACGGGATCATCGACTTCGGGACGCGCACGCTTTACCTGAAGAAGACCTGATCGTTCCCCCGCGCAGCGTCGAACAAACAGCAGCTTTCTCGTTGCACCAAAGCTCGATTTGCCTGGGCAAAAGAGATATGCAACCATTTGGTTGCATAAGGTGGACGATATCTTCAAAGCTCTCGCCGATCCCAGCCGACGCGCTCTTCTCGATCAGCTCCACCGAAAAAATGGCCAGACTCTAAACGAGCTTTGCCACGACTTGGACATGACCCGCCAGGGAATCACCAAACACCTCGCCCTCCTCATCAAAGCGAGCCTAATTATTCCCCTCTGGCGCGGACGCGAGAAGCTCCACTACTTGAACCCCGCACCCCTCAAGCAGATCTCCGAACGTTGGATCGACAAACACAAAGCCGCCTGCCCTCGTGCGCTGGATGATCTCACCAGGAGCTTGGAACAACTGGAGTCTGGCAGCGACTAGGCACTGAGCCCCTACTCAACGTCGATCTCCCGGACGCCTTTTTGCTGCCGAATGGTTTCGACATGATTTCGAATCACGTCGGCAAGACCAGCGCTCTGTGGGATCGCTTCAATAATTACTAATGGCGATGATGTATCTGAAGTATTGAGCTGAACGTTCTCGATTCCACAAAGCCGGTATAGAAAAGGTTGTCGCCTTTCGATGTCCTTGATCCGATAAAACTCGAGCGTGTCGGTCACTTTGCTCAGAATTCCTTCGGTCGTTTTTAGCCGCTCGCTCGTGACTTCGTAGACCGTGCATTTCGTTTGGAGATAACGCTTCACAGCGATAAAGATTGGGACTGCCAGCAAGAAGAGGATGTACGGACTGAACTTTCCGATTTCCGGCGATGAACTGCGCCCCAGGGCGATGAAGATGAACACGATTGCAGCTGCGATCAGAATTTGGACAAGGAAAAAGCCAAAGTTCCTCCATTGCGAGACGCTGCCCCGCCAGACTGTTTGTTCAGGCATGAACGATTTCTAACGCCATGCCCGAGATCAAACAAGCATTCGTCCTTGGAGCCGGACTCGGCACAAGACTTCGCCCATTAACAGACGAATTGCCGAAACCACTCGTGCCGATTTTTCAGAAGCCGCTCATCACTTTTGCGCTTGATCATTTAATCGACATCGGCATCGAAAAATTCTTCATCAACACTCATCGACTCCCGAAAACTTTTGCCGAAGTGTTTCCGGCTAATTGTTACGCAGGAGTAACACTGACATTCGTAAACGAACCAATTCTGCTCGAGACCGGTGGCGGCATCAAGAACATCGAAGCCGAGCTCGGCCGCGAACCGTTCATCACCTACAGCGGTGATGTTCTGACGGATGTTCCATTGCAGCGGCTCATTGATGAACATCTAAACCGCGAAAACGATGTCACCCTGGCGTTGCGTAAGACCGGCTTGGGATCGGAGATCGCGCTTCGCGACGGTCGCGTGATCGGCATTTCAAGCCGCTACGGGTTTTCGGGCGAATTCGATTTCGCCAATATCGCGGTTTGGAATCCCTCCATTTTCGCTCGCATTCCCGCGAAAGAGAAAATTTCCTTCATTCCAATCGTGCGTGATTGGATTGGCCGGGACGGCAAGATTGGCGGGGTGGTGCTGGATCAGGGTGAGTGGTTCAACCTTGGCTCGCGTGCGGAATACCTCGATGTGCATCGAGAGATTCTCGGAGGCTGGCGGCCCGCTTATGTGAAAGGGGCCGACTGGATGGCGCAAGTTCATCCGAGCGCGACTGTCGATCCAAGCGCACAGATACGCGGCTGCTCGGCTGTCGGTCGGGATTGCCGGGTCGGCGCCGACGTTATTCTCGAAGACACAATCGTGTGGCCCGGTGCACAAATTGCTTCCAAAAGCGACCTGGTTGGTTGTATTGTCCGCGCCCGAAAAACCGCCACCGGCACTCATCGCAACATCGACATCTGATCCATGAGAACCGAGACCCTTCTCCGCCAGACGCGTCGGCATTTTCCGCGGTTCAATGTCGATGAAATAAAAATTGCACCGATCGAGAAAGGCGGCTCAGACCGAAAATTCTATCGGGTTCGTTGCTCGTCGGAGCAATCGCTGATTTTGGTGAAATACAATCTCGAGCGCGAAGAGAATCGTCACTACGTCGAGATCGCGCAATTCTTGGAAGCGCACGAAATTCGCGCCCCGAGAATTTATTATCATGATGCGGACGAAGGTCTGGTCTGGCTGGAGGACCTCGGCGAAAACGATTTGTTCACTCATCGAGCCGAGCCGTGGCTGGTTCGACGCGCGTTTTACGAATCGGCTTTGGACGAAGTTCGAAAACTTCATCGATTGCCGGAAGACGTTTGCATCGAAATGCATCGGCATTTGCCGGCGGAATTCAACGCCGCGCTTTATCTTTGGGAGCAGAACTATTTTTTCGAGAATTGCCTCGGCCGTCATTTCGGAGTCGATAAAGGCAAGATCGACAACGTCGCGGCATTGCCGGCCTTGCAAGAAATCGCTGAGAATTTGGCCAAGCGTTCGCGGGTATTGGTCCATCGCGATTTCCAATCGCAAAATATTTTAGTGCGCCACAGCCAGGCCTATCTCATCGATTTTCAGGGAATGCGTCCAGGCCTGGCTCAGTACGACCTCGCTTCGGTGCTTTACGATCCTTATGTTGATCTAACTGTGGCCGAGCGAGACGAATTGCTCGAACACTATTGCGACGGAAAACCAGATGACGACTTCAGCGAAACGCTCCGATTTTGCGCGATGCAACGCTTGATGCAGGCGCTGGGCGCCTACGGTTTTCTCGGCTTGGTCAAAGGTCACCAGCATTTCCTCCAGCATATTCCGAAAGCGGTCAGCTCTCTTCGCGAAGTCGTCGCTAAAATCGACGGCCTGGAATTAGCCGAGAATCTCTTGGCGCGGCTTAATTAATTTTTTCCGCCGCTCGAATGCGAATCGCGCTTAGCTGACGAATGGATTGGTCAGCCGTTCGGTCCCGATTTTGGTTGGCGGGCCGTGGCCGGGTAAAACGGTTACGGCATCGCCGAGGGGGAAAAGCTTCTCGCGAATTCCACTAAATAGAAGATCGACATCGCCACCCGGCAGATCCCAGCGGCCGACTCCGCCGGCGAAGAGAACGTCCCCGCCGATCAGCAATTGGTCCGGGCGCGAGAAAAAACAAAGGCTCCCAGGGCAATGGCCGGGCACTTCCAACACCTGAAACTCCGCGCCCAGAAAATTTCGAGACGGTGTCTCTTCGATGAAGAAATCCGGCGTCACGGGTTCGATCTCCAATTCAAATCCGAAGTTCCGAAAAAAATCTGGATCGGAGATCATTGGCGCAGTTATCGGATGGCAGCCGAGTTGGCAACCAAACTGTCGTTTCACTGCGGCAACGTCTTGGACGTGATCGATATGGCCATGGGTCAGGAGAAGCAGCTTCAGATCGACATTACGGGAATGGACCCAATCGCAAGCGCCCTGTGGCGCGTCGAACAAGATCCAGCCTTCGGGTGCGGAGACCAGATAGCAGTTCGTCTCAAAAATCCCGCCGCAAAACGTCTCAAAAGTCATTTTGATCGATCTTAAATGACCCGGCTGGGTTCGGCCAGTGACGCGTCGTGTCCCGTCCGGCTCGGATTTCGACCGATGCCGATTTCAGCTCGTGAAGCGGCGAAAGATTTTGAATGTTCTGAGCGTATCATTGTCTCAACACCTTACATGTCGATCCAGCGCCAATGGTTTGCTTTTGGGCACGAAGTCTGCGAACATGAGGGCCGCGCTTTTTTCATGAAACGACGTCTTTCTCTTCTTGTCGCGGTCGTGTCGCTCGCTTTTGCCAGTGTCGCGCCGCAATCATTGCAGGCAAAATCGGATGCCGAGCAGATTTGTGTCTCGGTTGGCCGGCTGTTGGAAGAGGGTCACTACACGCATCAGCAACTCAACGCCGAGGTGTCGCAGAAATTTCTTCGCAACTACCTTGAGCTGCTCGATTTCAGTCACCTTTTCTTTACCCAAAAGGACGTCGACGCTTTAACTGCCAAATACGGCACTGCGCTGGCTGACGATGTGTTGCTTGGAAATCTCAAGCCAGCATACGAGATCTACGATCTCTATCAGAAGCGCGTGGACGAGCGCGTTGCCAAGGTCAAGGAGCTACTCAAGCAACCAATGGATTTCAAGACGAACGACACCGTGGAAGTGCGTCGTGAAAAAGCGCCCTGGCCCAAGGACGAGGCGGACGCAGACCAACTATGGCGCGGACGCATTGCCAGCGAGTTGCTCCAGGAAAAATTAAGCGAGCATCCAATCGAGCCCGGCCCGCAGCTGGTAGGCCGCCGTTACGATCGCATCGCGCGTAATGTGCATGAAGAAGATCGCGACGAACAGGTGAAGCTTTATCTGGATGCGCTCGCTCAAACCTACGACCCGCACTCCGAATACTTGAGCAAAGCTGACTTCAAGAATTTCAACATTCAAATGGGTCTGTCGCTGGTCGGCATCGGCGCGATGCTCCGGACCGAAGATGGTTACGCAAAGATTGAAAGCCTTGTTGCCGGCGGTCCCGCTCAAACCGACGGTCGATTGAAAGTTGGCGATCGAATCACCGCGGTCGGGCAAGGCAGCGGCGAATACGTCGATGTTCGCGACATGCGCCTCGACAAAGTTGTGGAAATGATTCGCGGGAAGAAAGGGACCAAAGTCCGTCTGCTCGCGATCCCAGCCAACGCGTCGGATCCGTCTCAGCGCAAGAATGTCGAGCTCGTACGCGACGAAATTAAACTCAAAGACCAGGAGGCGCGCGCTGACATTATTATTAAGAAGGACGAAAGCGGCGATCAGGTGAAGCTCGGCTGGCTGACCCTTCCGTCGTTTTACGCCGACATGGATCGCCATTCCAAGAGCACCACCCGCGACGTGCTCGCGCTGCTCAAGCGGTTGAAGAAGGAAAACATCTCAGGGTTAGTCATCGATCTTCGTCGAAACGGCGGCGGCTCGCTCGAAGAAGCGATCTCGCTGACCGGTTTGTTTTTAAAATCGGGACCGATCGTCCAAACCAAGGGCTCCAACGGAAACATCGTCGTCTCGAGCGATCCCGATCCTGGAATTGCCTATTCCGGTCCGCTCATTGTTTTGACCAGCAGGCAGAGCGCGTCGGCCAGTGAAATCTTTGCTGCCGCGCTTCAGGATTATGGACGTGCCATCATCGTCGGCGACAAGAACACTTTCGGAAAAGGCACCGTCCAAACAATCCTGCCGATCGGCCGATTCACTTCATTGCTTGGCAGCCGTTCCGACGATGACGGCGAGCTGAAGCTCACCATTCAGAAATTTTATCGCGTGGCCGGCGGATCAACTCAACTCCACGGCGTCGCTTCCGATATTGTTTTGCCGACGTTGACCGATCTTCCTGAGTTTGGCGAAGGCGCGTTGAAGAACCCGCTGGCCTACGACGAAGTGCCAAAGGCGCGTTACACCAAGTGGTCGGACAGCCATCCGTTGTTCATCGAAGAATTGAAGCGCCGTTCAGCCGAACGCGTGCAACACAACGAGGAATTCCATTACGCGGTGGAAGATATGGATCGCCTCCGTCACAAGCTCGACGAAAACCGCATTACTTTGAATGAGGACGCGCGCCGCAAGGAACTTCAGGACGACAAGCTGCGAAAAGAAACTCGTTCAAAGGAACGCCTGGCTCGTCATGACGAAGAACCGAGCATTTACAGACTGACGCTCGACACCGTCGACAAGCCGAACCTCCAGTTGATCATGTATCCAGGGAAATTGGCGCAGGCCAAAGCAAAAGATGGCGTGACCAAAGTTTCACCCGAAGCCGCGACGGATGACGACACCGACACTATCGGTGC
>DASZJH010000156.1:0-22266 GCA_035948375.1 Chthoniobacterales bacterium
CACAACGCAATGTCGTACGGTTCCGGCGGTTCCCATTCCAGAATGTTCGCCTCGACGAACGCGATGTTGGGATAATCCGCACTGAGCTTTCTTGCGATCTCGAGCGTCGCCGCCTGCTGATCAAGCGCATCAATGCGAACGTCGGCGCCTACTCTGCGCGCGTAATCCGCGATCAAGCGCGGAATGTCGCCTGAACCCGTAGCAAGATCGACAATATGCAGACGCGCGCCGGGCTTGATCCAACGTCGCAGAAAGAACGCAATCAGGGCGTGGCTGCCGAACCAGCAATTCAATCGCCGAAGGTTTCGCAGATCGCGCTCCAACTCGGCCGAGATCGGTTGCAGCCGGTCCATTAATTCGAGCGTCGCGGGATCGAATTGCCGCTTCATCAACCGTAGGGGACGCTGCTACCGTCCCGCTGTCAAAAGGGAAGCAAACTGGTTCCCTACAGGCCCAAGAATTTTCGCCAGGATGGCGGCAGCTCCGATGTTTCGATTTCGCTCGCGATACGACCTTCAAACTCCGGCTGAAACGTCGTGCTCGTGCCATAAACCATGATCAAATCTTCCGATCCCTCAGCCCGAATGGCGTGCGCTACGCCCGGAGGAATCACGACTCCAACGTTGTTGCGGCTGCGATGGTTATCGCCATCGACAAAAAAACGCATGTTTCGCGCGGGAAGAGCGGCGCGCACATCGCGCAGAAAAACGTCGGCTCGGCCCTGGAGAAAAAACATCACGTCCCACTGCTCGCGATCGTAAGGCCTGAGCGAATAACTCTGCGGCTGAGCCACGAACAACCGTCGCAACCATTTTTCGGCTGTGCTGTCGTCCGGAATGCTGGGTGGATGAATGTGAAACCCCTTCGCGCTGTCAGCGAACATGCGCGCGGCAGACCATTGTCTCGGCCGCAATCCGATTTTGGCCAAAATTCCTTCCGATTCGCGCGCCAACTCTCCGAAACTGCCGCGATGCCGCTGGGGATGAATAGTCCGGGAAAAAATCTCAACGCCAGGGATCCAAACTTTTTTTAGCTCGGCCCTGGTCCGAGGCGAGACCAACTCGCCAGCATCCACGCCCGATTCGGAAACCTGCTGCCCGAGCGAGCCGGTCTTGTAATCGCGCGGTACAAGCGATTTCCGCGCGCTGTCATTCAGTCCATGCCACAAATCCTTTTTCATTTTCATTCGGTAAGGCCGCCTATATGCCTAACGAAGCTACGCGGCGACCGCCACATTATATTCATTGCAGCCCCGCTCAGGCAAATTTACGCTGTGACGCGTTCGGCGAGCGCGTTGGCCGAGATTGATGCTCGAGTATTTCGTTTACCTAATTTACCGAACAGGCTTTGCCCTGATCGCCCTCGTGCCATTGCGGGCGGTTTTCGCGCTTGGAAAGGCGCTTGGATTTTGCGCCTGGCTTGTTCTTGGCAAATATCGACGCCTCGGATTCCATAACGTAGACATCGCGTTCGGCGACGAAAAATCACCTGGCGAAAAACGGGGCCTGGTGCGGCGTCACTTTCAGCGACTCAGCGCTAATCTTCTTTCGAGTTTGAAGCTCGCCGCCATGCCACTGGAGGAAGCGCGAGCGAACGTTCGTATTGAAAATGCGGATGCCGCGCATCGCGAGCTGCGCGCCGGACGGCCGGTCGTATTTATTTTGAGTCACATCGGAAACTGGGAGCTGCAAGCGCAAATGTTTCCGGCCTTAATCGGGTATGTGCGCAATAGCACCGTTTATCAGCCACTGAAAAACCGCTACATCGACAAACACGTCAGGACGCTGCGGGGGCTTGCCGGCGTTGAAATGTTTGATCGCAACGAAGGTTTTCAGAAAGCGATCGAAGTTTTGCGTGGCGGTGGTGCGATTGGAATCCTGAGCGATCAACATGCGGGTGACCAGGGTCTGTGGGTCCCGTTTTTTGGAAAGCTCGCCTCGACTACGTCGTTGCCTGCGCTCTTGGCAAAACGCACCGGCGCGGCCGTGCTCGGAACTGCGATTTACACCGAAGCCCCGGGGCGTTGGCGAATGTCTTTCGCTGCGCGCATCGACGAACCCGGCGATTCCGTTAAAGCGATCACCGCCAAAGCAAATGAATTGATCGAAAGACAAACGAAGGTTGCGCCGGAGGATGGTTTCTGGCTGCACAACCGTTGGAAAACGCCCCGCCCGAATTTTCTTCTGGTTCGCTACAAACGCGGGGTTTTCATTCCAAGCAGTTTGCCGGCTGAAAAACTGAAACCACTCCGAATCTTGATTCGGAGCAGCAACTGGCTGGGCGACGCAGTGATGAGCGTGCCGGCCGTGCGCGCGATCAAAAGAGGACGGCCTGACGCGCACGTCACAGTTCTCGCACCGGGAAAAATGGCGCCGATGTGGAAACTGATTTCCGAAGTGGACGAGATTTTAGCGCTGCCGAACAAATCATTGCTCGGCGCGATGCGCTTCGTTGGACGCCAGCCGCACTTCGACGTCGCAATTCTATTTCCGAATTCACTGCGCTCGGCGCTCGAGGTTCTATTTGTGCCGAGAAAAGTCGGTTACCGCGGACACTCGCGCGGGTGGCTCCTGAATCAAATCGTGCGCGAACCGCGGCGGCCAGGTCCGCCCGAACATCATTCGATCCGCTTCTTGCGAATCGCCGAGGATTGCGGCGCGGATGCCGATGTCCAAGCGAAGATCGACAACTTTGCCTTGCCTCGGACCTCAAGCGCGAAATCCCAAACTTCAATAGGTATCTCTCCCGGTGCGGAATATGGACCGGCGAAACGCTGGTTGCCGGAGCGTTTCGCCGAAGTTGCGGCATCAGTCAGCAACGGATCAGACGCTAAATGGATCTTGGTTGGCACCAAAAATGACATCGCGGTTGGCGAAGTGATCGCCGCCCAACTTGGGGACAAATGCGTTAATCGAATCGGCCAGACCACTCTCGATGAATTAATTTCGGAACTGCGAAATTGCCGCGCCCTCTTGACCAACGACACCGGCACGATGCATCTCGCTGCGCTGCTCGGCGTTCCCGTGGTTGCCATTTTCGGTTCGACCGAGCCGGCACTGACGAGTCCGCTGGGAGATGGACACATTATTGTGCGGCGTCACGTCGAATGTAGTCCTTGTTTTCTCCGCGAATGTCCGATCGATTTTCGCTGCATGAAAGAAGTGACGACGCAGGAAGTCGTGAATGCGATGATGTCAATCTTGCGATGAGTCAGAAAAGGCCGCACATCCGAACAGAAGTGCGGGTGATGTTTTTCGATACCGATTCCGGCGGCGTCGTTTCGAACATCGCCTATTTGCGCTTCATCGAAATCGCTCGGACAGCGCTAGCGGAGGAACTCGGCTTACTGCTGAACGCAATGGATGAGACGAAACAATATCCCGCGGTCGTGCGCACCGAGATTGATTATCGCCGCCCGGCAAAAGTTGGCGATTATCTCTCGATCGAAGCGTGGCTCGATAAAGTTGAGCGCGCGCGATTTTGGTGCGTCTATCGGATCACCCGCCCGGCCGATGAAACCTTGATTTCGGAATGCCGGCAGATGGTCGCGCTCGTACAAATGCCGGACGGAAAGGTCGTTCGATTGCCGAAGGATTGGGACAAATACGGAGCCGATTCCGCAAAATGAGCGCAGGCACACGGACGTTTACTATCGAAGATGCGCTGATCGATCCACCAGCGCTGCCTCCACCGCCGTTGCGCCATGCGCTCTTTGCTTCGTTGATCGCGCTCGCTGCTCTCATTCATCTGGCGACCATCAATTGGAGCGATCTTTATAATCACACCGAAGGACAGTATGCCGGCGCCGCGCGCGAGATGGTACAAACGCATCAATATATTTGGCCAACCAACGACGGCCTGCCGCGATTGCCGAAACCGCCACTTCTTTACTGGTTAATCATCTGTTCCTTCAAAATCTTCGGGATCAATTCCGCCACGGCGCGTCTGCCGATTGCATTCGCGATGATCGCCACGGTCGCACTCACGTTTCTGACGGCCGAAAAACTGGCGGACTACTGGTGCGGATTTTTCGCAGGCTTGATTTATCTTTGTTGCTGGGGCACCGCCCTGCTCGGACGGATCGTGATGCCTGAACCGCTCTTTAGCACGTTCATAGCCGGCGCGATTTTTTGTGGCGTATGCGGTTATGAACGGCGACGCGGGCGCGGCTGGTGGTTTCTTGGATTTTGGATCTGCTGCGCGCTCGCTTGCCTGAGCAAGACTTTGCTGGGGCTGATTTATCCGCTGGCGGTTTTTGTCTTTCTGTCGGCATTTTATCGCGAAGCCCGATTGCGTTTCGCGCGCCTGTTCCATTGGAGCTATATCTCGATCTTCCTCCTGCTCTTCACTCCGTGGTACGTCGCGACCGAATTGCATTTCCCAGGCTTTTTGCGCCAGCTCGTCGCCATCGAATGGGTCGGCCATCTGCGTTCGTTTTCCAATGTTCCCGGCAGCGATAACGGCGTTCCCCGGTTTCAATTCGTCTGGATGCATCTCGTCTGGTTGTTCCCGTGGTCGTTTGCAATTGTTCCCGGAGCGATCGCTGCGTGGCGAAAAGTTATTCGCCCAAACGAGCTTGGTTTTGCCGAAGCATTGCCGTTGTGCTGGATGGCAGTCGTGTTCTTCCCGCTGTTAATTATCGGACAACGGCAGGATTACTATTCCATGAACATGTGGAGCGCGTTCGCCATTTTCGCGGCGACAGCGTGGCTGCGATTTTCGAAATTCTGGCAGATGGCAGGCGCCGGTATGGTTGGGGTCGTCGGTCTCGTCGCCGGATTGGTCGCGCGCTTGCACCCACACTTCACGCAAGCGACCAACCTTTCCAGCGAAGGCCAAGACGGTAGTTGGACAACGTGGGATGCACTCAGCGAACTGCCTAGCTCGGCCTGGGCGACTTTGCACCCGATGGTCCTCATTATTGCAGTTTCTCTAATTATCGCGGCTGTAATTGCTTTCTATTTCGCCGCAAAGAATCGTCCGCGGCTTTGCCTGACGGTTTTGGCGGTCGGCATGGTTCCAATCGCGCTTTCGCTGGCCGACGGGATCGCCCGCATGGCACCACAGTTTTCATTGGCCAATGTGTCGCGTCTTCTCGACAAGCAGCTGACCGAAAAAGACGCTGTCGTCTTTGAAGGCGAACTCGATGATGCGAGCAGCCTGGTGTTTTATTTGCACCGCCAATTCTATTTGGTGAACGAGCCACCGGATGACGACCTGCGGATCGCGGGGGGCAAGAGCGTTTCAATCACCGAAGACGCAATTGTTCGGCACTGGGGAGATCCCCAGACTATCTATCTGATTATCGAACAGGACCGCATTCCGTATTGGCAACAGCTTCTGACTACGCGCTTTCATATTTATCATCAGGTCACCGGTTCCGGGCGACATGTCGTCCTGACCAACCAGTTGTAATTTTTGGTCAGGGCATTTGAAATTTTCCGGGCTCGCGCTAGCTTGGCGCTCACTTTCCCAAGTTTATGTCGCAGCATCGCAGCCTCAGAGGAGCCAGCACGATCGTCGCGAAACGCAACGTCCTGAAGCGTTTCGAACGAGTCGAGCTGCTTAAGAAGCGCGGCCAATGGAAAGAAGGCCGCAAAGTCATTG
Organism: Chthoniobacterales bacterium; assembly: GCA_035948375.1. Classification (GTDB taxonomy): domain Bacteria; phylum Verrucomicrobiota; class Verrucomicrobiia; order Chthoniobacterales; family UBA10450; genus AV40. The sequence goes on from DASZJH010000156.1 coordinate 5,608, forward strand.
GCCTTCCCAAGACCAAGCCGGACGCGTAAGAAGCGTTGAGAGATTGAGGTGTTGAGCGGTTGAGGCGAAAAAGCAACCGTGTCTTCTCAACACCTCAACCTCTCAACTGGTTCAGCCATGCGGCTGAACCGCTTTCTGGCCGCGGCCGGCGTCGCTTCCCGACGCAAATGCGATGAGCTGATCAGCACCGGGCGGGTAACAATCAACGGCCGCGTCTGCACCGATTTCAGTGCGCAGCCGACCGAGCGTGATCATGTAAAGGTTAAGGGCAAACTCGTGCGCACTGAGCGCCCGATGACGATCGTAATAAACAAACCGGCCGGTTTCGTTTCAACTCGAAGCGATCCGCACGCGCGCAACACGATTTTCGATTTGTTGCCGCCAAAGTTTCCGCGGCTTTTCAACATTGGCCGCCTCGATACTCAAAGCGAAGGATTGCTTCTTCTGACGAACGACGGCGAGCTTGCCCAACAGTTGACTCATCCGCGCTACAAGGTCGAAAAAGAATACGAAGTTACGCTGGATCGACAATGGGATAGCGCGCTGGCGCCGAAACTTTTGCGCGGCATTGTGCTCGACGGGAGACGCGCCCAGATTTCACGGCTGCATTCGATCGGGTTAGCCCGCGTGCGAGTTGTCCTTCGACAGGGACTCAACCACCAAATTCGCAGAATGTTTTATACGATCGGCTACGAAGTGAACCAGCTCGTGCGAGTTCGAATTGGACATCTGCGACTACGCAATTTGCCGCGCGGACATTGGCGGCCGTTGACCAAGTCGGAACTTGCCGACCTGAAACAAAGCCCGCCGTCTAGAACGAACCCGGCGGGCGCGAGAGAAGGTAGATCCAGTTCGCCAACAGCAACACGATAACCAGCGCGCGAAAAAAAGTTTTCTCGGCCGAACTGAACTGGATTAGCCGCAATCGCGGCGCGCGGGTAATCAGGACCGCGAAAGCGTAAGTATCAAAGATCGACAACCCGCAAAGCGCGACAAAGATCAATGGGTTCCAGTGCAGCGCGCCAATGAAATCGCCGTGGAGAAATCCCATCGTCGCGCGCGTCATTCCGCACGTGAGACACGGATGACCGGTGATCGCCAGAAAAACGCAATGAGGCCACGGCAATCGCAGCTCGAACCAAACCGCGGCAAAGGCGAGCGAACCGAGCGAGACGCTCAACCAAATTAGTTCGTGATCCAGCTCGCCGGGACGAAGACGGCGTCGCTGAAGCTGCATTGGTAATCGACTAATGCTGCGATGCGCTCCAGGCACCGAGCGCGCCAAACATCATCAGAAGCAAGAACCCGCCCCCACAGCAAGCGATCAGCGGAAGCAAGACGGCTATGACCGCGCGGCCAGTCTCGATCTCATGCGATCGAGCGAGCCCGATGCAGTACAAAATGAGCCCCCACACAAACGTGATCAGCCCACCACAGATCGGTATGAGTTGCAGAGGATTAACCGAGCCGCCTGAAAAGCAGACAACGCGGAACGTAGTCTCAAAACTTTGCTTCGCGCCGCCGACAATCATCAGACAGAGATGAAGAATTGCAGAGACAATAAAAGTCCCAATCACGACCAACAGCGGCGATATGATCATCACCAAAATCAGCGCTGCCCCGCCGAGCAGATGATTCAGTGCGTCGGTTCGACCAAAGCCGGCGAAGACGGATTGCAAGGCAAACCGATAGAAAAGGCCGACCATGGTACCGAGCGTTCCACCGATGAGCGCGTAAATGAGCGGTTCGCCCAAGCCACCCTCACGCCTCATTGCGGTAAACGCTTCGCCCGGTCGAGTGAGCACCATTTGTAATGTTTCGATAAAGGCACTGAAAAATCCCTTGGTGTGGCGTTCATCCCACGGCAATCCACTTCGCGGCGCGGTCGATGGTGACCCCGCAGCCGGCGCAATTGCCGTTGGTGGCATTGGAGTTTGCGGCGGTGGCACGCCTGACGCGGGCGCCGCAGCGGCGATATCGCTGGCAAACTCGCTGAATTGTGAAAGCGGTTGCCAGTTCGCCATTCCTTCCTTCCAACCGAGATCGGTCGGCAGAAAACGTCCGGCCCGAAGTGCTTCACGCACCTGTTCTTCCGGGAATGTGCCCAGACTCGTCGCGCCTCGATTAACGTGGATCGTCGCCATAATGCCGCGTTTTAATGAGCAGTTGCGGCAAAGTCAATCGCGCTACGTCTTTTCGTCGAAGCGATTCGTTTTCTCGGGTGCGTCCAATGCCCGCCAGAAATACCAGGCCGCGACGGAGCGATGCGGCGCGAACCTTTTGCCATGCTTCAAGAGTTGCTTCGGCGTCGGCAGTTTTCGTTTTCCAAACGTTTTCGCGAATCCTTTCTGCACGCCGTAATCATCAACGGGCCAGACATCGGGGCGGCCAAGATCGAAAAGCAACAGCATCTCCACAGTCCAACGTCCGATGCCCCGCACTTGGATCAAACGCTCAATAATTTCTTCGTCGCCCATTCTTGCGAGGACGCGCACACTTGGCACAGTGCCGTCGATCGTTTTTGCGGCCAAATCCTTAATCGCAGCCACTTTGCTGCGCGACAAACCGGCAGCACGCAGTTTTCGGTCGGGCGTTTTCAGGACCATTTTCGGATCAAGAAATTTTCTCTTTGGATAAAGCGCGCGAACCCGCCCCCAAATTGTGGCCGCGGCTTTGCCGCTGAGTTGCTGGTAGGCAATCGATTCGGCCAGCGCGTCGAATGGCCGAACGAGACCGTTCGGTTTCAGTTCGTAACGTCGCGACCGCGCGATGAGGGCCGCAAACCGTGGATCTGTCGCCGCCAGATGTTCCTCAGGTGTCGTCGCCATGCGCTCTTCTTTTCGCTCAGGAAAATATTTTGCTCAACCTTTCGTTTTCGTTTTGGTAAGAGAATGTCGCAAACTCAACTGACCTGGTACGGGCAATCCGCATTCAAGATCGTGACGCCGGTCGGCAATGTTTTGCTGATCGACCCCTGGCTAACGAATCCGAAAAATCCAAACGGCAAGGCCGACGTTGCGAACTTGAAACGAGTCGATATGATTTTTCTGACCCACGGCCACTCTGATCACGTCGGCGATTCGGTGGAGATCGCGAAGAAAACGGGCGCGAAATTATTTGCCCAGCTCGATCTGGCGGCGGCAATCACGACGGCGATGAGATTTCCCGAGAAACAAGCCCAGATGGACACGACGCCGCATTTCGGTGGCGAAGTGAAATTGCTCGAGGGCGATGTAACGGCGACGCTGGTGCCGGCGGTGCATGCTTCTGGGCTCGGAATGGAAAATGGTTCGACTCCGCCGTACGCCGGCGAGCCGGCCGGCGTCGTGATCGCGGTGAAAAACGGACCGACCCTTTATCACACCGGCGACACGGATGTGTTTTCTGACATGCGACTCATAGGCGAGTTCAGCAAGATCGACATCATGATGGCGTGCATCGGCGACCATTTCACGATGGGACCGATGCGCGCGGTAAAAGCGGTGAAATTAGTCGGTCCAAGAATGACGATCCCGATGCACTACGCGACGTTTCCGGTGCTAACTGGAACCCCGGAGGCATTCGCAAAGGAATTGGAAAAAGGAGGCGCTAAAACTCAATTACGCGTGATGAAGGTTGGGGAAACGATTACAGTCTATTCGTCGACAAGAGATTGAAGTTGTCGACGTCGAAGTCGTCGAAAGAAGCGAAAATGGGAATTTTAGCGGATGGGGTTGCTTTGGTTGAGGATCTGGTTCCCGCTGTTCTGATCACGGCCGCAAGCAAAATAGCCGAAGCGCCGCGGGGATTGGCCGACGTCGCCCACAAACTTGTCGAAGCGATCGCGATCAAGTCGATTTGGGAGAAAAAGCACGGAAGGAAAACACTCGTCGTCAAACGCCGAAATCTCCACAGCGAGCAGCTCGCTGATTTGACCAATCTCTATTTTCGCGTGGCCAACATTCCAATTCGCTTTTGGAGCAAAGTGGAAGAGTGGCGACGGTGGGAAGTTGGCTGTTTCGAAATGCTCAATGGCGATCCTTTTCGCGCCTACAAGTCCGGCCAACGCTGCGTGGTCGCCGAAAAACTACCGGGCGAGAATTTGTGGGTATATCTGAACCGCGGAACTCTGACTCTGCAGATGCTTCGCGCCGCGGCGGCAGAGTTTCGGCGCGCCCATCAATTTTGGAGCGACGAATTCCGCGACCGATGGTCGCACGGAGACGCGAACATAACGAATGTGATTTATGACGCCACCACGAACCGCGCACGACTGATCGATTTCGAAGTTTACCATGACAAGTCGCTCTCAGCGCCAGTGCGCCAGGCCGACGACCTGCTCGTGTTCCTGCTCGATCTGGTGGGAACGGTGCCGAGTCGGCGATGGCTGCCTTTCTCCACGGCGTTTCTCGAAGCCTACGGCGACACGGCAGTAATCTCCCAACTTCGCCAACAGCTCGAGCTACCCGGCGGACTCGCCTGGATTTGGTGGGGCGTGCGCACAAATTTTACTAATCCTGAGCAAGTGAAGCGACGCTTGGCAATCTCAGCCGCGCAATTCCGAAATTAAAAACTTCACGAAGAACCCGCCGCGGTTCGTGATCGTAGCAAACGCCGGCCCTCAACAAATTGCCAGGTAATGAGACCTGGAATGCCGATTCCGAGCTCGCGAAGACGCATAATTAGAGAAAGAGCGAACGCGCTATCGCCCGGGATGCCGAGAAGACTGCCGACAAAAACATAGCCACCTTCCTGAACACCGAGGCCGCCAGGCACTGCAAAGGCGGCCGAGCGAATGGTGAAAGCCGTACTTTGAAATATGATCGCGTTCGCAAACGACGCCGGCAAATCCATGCCGTAAAGCGCAATCCAGATTTCACCGGCGGCGGAGACGAAGGAAATAATCGTCCATAGGCAACACCCCGCAAGTCCGCGACGTCGCCCATATAGAGAGCGCACCGTTTCGTCCAAAGTTTCGCCACGCGTCCCGAGCGATTGCCATTCGGTCGAACCCGCGAGTCGCGATATGACCCGGCCTACGAAACCGAACATTCCTTTTCTCTGGGCAATATAAAATCCGCCGAATGCAAAGAGAGCAATGACCAGTCCAAACATTGTCGGACGAACAAAGCTGGTTTTTCCCGTCGCATGGACAAGCAGCAATAATCCGAGGATCGCAAAACCGGCTGTGAGAAAAACCCCCAACGTAAGATCGACAATCACCGTGGCGGCTGCGGTCGCCAGGGGCGCGCCTTTGAATGCGGCCAATCGCGCGCGAACAATGTCCCCGCCGACCGCGGCTGAGGGTACAAGCGTGCTCACTGATTCGCCTATCCAGCGCATCCAAAAAAGGTGAACGAGCGGAATTCGCTCCGGTTTTGGAAACAGAACCCACCAGGCGATCGCATCGACAAATAATGGAATGGAATGAAAAGCAACAATTCCGAGAATCACCCATTCCGGCGTGACCAAAGCTTGCATGACGCGGGCAGCGCCTTCTCGAATCAGCAGCCCCGTAAAAAGCGCCGCGCCGGCGAAGCCCAATAGATAAAACGTCAGTTTGAGTTTCCCTGCTGATTTCATTCGATCGCGATCCCTCGCTCGAACCGAATTCGGTTATTACGCGCAACACCAATACGACTGTGTGCGTGAGATGAGCATGGACTCGAAAGCGTTCGGGTCAATCCTCGCTTGCCGCGCTACCTGAATTGGGATACACGGGGTCTGGGTTTTTGATGCGAACAAAGATCAGCAAGCAGCATCCGCCCGAAAAAAACAATGAAACGCCTTGAGCTCGCCTTAACCGTTCTTTTCCTCGGCCTCACCTCCGCCGTTTTCGCCGGAACCGGTGGGCTGGAACTCCAGAGGGCGTCGTCCGACCAGGACGAGAATAAAAATTCCACAGAAATCTTTGAGTACGAGACCACCTACACCGGGAGCAGCGATTTTCAGGATTACCGCGGAAAGTTCGGCAGCGGCGACTCAGTCTATAACCAATTCAGTTACGCGCACCGCTTTCTCATTACTGGCAATTGGTATCTGCGTCTCGGAGTTGAGTATGAGCGGTTCGACTTCGGCGGTACCGATAACGGATTGCCCGATCACTTGCAGACCATTCACGGCCTTGTCGCCTACGAATACATTGTGCACGACCACGCCGGTGCGGGAATTGAAATCGACCCCGGTCCGTATTTCGAGAATCATATGAACAGCGATTCGATCGACGTTCCCTGGAAAGTGTGGGTTTCGTTCCCGCTTAAGAAAGACAAAATTTTTGGCGTGATCGGCGCCGGCGGCGCGATTAATTCAAATCCAATCGCGGCGCCGGGCGGCGGTTTGATCTGGCTGTTTACCGATCACTTCCGGCTCGAAGGCGTGTTCCCGAAACCCGCGCTGGTCTACAATCCAAATGACGACTGGGAATTTCGACTTGCCGGCAATCTTTTCTTCGAAAGTTATCGCGTCGATGACCTCAATACGGTGGCGCGAAAGCTTCATGGCATCGAGGATCCCGTGGTCCAATACAGTGAGGACCGGGCTGGATTACAGGCGACGTATTCTCATTTCAAGCCGTTCGACCTCACGCTCGATGTCGGTTGCACCTTCAGACGCGACTTCGATTTCTTTCGCGCCGAAGCTCGGGTGAAATCCGATCCCGCGCCCTACGTTCGCTTCGCGATCGAAGCGAAGTTTTAAGGGAAAATTTCGTCCAGCTTGCGAGCGACTGATTGCGAGCCGCGCACTTTCAAGCGGCCGGTCATGAAGGCCCAGGTGCCTTTGAGTTTGCCGTTCGACATTGCGACCCAGTCCTTGTCACTGGTGATGAAGGTCACATCCGGATCGTCGATCTTCCCTTTGCCCATTTTGTAAGTGCCATCCTCAACGTCGATCCACCAATCCCCGCCGTTCGGCCCGCTCAATTCCCACTGATACTTCGCGTGGATGCCTTTCGCCTTATCGGCTTTGAAACTCTCCCGCATCCCGTCGAAGACCTGTTGCGGCGTCGAGTTATCCTCGGCACGACCAAGCGTTGAAAGCGCCAGTGTGGTCGCCAAAGCAATACCGATACGACTCGCCTTCATCTCTTGTATAAATCGTCTTTGCGAATTCTATCGGCCGCCTTAGGTCATCTTATACAATTCAGGACGACGATGAGCAAAGACGGTGACTCGATTTCGAGCGTCTGCGATGATTTCTCCCGAAAGTTCTGCCTGAATCAATTCCTCGCGATCGGGTGAAGCTGCGGCGAGAATTTTTCCCGAAGGATCGACAATCAACGAGCCGCCGCAAAACGTGACGCCGTCATCCGTGCCGACGCGATTTGCGATGATGAAGTAACTTTGATTTTCGACCGCGCGAGCCAGCGCGAGAATTCGCAAATGTTCCGCGCGGACAACCGGCCAGGCCGAAGAATTCACGATGACGTTTGCCCCATATTTCACGACCAGAGTGCGCGCCATTTCCGGAAAGCGCAGATCGTAGCAAATGCTCAGCCCGACATTGAAGGTGTCGATCTTCGTGGTGACGAACTCGTTTCCTGGGGAAAGACAAACGCGTTCGTCGAGCGGTGCCGCGGTGACGAGATGCATCTTGCGATATTTGGCGAGAACATCGCCGTCTGCGCTGACCAAAACCTGGGCGTTGAAAATCGCATCGCCGTCGCGATCTGAAATTCCGGCGACAATTGCGATCGAAACTTCTTTTGCGATTTTTCGTAGCTCCCACGCCGCGCCTTCTTTCCAAGGCCGGGCCTGTTTCTCAATCACCGGCATCGAATAGCCGGTGTCGATCATTTCTGGAAAAACCACCAGCTCGCAGCCGGACTTCTTCGCCCGCGCAGCGAACTCACGAATTTTGCGCAGGTTCGCGTCGAAATCTCCTAACGCGCATGCGCTTTGAGCAACTGCAACTTTCACGATATCGATCTTAACGCAGATTTCGATCGAGCGCGCCGATCTTCCGGATGTCGGGCCATTTCAATGCGGCGCCGATCACAACCAAGATCGTCCCGATTCCACCGCCGACGACCGAGATGACGGGACCAAACAAAGCTGCGGTTAGTCCGGACTCGAGCGCGCCGAATTCGTTCGATGTGCCGATGAAAATATTGTTTACCGCCGAAACGCGTCCGCGCATTTCATCCGGCGTCACGAGTTGAACGATCGAACCGCGAATGATAACGCTCACGCTATCAACTGCGCCGAGAAGAAACAACGTCGCCAAGGATAACCAGAGCACTTTCGACAAACCGAAAATGATCGTGGCAATTCCGAAGCCAGCCACGCACCACAGCAACATTTTGCCGGCCTGTCGCATCGGCGGCAGATACGCGACCGCCAAAGCCATCGCGAACGCGCCGATTGCGGGGGCTGCACGCATCCAGCCGAGACCGACCGCGCCGCAATGCAAGATTTGGTCGGCAAAAATTGGCAGGAGCGCGACCGAACCGCCCAACAGCACTGCAAATAAGTCGAGCGTGATGGTTGCGAGGATTACTTTCCTGCTGAATACGAATTTCATTCCCGCAGCCAGACTTCGCCAGGTGCTTTGCTCTTTCCGTTCCCGCGCTTTGGGCGCGCGCGGAATTGGCAACGCCAGCAGAAAGAACAATGTCGAAGTGATCGCGTCGATCGCATAGACGATCGGGAAGCCTTGATGAGCGACGACAAAACCGCTGAGGGCAGGCCCGACCACTGACCCGATTTGAAAAACGCTGCTGTTCCAGGTCACCGCGTTCGAAAACGCGTCGCGCGGCACCAACGTTGGAAAAAACGAACTGCGTGCGGCCCAGGAAAATGTCCGAGCGATTGAGCTAAGAAAAAGCAGCAAGTAAATGATGGGAACCGAAGAGTCGTCGAAGTGATACGCGCGGTCGTGTTTCTCGAAGACGGCTGCGATCGCAGTGAGCCCACGGTTGCATGCCTGCAAGATCGACAATTGCGGAATCGCGAGATGTTGCCACGAAACGAGCGCAAGAAGCGCGGACGTGATCGCGCTGAAAATTTGGGAGACAAGAATGATGTGTTTTCGACTGATCCTGTCCGCGAGATGCCCCGCTGGTAAGGACAAACCGACAATCGCGACGGCAAAGACCAGTCCGACCAAGCCCAGCGCGGTCGCGGAATGAGTGCGACGATAAATTTCCCATTCCACTGCAACCGCGAGCATTTGCCGGCCGATGATCGACAACAAATTGCCAGTCGTAAAAAAACGGAAGCCGCGCGAACGAAACGCGGCGTAAGGATCGTGTCGTGGCGGAGGAGGAATTACCGCGCCAGGTATCTCCGGACGATCGCCGATTGGAGGATCATATTGATTCGGTGTGCGATCAATCGGCTTAGCCATGTGCGCGCGAGAGTGTAGCGGCGGGCGTGTCGCCCGCAATCCGTCACACAGCTACAACGCAACAAGATGGACGCGCTACCCAGAAATGAATTGCTTCATCGGCGGTGAATTAGTAAAGGACCGCCATGGCTGACAAAAATAGCAAGCAGCCTTTAAATGTTCCCGGAGCTTGGTACGTTGACACCACTTGCACGCTTTGCCGGACCTGCCTCGAAGAAGCGCCGAATCTTATGAAAGTGAATGCGGACGAAACGGCTGTTCATTTTGCCAAGCAACCCGAAGGCGACGCCGAGATCGCAGCCGCCCAGCGCGCGATGGAAGTTTGTCCAACCCTTGCCATCGGTAACGATGGTTAGCCGCGAAGCTGAACAGGGACCGCTGCTACAGGCGCGACGCCGAGTAAGAATGGTGAACGCCGAAAAAACGGTAAACTTGCGATAGCATTCTTGTCATTCTATTAATTCGGGCTTCGTTCGTGCCTCTTCACTAATCATTCGTCATTTCAATTATGCCGGAAGTTACTGCTTTGCCAAAACCCGCTACGTCCACTTCGCAATGGACGCGGCAAAATCCGTTTCCTGGAAGACTGCTCGTCAATCAGCGATTGAGCAGCGCCGATTCGGAAAAGGACACGCGTCATTTCGAAATCGATCTGACCGATTGGGGTTTAAGCTTCGAACCGGGCGATTCGGTGGCGGTTTATCCGACAAATGACCCGACGTTGGTCGACGCTATCATTCATGCGCTTGGCGCGAAAGGCGACGAACCGGTGACCGCGGCGAAAATGCAAAGACCGCTTCGCGAAGCATTGGTGCGCGATTTCTCGATCACTCAACCGACGCCGCGATTCTTGAAAGCAATCGTCGAACGCGCCTCGGCCGCGCCGATGCTGAAGGAGTTGCTGCACCCGGACCGCAAGCACGATCTCGAAAATTATCTTTGGGGCGCGGAAGTGATCGACTTTATTCTCGATCACCCATCGGCAAAATTTACGCCCGTAGAATTCGTCTCGTTGCTGACCAAATTGCAGCCGCGGCTCTATTCCGTCGCCTCGAGCCTGAAAGTTTTTCCGGATAGCGTGCATCTGATTGTCGATGTTGTGCAGTACGAAAGTCGCGGGCGCGTTCGTAAAGGCGTCTGTTCGACATTTCTGGCCGAGCGCGCGGAGAAAGTTCCGGTGCCGGTGTATCCTGCTTCGGCGAAACATTTTCACATGCCGGAAGATCCGAACATCCCGCTCATCATGATTGGTCCGGGAACAGGCATTGCACCGTTTCGCGCGTTCCTGCAGGAACGACAGGCCCGGGGTGCGAAAGGCAAGAACTGGCTCTTCTTCGGCGCGCAGCGCGAGAAATGCGACTACGCCTACAAGGAAGATTGGCAAAAATTCAGCCGCGACGGTCTTCTAACCAAACTCGATTGCGCATGGTCGCGGGATCAAGTGCACAAGATTTACGTGCAGAACAAATTGTTGGAGAACGGGGCGGAGATTTGGAAATGGATTGACGGCGACGGCGCGCAGTTTTTTGTGTGCGGCGATGCACGACGAATGGCCAAGGACGTCGATGCCGCATTGCGCAAAATCGTGCAAGAACAAGGCGGCAAATCGGTGGATGAAGCAAACGCTTACGTCGAGAAACTAAAAACCGACAAGCGTTACAAGCGCGACGTGTATTGATTTGCCGAAGCGGCGCCGCGGGAGCGCCCCATGATTTGGATTCCGGCCGTCGTAGACCGCCGCTACAATTCGCGCGCGATGAAGTTCGCTTTCTGCGCGCTAATGTTGTTGGCGCAATCTACTTTCGCCGGCCTTGAGAAATATTCTTCGTTAATCGTCGCCGACAAAAATCCGAGTGCTCGTGCTTCATTGAATTCGATTCGCGTTACTTATCTCGGCGTTAACGGTTTTCAATTTGAAACCGATGGTCACGCGCTTCTGGTCGATCCCTACTTCACGCGGGTTGGTTTGTGGGCGGGAGCACTAAACGAACGAATCGAATCAAATCCAAATCGCGTAGAAAGCGGGTTGCGCCATGTTCGACGCAATGTTGACGCGATTCTGGTTACGCACGCGCATTTTGATCACTTGCTCGACGCTCCCGAAATCATGCGGCGCACTCACGCGCGCCTGGTTGCCGGGCCGACGGCGATTCGATTGGTCGAGTCGTTTGGAATTTCGGATAATGAATGTGTAATTGTAAACGCCGGAAGCGCGCGAAGAATCGGTCCATGGGCGATTCATGTTTTTGCCGCCAAGCACGATAGGTTGTTTGGAAAGGTTCCCTTCGCGAGACGATCGACATCGTCAAAGCCGATCAAAGCCTCCGATTGGACGGTAGGTGAGCCGCTCGCGTTCGTCGTCGAAGCCGCTGGCAAACGAATTTACGTCGACTCCGGCGGAGTTCCGAGCTCACTGCCCGATTCGCGAGTCGGACATGTCGATCTTGCAATTCTCGGCGTGGCTTTACCGGACAGCCGCGAACGATTTGGTGAAGCCGTGCGCAAACTGCGGCCGCGTTTTATTTTTCCAAGCCATCAGGACGACATGTTTTCGGCGTTCGAGCGCGGATTCGTTTTTGGAAAAATGACAAACTTTCCGGCGCTGGTGCGCGAATATAAAAAGGACAACCTGCCGGGACGTTTGATTCTGCTCGATTATTTTAAGCCATGGACGCTGCCTTGAAGCGACATCCGCTGCTGGTCACTGCGCTCGCGCCACTTATTCCTCATCTTGTCGGTAGCGCGTTCAACATTTGGTACAACATAACCGTCATCGATCCGCTGTTGGTTGCGGCGGGTTTAAAGCAGCGCTTCATCGACTCTGTCATTGTTTGGAATTTGATCGCGTATCCAGCAGCCGTAGCCGTTTGGGTTTGGCTAATCCTGTCGCTTCGCCCTACATTTCGAAAACTTTCCCAAAATCAAAACGTCCCCCCGGACGATCTCGATAGCGTTCGCCGGCGCGTTGTTCATTTGCCGTGGTACGGCGCAGCAATCTCGGGATTCGCGTGGTTCGTGGGCGCCCCGGTTTTCTTACTGTCGTTGTCGCTCGCCGGCCGGCCGATGAGCACGCAATTATTTTGGCATTTGCCAGTTTCATTTGGCGTATCGGGTTTTATCGCAACGACCCAGGGATTTTTCGTCATCGAGTGGGCGGCGCAATGGGGGCTTTTCTCGGTGTTTTTTCGCGATGCCCGGCCTGACCGCTTGGAAGGAATCCATCCGATCTCATTGCGGATGCGCGGCTTCATGTGGGCCGTGTCGGCCAGCATCTGCCCGATCGGCTCGCTGTTGTTACTGCTGTTTGCACCACCATCACCGGGAACAAATCTGCAATCGTTCGGCGTGTTCGTGGCGGTTATCGGGGTTGGCTTCGCGCTATTTTCCGCGCTGTTGATTGGCCGATCAGTCGCAAAACCATTGAACGAATTGCGCGTCGCTGCTCAAGCAGTGACTCAAGGCGATTTGAGCGTGCACGTTCCGCTTCGACGCGCGGATGAATTCGGTGCGTTGATCGGCCAATTCAATCACATGGTTATCGAATTGCGCGAAAAGGAGCGATTGCGTCAGACTTTTGGGGCGCACGTCGGCCGCCGTGCTGCCGAAGAAATACTGACGCGTGATCCGGGACTTGGCGGAACGGAACAGGAAATCACGGTCATGTTTGTCGATATTCGCTCCTTCACGGCGCGCTCCGCGAATTTGTCACCGACCGAAGCGGTCAGTCTTTTAAACGAATTTCTCCGAGTGATGGTAGATGCAGTTGAAGGCGAACACGGCGGCATGATCAACAAATTTCTTGGCGACGGTTTCATGGCCTTGTTTGGGATCGGTAACGGAAACGGAAATCACGCCGACGACGCATTTGCGGCGGCGTGTTCGATTCAAGGAACGCTGCAACAACTCAATGCCGCCCGAAACGCGCGCGGCGAAGATCCGATCCAGATTGGCATCGGCATCAACACTGGTCCCGCAATTGTCGGGAGCATTGGCTCGCCCGAGCGAATGGAATTTACGGTCATCGGCGATACCGTGAATGTGGCGTCGCGCATCGAGACACTGAACAAAACACTCGGAACATCGCTGCTGTTAAGCGAACAAACTCGGGCAGCGATGCAGCAACGAGTCGAGCTGCGCGCCATGCCGCCGCAACCAGTCAAAGGTGTCGATGGACTGGTTCAGGTCTTCACGATCGCGTCTTAATCGTTCGATACGCGACGAATAATCCGATCACAAACACTGCCGAGCTAATCGCTGCCAGCGCACTTCCGGCGATTAACCACCACGGGCGATAAATCATTGTGATGCGTCCGTGCGTTCCGGCAGCGACTTCAACGATTGGAAATAATCCGCGATACGAATCGACTCGAAGAGTGCGATTTCCAACGCTTGCGTGGTATCCACGAAAGTAAGGTCGCGAAAAAGTCAGAAGAGCAGACGAACCGCCCAGCGGAACATCGACATCCGCTTCGACATGATTTCGAGTGTCGTCGATTCGCACTACGCTCGCAGCTGTAAACTCCTTCTCCGGCAATGAATCAATCCACCCCACCGACCGGACTGTCGGGAAAGGTTCTCCAACCCGATGAAACACTCGTCCTTCGTCATTTGAAAATTCTTGTCGCCAAAGATCGGAAGGTGGTTCGATGGAGATTTCCCGCGCGATAACAAGTCCGTCCACTCCCAGTTGCTCAAGCAAACCGCCGTGCCCTGCTTGGTTCGTGACGAGGTAACGACCCATGTCGCCGTCGATTTCACCATGAGTGAAAAATTTGAGCTCGCGTGCGACCCCAGCCGCCGCAATCGGGCTATATCCATTAATAAACCGTAGTTGCGCCCACATCGGTGTGCTGCCCGGGCGCGCGACTTGGCCTACCGGACCTTTTCGATAGTCGCGGCGGTAAGCGTATTCGGCGGGCGAATAGACCGCGAGATAGAGCCGGCTGGTATTCAATGGTTCAGGCTTGGTCAGTTCTTGCGAAAAATTGTATTTGGGCACGCCGCAATTAGTCGGAATACAAGTGTAAGTCGCGAACAGCACAGCAAATGTCGCCACTGGAGGCGCCCACTCGCGTATTTTAGGAATCGGCAGGAACAATTCAAAAAGGGCCCAGACGGCCGCGAACTCAAAATAGATCCACGTGACGTTCGCGCCGTTCGCTCCGCCAAGGTTGAAGATCGACATCGGAATAACGGCAACGATCAAAAGCAGAAACGCTGTCGAGCCGGTCGCCAAGCGCGGCCGCATTTGCAGTGTTAGCGCTGCGCAAAGCGCGAGTACGAGATGGAATAAGGGTAGCCAGCGGAAGCTCCATCGAAAAACTCCAGCGGTCGGAACCATGCAAAGGAACAGCACTAGCCCCAGAAGGATAAATTCCCATTTCATTCGCCGAATTAGCAGGCGCGGTCGCCAGAGAAATCCGGCGGCCAAAGCGGCCGGAGCAACCAAGCCGTTCGCCAATTCGGTTGCGGAATGCGGAAGATAGCGCGTCGAGAAATCAGCCCAGTTAACGGTCCAACAGGGCAAAATGAATCCGGGTAGTGCACGCCACGGCACAATCCATTGCCAATGCGCGACGGCCGGCTGCAATTGTTCGCGCGCAGAACCGTGCGCGTAATCGAGAAGCGCGAGCCATGCCGGTGCGGACATTCCAAAACCGACCGCGGCGCCGAGAAGCATCGGCCAGACTGAGATCCAACTTTTTGTTTCGACGAGCGATTTGATCGACAACCACGCGATCAACACGACGAGCATCAAGACCGTGTATGGAAATCCGCCAGTGATGAGCAGATAAACAAACGGCGCCGGCCAAAGAAATCGCCACCGAGGTCGTTGTCGATCGACCGCGCGTTCCAACCCCCACCACGCCCACGGCAACCACGCGAAGGCGCCGAGCGCGCCGAACCAATCAGTGGCTCCCCAGCAAACGATCCAGCCATTCAACGCCGCGATCAGAGCGACGAAGATCGATAACGGAGTCGAAAGTTTACGATCCCGCGCCAGCAGAAACGCGCCGGCGGCAAGAAAAAACAGATGGGTGATGGAAACTGCGGCGGCTTGTTGAGGAAATGTCAGCGGAAATTTCCAGACGAAGACAACGATCGCGTTAACGAAGACTGAAAAGGTCCCGTATTGAAATTCACCAGCTAGATTGTTGCAGACCCACGAATATGGGCTCAGTAGCGGCAGATGACCTTCGCTCCAACTCCGAGCGACATCGGCGAACACCGGCAAGATCGACAATTCGTAATCGTCACTCCAAAAGACGAGCGGATCGTGCCGGACGAGCAGGAAGCAAAAGGCGACAACGATTAATCCGGCGACAATTGCGCCGAGAAAATTTCTTCTCAAAGGACAACCGGTTTTCCTTCGGACATGACAAGGACTTTGTCTTCGATGCCGTGAACGCGCGCCGATTCGCGCAAACGCTCGAGCGGTTCTTCGAGCGGCTCGTAGCCAAGCCGAAAGGTTCCGTAATGCATCGGCACCAGCGTTTTTGCGTTGAGCTCGTTGAACGCGCGCACCGCCTCCTCGGGATTCATATGAACTTCGCGCGCGAGCGGCGCATCGTAGGCACCGATTGGCAAGAGCGCTATCTCGATGTTGTGGCGTTCGCCGATTTCCTTGAAGCCCTCGAAGTAGGCAGTGTCGCCGCAATGAAAAACCGATCGCCCATCCGCTCCGATGACAAAGCCGCCAAAGCCGCGATGGGTGTCGGCGAGAAACCGCGCGCCCCAGTGATGCGCCGGCGTGAGCGACACGCGCAATGAGCCGAGTTCAATCGTCTGCCATTCGTCGAGCTCATGGACAATGTTGAATCCGAGTCGATGAACCAAACGGCCAACGCCGACCGGGACAACAATCGGTTGATCGGCCGCGACGAGTCGCAGCGTGCGACGATCGAGGTGATCGAAATGCGCGTGAGTCACGAGCACAAAATCAATCGAGGGCAGATGATGGATGTGAAACCCCGGCTCTTTAAGTCGCTTGATTACGCTCAGCCACATCGACCAGATCGGATCGATTAACACGTTCGCATCGTGCGTTTGAATTAGAAACGATGCGTGCCCGATCCAGGTGATGCAGATTTGGCCCGGCTGCACTTTTGGAAACAGCGGACGCGCACGCGTGCCGGAACGTTTGGTGAAGAGCGACGGGATCCAAACGCTGGTGATGAAATTGCGCCTCGTCCAATCGCTGCCCGGGCGCAATTTGACGCGCTTCGATTTCTTGGGATCGCCAGACGGACTTTGGCGAACGATCTCACGCTTTCTCGAAAAAGGACTCGGCACAGCGCCGAACCATATAAGTCGACGCGACTCGAATCAAACCGG
>DASZJH010000157.1:0-3166 GCA_035948375.1 Chthoniobacterales bacterium
CCGAATCCGTTCGTTGGTTGCGCGACTGACTCCGCGTTTCAATTGCGTGACCAGCTTCAAACGCTGCGCTTCGCCGCCACTCAACGTCGGACTCGGCTGACCGAGTTTGAGATATCCGAGCCCGGTCTCGACCAGTAACGATAGCGGACGCGCGATCTTCGGATGTGCCGAGAAAAATTCGGCCGCCTCCTCGATCGTCATTTCCATCACATCACCGATCGATTTCTCGTTGTAGAGGACTTCGAGCGTTTGCGGATTGTAACGGCGTCCGCCGCAGTCTTCGCACGGCACCAGCGCTTCCGGCAGAAAATTCATCTCCAGTTTGATCACGCCTTGGCCTTTGCAGGTTTCACAGCGTCCACCTTCGGCATTGAACGAAAACCGGCTCGCAGAATAACCGCGCACGCGCGAGACCGGCAATTGGGCGTAAAGATTCCGGATCTCGTCGAAAACTTTGATGTATGTCCCGGGCGTCGATCGCGACGTCTTGCCGATCGGCGATTGATCGACTTCGTAAACCGCTTCGATCTCTTCCGTTCCGCTGACCAGTTTGAACAAATCGCCGTTACCGCGGCGTTTTCGATTTTCCAATTGCTCGATCACGGCCGGCAATAGCACGTCGTGCATCAAGGTCGATTTTCCCGAGCCAGAAATGCCGGTGATGACCGAAAGTCGCCCGACCGGAAAGTGAACATCGACATTCTTCAGATTGTTCGCCTTTGCGCCGTGGATCTTGATCCAGTTGTCGACGGCTCGGAGCGACCGCCGCGATTCGCGCGTGGGATGACAAAGAGGAGTCTTGAGACAGCGACCAGTTTCGGAATTTTGTGTGCGCTCGATGTCCCTCAGCGTTCCGGTCGCCACAACTTCGCCGCCGTGAATTCCCGCGCGCGGGCCAAGATCGACTATATGATCGGCGCGCCGCATTGTTTCGTCGTCGTGCTCGACGATGACTAGCGAATTTCCTTTTTCGCGCAACGCGGTGAGGGTGTCGAGCAACCGTAGGTTGTCGCGCGGATGCAAACCAATGGTCGGTTCGTCCAAAACGTAAAGAACACCACGCAAATTCGACCCCAGTTGCGCGGCCAATCGGATCCGTTGCGATTCGCCGCCGCTCAACGTTTTCGCGGAACGGCCGAGCGCGAGATAACCGAGCCCGACATTTTCCATGAAGCGCAGGCGTTGCCGAATTTCGGGGATGAGATCGGCGGCAATGGTTTGCTGCGTTCCGGCAAATTTCAGTTTGTCGATCTTTTCGGCGGCTTCGCTCGCAGAAAGACTGGTGAACTGATCGATGGTCATTCCTTGCACACGCACATGTCGCGCGACGGCGTTCAGACGGGAACCATGACAACTTGGACATTCACGCGCGTCGGTGGCTTCGATCCATTCCGATTCCCGTTCGGCTCGCAGCTCATTTTCCAAAACCGAATCGCTCGTTTCCTCAGCAGCAGTTTGGAATCCCTGGTTCCAGATTTCGCCGAATCCGCCGCATTCTTGGCAGGCGCCGTGCGGCGAGTTGAACGAGAACAATCGCGGATCGAGCTCTTCGAATGCGCGACCGCAATTCGGACAACTCATCTCGGTGCTCAAGATCGTAAGACGATTTTTCGAATCGAGCAGTTGCGCCGTGCCGCGGCCAAACTCGAGCGCGCGCTGCGCAAGATTCCTCGCCTTCGCGATCCGTTTTGCATCGATCACGCCGACCACGACTGAAATCGTGTGTTCTTTGAAACGGGCGAGCTTCCGGAATTGCGAAATCGGAATGAGCGCGCCATCGACAAACAACGTGTCGAACCCCTGGCGTTCGGCCCACCGCGCTATGTCGGTATGAAAGCCTTTTCGCGCTTTCACCAGCGGCGCCAGCACTTTGATCGGACCGCGTCGTGCCGCTATCTCAATTTGTTTGACGATTGCCGCGAGACTCTGACTTTCCACCGGCAAATCGCAGTCCGGACAAAACTGCGTTCCCGTTTTGGCGAAGAGCAATCGCAAGAAATGATAAACCTCCGTCACGGTCGCGACAGTTGATTTTCCACCTCCGCGCGTGGCGCGTTGCTCAATCGCGACGCTCGGCGGCAAACCGGTGACAAGATCGACATCCGGTTTTTCCAATTGCTCGACAAACTGTCGGGCGTAAGGGGACATGCTGTCGAGAAATCGACGCTGTCCTTCGGCGAACAAGATATCGAACGCGAGCGTGGACTTGCCGGAACCACTCAAACCCGTGATCACGACCATTTGATCGCGCGGAATTTTGACGTCGATGTTCTTCAGGTTGTGCTCACGCGCACCATGAACGCCGATTTCGCCGTTTGTTCCGTTAATTCGAAAACGCGGCGGCGTTTCCGCCGCGTGGGCCAATTCAATGTCTTCGTCGACGTAACTCAATCGTCGCGATGCCGTGCGTGTCGCCTTGTGCGCGCCACCGAGCAATTTGCGCAGAAATTTTCCGGTGTGTGAGTTATCGATCTTCGAAATTTGCTCAGGCGTTCCCAAACCGACCACTTCGCCGCCCTCGTCGCCAGCTTCCGGGCCGAGATCGACAATCCAATCGGCGCACTTAATCACTTCGAGATTGTGCTCGATGACGATCAGCGAGTGGCCAGCATCGACCAGCCGTTGAAATACGCGCAGCAGCATCGCGACGTCATCGAAATGTAAACCGGTCGTCGGTTCGTCGAAAATGAACAGGTTTCCGCGTGCGCCGTCGCCGTTCGTTCCGCGTTCCACGTTCTTCGAATCAGACAAGTGTCGAACCAGCTTCAGCCGTTGCGATTCGCCGCCGCTCAGCGTGTTCAACGGTTGACCCAGCCGCAGATAACCGAGTCCAACTTCGTCGAGAACTTCGAGCGGTTCCGACAAAGTCTTCGATTCACCGATCTGACCGAAGAACTGGATCGCTTCGTGCACGGTGAAATCGAGAAGGTCATGAATCGATTTGCCGTGCAGTTTGATTTTGAGCACGTGCGGTTGAAAACGTTTTCCTTCGCATTCCGCGCAGCGAACGTAAAGATCGCTCAGAAATTGCATCTCGATCTTTTCGAACCCCGTGCCCGAACAACGTTCGCAACGGCCGCTGCCGGAATTAAACGAGAACGCGCTGGCGGTCAGACCTTGCGACATCGCTTCCGGTTGTGTGGCGAAAAGTTCGCGGACCCGATCG
>DASZJH010000158.1:0-3556 GCA_035948375.1 Chthoniobacterales bacterium
TCTTCTGTTGGCGGGCATCTTGTTTCACGACAGTGGAAAGCTTTGGGAAAACGCGCTGCCGGAAAATGGATTCGTTATGGCTTACGACGAATTAGGCGAGCTGGTCGGCCATATTTCCATCGGCATTGAAGTCGTGAACGCGCTTTGGCGGAAAGTGAGCACGGAAAACGCCGCGGCCTGGAAGAATTTGGCGCCACCGTCGGAAGATGTTCGAATACACCTGTTACACATGGTCGCCTCACACCATGGTGAAAAGGCATTTGGCTCGCCGGTGGAACCGCGGACGCCGGAGGCGATGGCGCTTCATTACATCGACAATCTGGACGCGCGATTAGAAATGTTTGCTGCGGGCTACATGACGGCGAAGCCCCTGGCCGCACGTATTTTCGAGCGGGTCTGGCCGCTTCCGGGAAATCTGGTCACGTCATTACAAAAATTTGAGGCACGGAACGCTCCGGCCAAGCCCGCTGAGGGCGACCTACTTTGACCCGGTACGAGCGAAAACAAGTCGGCTGGGTCGTGATTTGCGGTCTATGCATCGCGCTCAGCGTCGTCGCAATCAACGTCCGAACCGAATCGTCGCCGCATTGGGAAATTTCTGTCGCGGTCGAGCTCCTACTTCTGCTTAGCCTGGCCGCTTTCTACAAGCTAACCATCAAGATCGACGACCATGTTTTGCGCATTTCATTCGGCGTCGGCGCAATTCGCAAAGAGGTTCAGCTCACCGCGATCGATACGTACGAACCGGTTCGGATTCGATGGTGGTATGGATGGGGGATTCATCTCACACCGTACGGCTGGCTCTACAACGTCTCGGGATGGGACGCAGTGGCAATCAAATTGCGCAATGGCAAAAAATTCGCGATCGGCACAGAGGAGTCTCAAGCATTAGTCGAGGCGATCCGTCGCTTTGCTTCAGTGAGGTAGTTTGTGTCGATTTCAAAGCCTATGAACTCCTTTACGCCACAGCGTTGCGCAGCGACGGCCGAGTTTCCGATGCCGAGAAACGGGTCGAGCATCGTTCGTACGCGAGAGACGCCGTGCAATTTGATGCACCACTCAGCGAGCTGAGCGGGAAATGTCGCCGGATGCGGCCGTTCTTTCGCGCGGCTTTGAATCGTTTCGTAGGGAACAAACCATGTATTGCCGCGACACCGAAGATCGCTTCCGCGCGTGTGCGACCAGCGAGAAATATTGCTCTTGTCCTGATACGGAACGCCGATCGCCAGCCGATCGATCTCGACGCGTCCGGTTTTCGTAAAATGGAAAACGTATTCATGGCAGTCGTTCAAGAACCGCTTCGAGCTGATGGGTTTGAAGTGCCCGTGAGACGCAATCGCACCATGTCGATCTTCAATCGTGATGGATTTGACCCAATGAATTGCGTTTTGAAGGACAAATAGACCTTGCAACCGCATTACAATTTCGTGTGGCAGCATCGGGTTGGATGGCGCCGAACCGATGTTGAGAAAGAATGAACCGTTCGGTTTGAGAACACGTCGGATTTGCCCGGCCCATTCTCCGCTCCAGCTCAAATACGATTGTCGATCCTGCCGATCGGAATACTTGCCGTAACGGACACCGAGATTGTAAGGGGGCGACGTCACGACAAGATCGACATCGGAATTAGGCAAGCGCGCCATGCCCTTTAGGCAATCTTCCGGAAACAGTTCGAACTTGGTCACGCCGTCAATCTGGGCGGAGGGTGTTAGTTCGTACAGCAAAATTCGCGAGCGCCCGCAAATTTGTTATGCTGTCCTTGATGTCGGACAAGCCGTCCAAGCTCAAGATTGCCGATCGTGAATTTACCTCGCGGCTGCTCGTCGGCACGGGAAAATTCTCCTCAAACGAAGTGATGCGCGACGCGCTGATCGCGAGCGGCACTGAAATTGTCACGGTGGCGCTTCGACGGGCTGATCTCTCCGGCAAACACGATCCTTACGCGAACATTTTAGATTTCATCGATCCGAAACAATTTTTGCTTTTGCCAAACACCAGCGGGGCTCGCAATGCTGAAGAAGCGGTGCGACTCGCACGCCTGGCCGCGAGCGCGGGCTTGCCGACGTGGATTAAGCTCGAGATCCATCCTGATCCGCGTTACCTGCTGCCGGATCCTGTCGAAACAGTCGCGGCCGCGGAAATTTTAGTTAAGGAAGGCTTCACGGTGCTGCCCTACATCAACGCCGATCCGGTTCTCGCGAAACGTTTGCAAGATATTGGCACGGCCACAGTGATGCCCCTCGGCTCGCCAATCGGCAGTAATCGCGGGATCGAAACGCGACCGCAAATCGAAATCATCATCGAACAAGCCACCGTTCCGGTCGTGGTTGATGCGGGACTCGGCGCACCGAGTCAGGCCGCGGAAGCGATGGAAATGGGCGCTGACGCCGTTTTGGTGAACACAGCGATTGCGATCGCCTCCGATCCGGTGCGCATGGCGCAGGCCTTCAAGAAGGCGATCGAAGCGGGACGCGACGCGCAGGAGATCGGCTTGGCCCAGAGACTTACAACAGCCGCCGCAACCAGTCCGTTAACTGGATTTTTCTCGAGCCAAGCTGGCGAAATACGGAAAGACGTTGACTGAAATAGTTTCGAGTTGCGTTGGCTCGAAACCCTGAGATAATTTCGTCCGCTCCCATTCCAGCCGGCATTAATCCGGCTGCTTTTTGACCTGAACTTAGTAATTGCGTCTCTCCTGAACCTTATGCTGAAACCCAGGCTTCTCATCCTTCCGGCGCTCGTCGCGGGCTCGGTCTCTTTAGGTGTCGCTGGTTTTGGCCAGCCATCGCACAACGGAGGAGGCGCAACGCTCGGCTCGCCTTCGATTGGGAAACCAGGAATCAGCCAGAGTACCGCGGACATTATGGCGGCGCAGGCGGCACAAGGACCGCGGAAGAACGTTTTCATAAAGCGAGAACTCGAGATCCCCGGGCGGCGCAACCGGCCCCAGAATCCGGCTGCGCGATTTGATCCGCAAATCCCTCCGGGAGAGGCGCGCAATATTTCCACCGCAACGTCCGCCATGAGCGGCGGTGCTTCCGCGCCGAAGTTCTCGCAGACCGTTGGACTGCAGTTCGACGGCGTGACTGGGCCTACTGAAACCGGTTCTTTCCCGCCGGACTCGATGGGCGCAATCGGTCCGTCGCAATTCATTATTTTCGTCAATGGACGGATTCGCAGTTTCAATAAGACAACTGGCGGCGCCGACGGCGTTCTAGATGTGGATCCGGGATATTCCGACACCCAAGGTCTTCATGGTTTCTTTTCGAGCGCTATGACGCCTCTGACCGGTGGTGTCACGGTTAATTTCACGAGCGATCCGCAAATCCGGTACGACCGATTGTCCAAACGCTGGTTCCTCATCATGATCGATATTCCAAGCAGTTCGTCGAACGGCGACTTGCCAAACCGGGTTCTTATCGCCGTCTCGGACGCGGCGAGCAACGGTGTGATCACCGGGAGCACGGTCTGGACGTTCTTTTTTATCCAACAAGACAGAGTCGGCCAGTCAACCAGCACCAATGAGATCCTTGATTACGATTCACTCGGCGTCGAT
>DASZJH010000159.1:0-33175 GCA_035948375.1 Chthoniobacterales bacterium
ACATATCACGCACGGGCGGCAGAAAGGACATCGCAACAATCGCCCCATGCAACATTACCATAAGCCACATGATAACGATGACGAATGAAGGCGGAAGTGATGCCGGGTGGTATGGCCGGAACGCGCTGTAGACGAACGCGAGGGCGAGAAGCAGAACGAACAGCGATCGCGCCCAACGGTGAAAAAACCACAGGCCTACAAGAAGACCGAGAAACAACGCTTCGCCCAGAGCACCAGCGAAAAGCGACAGATACGGATGAAGCAACTTGAGCGACTCGATCCGCGCGCTTGATCCCCAGTCGAAAAACCACTCGAGGATCGACCAGCAACCACGCACAAGGAGCAACATGCGAAAAACCGCCACAGCGCTCATAGACCTAACGAGAAAGAGATAAGCCACGGCGCATCGTTGAAAACAATACGGCGGGAGTGCGTGAGCGCGAAGACGCGAATCGCACTAGGGCAGCCGGGAGCCGAGACGAAGTCGAGGGTGTCGTGGCAACTACGCTGAGGTTTTCTCGCCAAGGGGCCGTTGGCTTCATCGGCTGGTTAGACCTATTTACGTTTTTTGTGCTTCGCGCACCATTCTCGCATCGCGCGATTGTACGCCTTGAGCTCTTCGTCTCGCAATATGCGAATATTACCCCAAGGAGCTGGCTGACCCAGATATTCTATTTCATATCCAGTCACCTTATCGGTTTCGTGTGGTCGCGCTGGCCTGCCATAATCGTAGACGCGGAAACGACCTGCCTTGATATCCTTTTGAGCTTGATCTTTGCCGCGAGCTTTAGCTTCGGGGATGGTTTGAGGCCCACTCGGCACTTCTTCATAGAAGACGTCATCCGATTTTTCGCTGGCGTGAACAACAGCGGTGATTCCAATAATGAATGTAAACACCAACCGCAGGTTCATTGGTCTAACGAGAAGTAGACCGGAAAATCCCGTAATCAAAGGCGGGATTTTCCGACCTATCAGGGTTGCTTTCTGAAACGATTGTTCTCACACTGGAGGGAGATGCCCCAGAACGTAGCTACTGCTTCTCAGCCCCACAAGCGGAAACTGCTCGACCAAGTCCGCGATACGATTCGCCGAAAACATTTTAGTATCCGGACCGAACAGAGTTATACGGAATGGATTCGCCGTTTCATTTTGTTTCACAATAAGCGTCATCCTTGCGAAATGGCGGAAGCAGAAGTAACCGAGTTTCTCACTCACCTTGCGCGTGATGGACACGTCGCCGCTTCCACTCAGAATCAGGCGCTGAGCGCCTTGCTTTTTCTTTACAAAGAAGTGTTGAAACAGGAGATCGGTTGGCTGGAAGGCGTGCAACGGGCAAAAAGACCGGCCCGACTACCCGTCGTGCTAACACGTGATGAGGTCCACCAAATTTTCGGGAACTTGCACGGGGCCCATCGTCTCATGGCCGGATTACTCTACGGTAGCGGGTTGCGTTTAATGGAATGCGTTCGCTTGCGTGTGAAGGATGTCGATTTTGGGTATTTGCGGATCACCGTGCGGGAGGGTAAGGGCGGCAAAGACCGTGTGACTATGCTACCGGTCAATCTCGCAAAATCGCTCGAACGCCATCTCCAAAAAGTGAAGGTACAGCACGACGAAGATTTGGAAGCCGGCTTTGGCAAAGTCTATTTGCCGAATGCAATCGCGCGCAAATGGCCGCGCGCAGCCAGCGAATGGGCGTGGCAATATATCTTTCCGTCTTCGCGTTTATCGATTGACCCACGCTCCGCGGCGCCCGCGAAACAGCGCCATCACGCTGACGAAAGTGTTTTACAGGATGCGGTCAAGAAAGCGGTGCGCACGTCTGGAATCGGTAAAGCGGCGACCTGCCACACCCTGCGGCACTCTTTTGCGACGCACCTTCTGGAAGACGGCTACGACATTCGCACTGTCCAGGAGTTGTTAGGTCACAAGGACGTGAGCACGACGATGATCTATACCCACGTGCTCAACCGGCCCGGCATCGGAGTAAAGAGTCCGCTCGATTAAGAATTATTCGGCGATGGCGGCTTGGGCGGCGGCGAGGCGAGCAATCGGAATCCGAAACGGACTACAACTGACATAATCGAGGCCGAGCCGATGACAAAATTTCACGCTGTTCGGTTCGCCACCGTGTTCGCCGCAAATCCCGAGCTTGATCTTGGGTCGGGTTTTGCGGCCGAGGTCGCGCGTCATCTCCATTAATTTTCCGACGCCACGCTGATCGATCGATGCGAACGGATTCGTCTCGACGATGTCGAGCTCGGCGTAATGCGGAAGGAAACTGCCAGAGTCGTCGCGACTCATTCCAAGCGTTGTTTGGGTGAGATCGTTGGTGCCGAAGCTGAAGAATTGCGCGTCGCGCGCGATTTCGTCCGCGAGCAGGCAGGCCCGCGGAATTTCGATCATCGTCCCGACCAGATAATCGAACTTCGTTTTCTTCTTTTTCGCTACTTCGTCGGCCACCCGATTGACGATGTCGATCTGAAGCTTGAGTTCGCGCGGGAATCCGACGAGCGGAATCATGATTTCGGGTTTCACTTTGATCGCACGGGCTTGCACCTCCGCAGCCGCCTCGAAAATTGCTCGCGCCTGCATCTCCGAGATTTCGGGGAATGTGATCCCGAGCCGACAACCGCGATGGCCGAGCATCGGGTTAAACTCATGCAGTTCCTCTACGCGGCGCGCAATCTGTTCGGGACGCACGCCCAGCTTGTGGGCCAACTGAAGCTGTTGGGCGGTGCCCTGAGGTAAAAATTCATGCAACGGCGGATCGAGAAATCGGATCGTCGCGGGCAATCCTTTTAGCTCGGTAAAGATTCCAACGAAATCTTCGCGTTGATAAGGCAGCAATTTCTTGAGCGCGTGCTCCCGTTCCTTTTTCGAGTCGGCCAAAATCATCTCGCGCATCGCGTCGATCCGGTCGCCTTCGAAAAACATATGCTCGGTCCGGCAAAGCCCGATTCCTTCGGCGCCAAATGCAATCGCGTTGGCGACCTGCTCGGGCGTGTCCGCGTTCGTTCGAATCCCGAGCGTGCGGAAATCATCAGCCCAGCTCATCAGCTGCGCGTACTCGCGGTAGGTCAGGCTTTTCTTCGCGTCCAATGTTCGATCGACCAGCACTTGAATAATTTCCGATGGCGCCGTTGTGACTTCGCCGGCAAAAACGTCACCGGCGGTTCCGTCAATCGAAATATAATCGCCTTGGGCCAGCGTGGTCCCGTTCGCGCTCAGCGTACGTTTTTGGTAATCGATCTGGATTCCGCTCGCGCCGCACACGCAAACTTTTCCCATTTGCCGAGCGACAAGCGCCGCGTGCGAAGACACGCCGCCGCGTGAAGTAAGAATTCCTTCGGCCGCGATCATCCCGCGCAAGTCTTCCGGTGAAGTTTCGATCCGGGCGAGCACGACCTTCTGGCCTTTGGCTGAGCGCGCGACCGCTTCTTCCGCGCTGAAAACAACCTGGCCCGATGCCGCTCCCGGTCCGGCCGCAAGTCCGCTCCCAATTTTCCTGGCTTGTTTTGCCGATTGTCGATCAAAGATTGGCGCGAGCAGATGGGCGAGCGAATCCGCGGGAATCCGTCGCACCGCCTCTTTTTTGTCGATTAACTTTTCATCGACCATATCCACGGCGATTCGAACCGCGGCGTGACCGGTGCGCTTGCCGTTGCGCGTCTGCAAAATGTAAAGCCGGTTCTCTTCTACCGTGAATTCGAGATCCTGCATGTCCTTGAAATGCTGCTCAAGAATCTGGCGGACTTTCATGAGTCCTTTGTGCGGGTCCGGCATTTCCTTCGCTAGCATCGCGATCGGGTGCGGCGTGCGTACGCCCGCGACCACGTCCTCGCCTTGGGCGTTGATCAAGTATTCCCCGTAGAAAACTTTTTCGCCGCTCGCGGGATCGCGCGTGAACGCCACGCCGGTCGCGCTGGTGTCGCCCATGTTGCCAAACACCATTGTCTGGACGTTCACCGCCGTGCCCCAGTCGTGCGGGATTCCGTATTTCCGGCGGTAAACAATTGCGCGGTCGTTCATCCATGAACCAAATACCGCGCCGATCGAGCCCCACATTTGTTCCTTTGCGTCCTGCGGAAATGATTTGCCGGTCCGTTCCTTGATTAGCGCCTTGAACCGCTTCACCAATTCTTTGAGGTCTTCGACCTTCAGCCGGACGTCGGGAAAGTCGTGTTTGCCGTAACGCTCATCCTTCAAATGCTCGATCACGCTTTCGAACGGCTCGTGATCTTCGCCCGGCCGCTTTTGCACGCCCATCACGACGTCGCCATACATTTGTAGGAACCGCCGATACGAATCCCAGGCGAACCGCGCGTTGCCGGTTTTCTTCGCGACGATTTCGACGACTTCATCGTTCATTCCGAGATTGAGGATCGTGTCCATCATTCCCGGCATTGAATCGCGCGCGCCCGAACGCACTGACACGAGCAACGGTTGATCTTTGTCGCCGAGTTTTTTGCCGACAGATTTCTCGACTTTGGCCAACGCGGCTTCGACTTCGGCCTTGAGCTGCGGCGGATAACTGCGGTTGTGCGCGTAAAAGTAACTGCAGACCTCGGTCGTAATCGTAAATCCGGGCGGGACCGGCAAACCGATCCGCGTCATCTCGGCAAGGTTCGCGCCTTTGCCGCCAAGCAACGGCTTCATCTTGCCGGTGCCGTCGGCCTGGCCGTCGCCGAAATAATAAACGTACTTCGGTTTCGCGGATTTTTTCGGCGCGGCCGCCTTCGATGTCGATCTTCGATGTACTTCGACGGTTTTACGTGAAACTGACTTGCGTTTTGTGGCCATGAAAAGTCCCGGACGTAGCGAGACCGGCCAAACTAATTCCGCGCGCTCGCGCGTGTCAACGGACGGAAGAGTCTGATTTGTTACGCCGGCGTGCTGCGCTCGGCGTGATCGATCACGTCATCGATCGCCGCTGTGAAATCTTCCACGCCCGTGCTCGGGACGATGATCGTATTCCGGCGACCATGCGCTTCCTCGGTGATCCGAAGGAATTTTCCGCGGTCGTTCTCCCTGAATTCCACGTGAAAATGCTTCCGCTCGATTTGCAGTTCCCTGGCCTCTATGATGTTATCCATTTCCTTGGCGAAAACGGCGGAGTTTACGACGTTCGAACTCACAAAGGAAAGCAGATTTTTGGGCCTAAAAGGGTCCTGTGAATATCTTGTCGATAGATTTCTCGACTCTCGAATCAGCGGCGCCGTACCGTCTTTTTCGCCGCGGTGTCCGCAATCGCGAAGTCGATCTGTTGCTTGAACGTATCGACTCGCGCGACAAAGACGCGGATTTCGTCGCCGACGCGATATCTGCGGTTTGTCCGGCGACCAATCAGGCGCCGCTGGGCAATATCGAATCGATAAAAATCGTCGGTCAGCGCTGAGATATGGACCAGACCGGTCACCACTGCGTCCGGCAGCTCGACGACGAGTCCGTAATTTCGGACGTCCATGATCGCTGCGCGGAAGACTTGCGGATTTCGTTCCTCGAGCTGCCGCTGAAAAAATTGGAGTTTCTTCAGACGGACCGATTCGATCTCGGCATCGGCCGCGTTGCGTTCGGTGTCGGAAATGTGGGTGGCCAGGGATTCAAGTTGGCCAATATCGATCTTTAATCGGCGCGACAGGTTTCTCTCCGCCAGCGTCCGATGCACTACCAGATCAGCATAACGACGAATCGGGCTGGTGAAATGGAGATAATTGGCTTTGGCAAGACCGTAGTGTCCTAGAGGCTGCACCGCGTATCGCGCTCGTTTCAAGCTCTTCAGCAAACCGATCTTGAGCGCTTGTTCTTCCGGTTTGCCGCGAATTGAGGCCAGGAAACGCTGGATTTCTTTTCGATGCGAAAGATCTCCGACTTTGTAGCCAAAGCTCAGAATGAATTCGCGATATTCGTCGAGCTTTTCAGGATCCGGGTCTTCGTGAACGCGGTAAATAGTGGCGATCGAGCGATGCCGCAGCTCGCGCGCTACCGCTTCGTTGGCTGCGAGCATGAATTCTTCGATCAGTTGATGCGATTCGTCGTTCTCGACGCGCTCGAGCCGAATCGGCTTGCCCTTTGGATCGACATAAACTTTCACTTCGGGGAAATCGAGATCGAGCGAGCCATGTTCAAAACGTTTGCGACGCAGCAGCGATGCAAGCTCCCACGCGGTGTGCAACCGCCGGCTTAGCTCCCCATTCGACTTCGATTGCAAAATCGCGTAAGCCTCCCTGTAGGTCAGCCGTTTCGCGCTCCGGATCGCGCTACGAGCAAAGCGCGCATTCTTGGGTCGACCGTTATTGTCGAACTCGATGAAAACAGAAAAGGTCAGTCGATCGACGCCCGGATTAAGACTGCAAACGCCGTTGCTCAATCGCTCCGGCAACATTGGGATAACGCGGTCCGGCAAGTAAACACTGTTGCCGCGCCGGCGCGCCTCGCGATCGAGCGCGCTGTTGAGAGTCACGTAGGCCGACACGTCCGCGATGTGAATGCCGAGCCGCCAGCCGCCTTCGTTCTCGATCCTTTCAACGTCGATCGCGTCGTCAAAATCGCGCGCGTCGTCCGGATCAATAGTGACAATGAATTTGTTTCGCAAATCTTCGCGATCTTCGAGCATTCGTTGCTCAACCGATTTCGGAATTCGATTTGCTTCATCTGCAACTGCTTTCGGAAATTCGGTCTGCAAATCGTATTTGCGGATGATCGACAACATGTCGACGCCAGGAGCGTCGGACCGGCCGAGCACTTCGACGATTTCACCTTCCGGATTGACGTGGCGCGATTCCCAGGCTTCCAGGCGGACAACGACTTTGTCGCCAACGTTCGCCGCGCGATCTTTCGCTTGTTGAACGTAGACGTTGTGAACGATTCGCGGATCGTCCGGGACAACGTAATAAAAATTTTTCGAGTGCTGAAGGGTTCCAACAATCGTGTCGCGCGCTCGCTCGAGAATTCGGATGACGCGGCCCTCGGTTCGCTGACCGGCGCGTGCGCTGCGTCCTTTTCCGCGGCGAGGCGGAACATCGCGACTGACGCGAACAACAACACGGTCGCCGTTCATTGCGGTTCCGGTATTTTCCGCGGCTACAAAGATGTCCGGCTCTCCCGATTTTTCCGGAACGAGAAAGCCGTAGCCAGCTTGGTGGATCGACAACTTTCCGGTTACGAGGTCGGCTTCGGACGGAAGAACGTAACGATTCTTGCGAATCCGGGCGATTTCGCCGGCGTGCTCGAGCTCACCCAACGTTCGGCGCACGTTGACACGGTCACTGCCTTTTGCGTCGATTGCCCGTGCGATCTCATTCCGATCGAGCGGGCGATAATCCGGTGCGCGTAACAGAGCGAGGAGCTTTTCTCGTATTGTGCGACCGTTCTTGGTCATAATGACGAAACCATAGTGGAGGATGTCGATCTAACGGCGAAGTATGAAAATAATTATTACCGTCGGATGTACGTTCGTGACCGCTGCGATGGTCGCGCTTGCGGCAGGAGGAGAAAAAATGAAAATCACAAGCTCAGCGTTTCAGGAAGGCGGAACCATTCCCGAGAAGTTCAGCAAGAACGGGCAGAACGCGAACCCTGAATTGCGGATCGATGGTGTGCCCGCTGAAGCAAAGAGTTTGGCGTTGATCGTGGATGATCCCGACGCCCCAGTGGGATTGTTCACGCACTGGCTGGTTTGGAACATCGATCCGAAGACAACTGAGGTTGCTGAAAACGATGTGCCGAAAGGGGCAGTTCAGGGAATGAATGATTTTCCCGGCCGGCACTATGATGGACCGCAGCCGCCGTCCGGTACACATCGGTACTACTTCAAAGTTTTTGCGCTCGATCAAACCCTCAATCTGAAACCAGGCGCGAAACGTCGGGAAGTTGACGCCGCGATGAAAGGGCACGTCATCGGCCAAGGCGAATTGATGGGGAAATATTCGAAGAAATAACCTGTAGCGGTGGTCTGTGGCCGCCGACCGACGCTCATAGAGGCCGCCACGACCGTTTCGAATAAGCGGCGCGCCGTGTTAGTCTGATCATTGATGACGAACCGGCCTTGGAAGATTGGCGAGAGGATTGTCGATCTTTCCAAAAAGGGAATGATTATGGGAGTGCTCAATGTCACACCGGATTCGTTTTCTGACGGCGGCGAATTCTTTGATTTGAACGCCGCGGTCGACCGCGGGGCTCAAATTGTGGCCGAGGGCGCAGATATCATCGACATTGGGGGAGAATCAACTCGACCCGGTGCCGGACCGGTCTCGGCTGAAGAAGAACTGCGACGCGCGATTCCGGTGATCGAGAAATTACGCGCGAAGATGGACATCGCCATCTCGATCGACACCTCGAAGTCCGAGGTAGCCAGTGCAGCTTTGGACGCAGGCGCCTCGATCATCAATGACGTGACCGCAGGCAAGGGCGATCAAAAAATGTTGCCACTCGCCGCAACGCGGAACGCCGCGCTGGTGTTCATGCACATGCAGGGCGAACCGCGCACAATGCAGAAAAATCCACACTACGGCGACGTTGTTAGGGAAGTGGCCGATTCTTTTAGACAACAATATGCCCGCGCAATAGAGTGCGGCGTTGATCCCATGAGGCTCGCGTTCGATCCCGGAATCGGTTTCGGTAAAACGCTCGAGCATAACCTGTCGCTGTTGAAGAATCTGGACTATTTGCGCGTGCATGACCGCCCTCTTGTTGTCGGCGTTTCGAGGAAATCGTTTTTGGGAAAACTCATTGGCTCAAATGAAATTCGCGACCGGCTGGCACCGACAATCGCGTTGACGGCGATCTTGCGTACGAGAGGCGCGGATGTTTTGCGCGTGCACGACGTGAAAGAAAACGTGGCGGCGCTGCGAACAGTGGAAGGGATGTCGTGATGCTTCAGGAGCTTCTCCAACTCTGGTTCAAAAGCTGGCGCAGTATTCTCGAAATCATTTTTCTCAGCGTCGGCATTTACTACGGTTACCTTTATTTTCGCGGCACCCGCGGGGCGAAGGTACTCACCGGTCTGGCGATTGTCTTTCTGACCCTGACGTTAATATCGACGTTGCTAAACCTGGTCGTAATTGGTTGGATCGTTCGGAGTTTTTCGGTCTTCCTCGCCATCGCCCTGGTGGTGATTTTTCAACCAGAGCTGCGGCGCGGTCTGGCCGAGCTCGGAGGCCATCCAATTTTTTCCCTTACCAGCGAGAAACGTGAGACCGTGCACGATCTCGCCGAAGCCGTCACTCAACTGGCAAATAAACAATTCGGCGCGTTGCTGGCGATTGAGCGCGACACGTCAATCCGCGTCTACGAAGAAACCGGCGTGACACTCGACTCCGATTTTTCGGTCGAGCTGATCCTGAGCATTTTTCATCCGAAAGCGGCGTTGCATGACGGCGGAGTAATCATTCGCAATGGCCGAATCGCCGCGGCGGCCTGCATTTTTCCAGTGAGCCAGCGCGAAACGTTGGATCGCAGTCTGGGGCTGCGACATCGCGCCGCGCTTGGAATTACAGAGGAATCGGACGCGGTAGCGATCGTTGTTTCCGAAGAGACCGGCAGCATTTCCATTTGCCATCGGCGACGAATTGAGCGCAATTTTACGCCAGAGACATTTCGCCAGCGAATCGGCGAGATTTTATTGCACGGACGTTATGAAGAAACTGCTCCTGAGGAATTGGCGAGCGAAGTTGATATCCCTCTTACTCGCGACAACCCTCTGGTATCTCATCAAGAAGAACGTAGCAACGACTCCCTCGCCGTCTGAAACTAGCTCGCGTCCGGCCGCTGCCGAGAAGCCCTGACCGCGCGGATTCTGATTAGCGCAGAAACCGGGCGAGGTTCTGTTCTTCCCAACGGCGCGCGCGATAGTAGCTGTGAAATGCCCGTTCCCGTCGATTGAACTCTTCGGTGTGGACCTGCCGTCGTCCACTGCGCAAGAGCTTGTCCGGAATAACCGAGTGCAGCATTTCGTGGTAAAGAACGTATTTCAAATACCAGCGCGGTACGAATGCCTGGTCCAAAAGCGGGTGAATGCGAATCACGCGATCTTCTTCCTGAATCGTTCCAAAAACAAAATGATCCTTCGGCGGATGTTTTCGGCGGCGGCCCCATTCCACTTTGTAATTACGCAGTCGTCCGCGGAAATAACGCCTGTTAAGTTGATCGAAGATCGCACCCAGGTCGAAATGTCTTCCTTCCTGGCGAAGATTGAATTGTCGCTGCATTGGCAAGCTGCGATACGCGACTTTGCGTTTTGTTTTCTTCGCCATAACTGGGACCCTCGGCTTGAAAGGATTCAATTCTAAATGGGTTCAAACTAGTCGACAAGAAAAGCGCCCATTTTTCTCAAAATTTATCCTAACTGCCTGGAAATAAGAGGCTTGCTCCGTTATGTTGTCGACAGAGCCTGAAACTGCCCGGGAACCGCTAGCAACCTGACTTTCGAACGTTTTGGCTAAAAGGCATTGCGATTTTCAGTCTCTGGCTATAGTCAAAACGCTCGGGGATTTGTGCCGGGATTAGATCGACATGACGCCGTTTCTTCGAAAGCTCCTGGGGTTAAACTGGATCCTGCTCATCGTCATGCTGGCGCTCGCAGTCTTTGGCGTCGTCGCGATCTACAGCGCCACCTACATGCGGGAGGATCCGGTGGCGGCGGACTTTTGGCGAAAGCAGGCCAACTGGGTGGTGGTCGGCTTTTTCGCGTTCATGGTCGCCAGTCTGGTCAATTACCGATGGGTTCGCTGGGGCGCGCTCCCGTTGTATCTGGCCGGCATCTTCTTTTTGGTTCTGACCAAGTTCATGGGACAAAAAGTTTACGGCGCGCGAAGCTGGCTCCACCTCGGCCCGGTTAATTTTCAACCGGCCCAGCTTGCGGTCGTGGCGGGCATCATGGTTCTGGCGTTGTTCCTGAGCCAGTTCAAACAAATGCATCCGATGTTGCGCTTGCTCGTCTGCGGCGCTATCGCCGGCGCACCTTGTCTATTGATTCTGTTGCAACCGGACTTGGGCGAGGTGCTCATCTGGATTCCGGTTTTGATCGCGCTGCTTTTCGTTGGTGGAATTCCGTTTCGTTATCTGATTTGCATCCTGCTAATCCTGTTCGCCATGATACCGATCACGGCGAACCTCGTGCTCAAGCCCTATCAACAGGCGCGCCTGACCGCATTTGCACATCCCGAGATCGACAAACAAGGCTCGTCGTGGGCGATCAATCAATCACTCATCGCCATCGGCTCAGGCGGCTGGTCGGGGAAGGGTTTTAAAGCGCCAAACACGCAAATCGAGCTCGGCTTTCTGCCGTCCACCGCGGTGCACAACGACTACATCTTTTCCGCGATCGGCGAGCAGTGGGGATTTGTCGGCGGAATATTTCTTATCGGCACGTTTGCCTTGTTACTCCTGACCTGTCTTTTCGTTGCCTTCTTTGCCGGCGACCAGTTTGGCCTTCTGTTAGCAATCGGAATAACCGCCCTCATTTTCACCCACATTTTCCAAAACGTCGGTATGACAATCGCGCTCTTGCCCATCACCGGAGTGCCACTACCCCTAATCAGCTACAGCGGCTCGTTCGCCCTAATGATCATGTTTGCGCTCGGCGTCGTGAACAGCGTCTGGGTGCATCGGCACGAAGTCGCGTAGCTGTTTTCGAAGATCGACATTGCCACAATGCCGTGGCGATTTACTTCAAGCCCGTGCCATCTACAATTGCTTGAAGCATGGAGACCGACTACAAAGTTAAGCTCGAGATCTTTGAAGGTCCGCTCGATCTCTTGCTTTACCTGATCAAACGCGACGAGATCGACATTTACGACATTTCGATTGAACGGATCACCCGCCAGTACCTCGAATATCTCCAGGCGTTCAAAGAGCTGAAGATCGATATCGCCGGCGAATTCGTTGTTATGGCGGCGAATCTGATTTATCTCAAGAGCCGCAGCCTTCTTCCGCTCGATCAACAGCCGCCGGAAGAAGACGTTGACGAGGACGATCCGCGCTGGGACCTGATCCGTCAGCTGATCGAATACAAGAAATTCAAGGAAGCGGCCGTGCAACTGCACGATCGCGCGTTGGAACAGGAACGCATTTTCACCCGCGACAGCGAGAGCGTTCCCGTTTCCGACGCGCCGTTGCCGTTGCACGAAGTTGGAATTTTTCAGCTGATCCATGCCTTTCAGGAAGTGATCAAACGCGTCGAAGCGCGTGAAGATTTGGGAGAAATATTCGCCGAAAGATTCAGCGTCTCCGATAAGATCGAGAGAATTCTCGAACGCATCGGAAACGGAGCGACGGTCCGCTTTTCAGAGCTGTTCGGCCAGATAGCTTCGCGAGTTGAAATCGTGGTTACGTTCCTGGCGTTGCTGGAGCTGATTCGTTTGAATCAGGTCCGCGCGCTGCAGCGAAAAATATTCGACGAGATCGAGATCGGCGCGGTCGCCGCGTAGGATTCGACATCATGCCGCGCGCTCTCATCGCCGGATGCGGTTATCTTGGACAGGCGCTGGCGGATTTGCTGACGGCCGAACATTGGGAAGTCGAAGGGTGGACATTGTCGCCACAATCGGCTGACGAACTTTCACAACGCGGCGTTCGTGCATACAGCGTCGACATTTCCAATGAAAAAGATGTCGCTGCGCATAAAGGCGACTTCGACGTCGTAGCTCATTGTGCGAGTACTCGCGGCGGTGGTGTCGATCTTTACCGGCGCGTTTACTTGGACGGCGCGCGCAATCTTCTCAACCGTTTTTGCGGCGCGAGATTTTTGCTCACGAGCAGTACCAGCGTGTACGCGCAAAGCAATGGCGAGCGGGCCACTGAGCAGAGCCCAGCTGAACCAAAGCATGAAACCGGAGAAATCTTGCGACAGGCTGAGGATTTGGTTCTCGCGAAAAATGGAATTGTTGTTCGTCTCGGCGGAATTTACGGGCCCGGTCGGTCTGCACTACTCAAGAAATTCTTGAATGGTGACGCCGTTGTCGATCCATTACGCGATCGGTTTGTGAATCAGATTCACCGGGACGATGCCGTGTCGGCGATGTGTCTGTTACTGAAATCCGCGACAGCCGCCGGCGAGATTTACAACGTGGTCGACGATCAACCGATTTTGCAAAGCGAATGTTATCGCTGGTTGGCAGCAAAATTGCAGCGGCCCTTGGCATCTTCTGGAAGATCGACATCGAACCGAAAACGCGGTGAGAGCAACAAGCGCGTTAGCAACGAAAAGCTGCGAAGCAGCGGCTGGGTCCCGCATTATCCAACGTTCTCCGATGGGATGGAGAAGAGCGTTTTGCCCGCGGCCTCGATGCTTTAACTCGATGGATTAGACCGGTATGGATTTTGCTAATTTTATCGGCCGGTATGCGGACCATTAAGCTCAGCGGGCGAGAAGCAACCGTGGTCCGCGCCATCGGCTTCACCAATGCAATGCTTGGGGCTGAGATTCAGGATTTTGTCCGAATGGAATCCGACGACGTGACTGACGTTCTCAACAGTTTGATGGCGGCAGGATTTGTCGAAAGCATTCCTTACTCTGAGCAGGTCCAGCTTGCCGAAATGCCGGTCACCTCGTTTGAAGTCAACCCGGCTTACTCACACGAGTTGAAGCGGGCATTGCTTCGCGGTTAGGCGACCGCGCCGGTCGCAACTTCCGCCGCCGACTGCCGGGCGCTGCCGAATAGCTGGCGAATCACGTCTTCGACAGGAACTTCCTGCACGTTAATGTCGATCACGTCGCAAGCTTGGAGAAGTTCGCGAGTTGTCTCGGTCACTTTCGCTCGCGGCACCTTGAGTTGGACTGACGCCGGCGTTTGCTCGATCATTTCACCGAACCGGGAAAAATCACAGTTCGGCTTCGTATCGAAAGTCAGGCTCACAATTTTGTAGATCGAGAAGCGATCGACGATCTGGCTCAGTGGCCCATCGAAGAAAATTTTACCGTGATCGATCACGAGCACGCGATGCGTCAATTCTTCGATGTCCTGCATGTAATGGCTGGTCAGCAGTGTGACGATTCGATGCTCCTTGTTGTAAATTCGTAGAAACTCTCGCACCCGCTTTTGGCTGACGACGTCAAGACCGATGGTTGGTTCGTCCAAAAACAAAACGCGCGGTTGGTGAATCAGCGCGGAGATCAGCTCCATTTTCATTCGCTCGCCCAATGAAAGTTCGCGGACCATCACGTTCATTTTGTCCGTTACTTCGAGCAGCTCTGCGAGCCCACCGACGACTTTGTTAAATCGGTTTCGATCGATTCCGTAAATCGCGCGATTGAGCTCCAGCGATTCTTGCGCGGGCAAATCCCACCACAGCGCATTCTTCTGGCCCATGAGCAGACTGAATTGTCGTTTCATTTCGTTGCGGCGTTCCCACGGAACGAATCCGAGGACGCGCGCATCGCCTCCGGTGGGATTCAGCAATCCGGACAGCATTTTGAGCACGGTAGTCTTACCCGCGCCATTCGGTCCGAGAAACCCGACGAATTCGCCTTCCTCGATCTGGAACGAAACGTGATCGGCTGCCCGGGTTTCGTCATACCGACGCCGAACCAGCCCTTTCACCGCACCCCAAAGCCCGCTTTCCTTGCGGTAAGTGCGGTAAATCTTCGTTAAATCACGAGATTCGATTGCAGCCATGGATTAGATCGACAATCAGCGTGCCGATCTCTTCTGCAACTACGCTACCGACGTTTTCGCGCCCGATTTCTTCTTGAGCAATGACAATACTTTCTCGACCAAGGCGTCGGCCGTGATGCCGTGCTTCTTGCGCAAAAGCGGAACCGAGCCGTGTTCGACGAATTCGTCCGGCCAACCAACTCGCGCCACAGGCGTGTTGATTTGCTGCGAGTGCAAATGCTCCATCACCGCACAACCGAATCCGTTGTGTAGCACGTGGTCTTCGATCGTGGCGACGACCTCCACACTGCGCGCGAAAAATTCGAGCGTGCCGGTGTCCATCGGTTTAATCCAGCGCGGATTGATTAACGCCACTGAAATTCCCTTTTCTTCCAGTTTCTTGGCCGCTTCCTCCGCGACTTCAAACATGTTGCCCAAGCCGAAAATCGCGACCTCGCGTCCGTGCTTCACCACCTCGGCTTTGCCGATCTCGAGCAGCTTGGGTTCGGGTTTGATTTGCGCGCCAGTACCCGAGCCGCGTGGATAACGAACCGCGATTGGTCCGGAGTTGTAGTTCGCCATCGTCCAAAGCATGTCGACGAACTCGTCTTCGTTTTTCGGCTGCATATGAACCCAGTTCGGAATGTGCCGCAGGTAACCGATATCGAACAAACCGTGATGGGTCGGGCCGTCATCGCCGCTCAGACCGGCGCGGTCCATGCAGAGTCGCACGTTCAGTTTTTGGATCGCCATGTCGTGAATCGCCATGTCGTAAGCGCGCTGGAAAAATGTGGAATAGATCGTGAGAAATGGCGTCAGGCCTTGCGTCGCCAATCCGCATGCGAACAGCGCCGCGTGTTCTTCCGCGATGCCAACGTCGAAATACCGGCTGGGATGCGCCTTTTGAAAATGTGACAGGCCCGTGCCGCTTGGCATTGCCGCAGTGATTGCCACCAGTTTTTGATTGGTATCGGCAAATTTCGCGAGACTCTTGCCGATGATCTCCGAATAGGTCGGCGTCGGTGTCGGCGCGGTTTCGCCGCTCTCGATCTTGTACTTCCCAAGCCCGTGAAATTTGTCGGGCTGTTTGATTGCCGGTTCGTAGCCTTTGCCTTTTTTGGTCAGAATGTGGAGGAGCACCGGTTCGTCCTGCGTCTTCAAGAATTCAAATGTCCGGATCAATAGCGGAATATCGTGGCCGTCGATCGGTCCATAATAGCGCAGCCCGAGTTCCTCGAAGATTACGCTCGGTACCAGCAATCCTTTCACGCTTTCCTCGACCTTGTGCGCGAGTTGGACGCCGGTTTTTCCAAGGATCCATTCCACGAAGTCGCGCGCCTTGTCGTGCAAATGTGCATAGGTCGGGTTCGTCACAATCCGGTTAAAATAACTCGCAATCGCGCCGACGTTCTTCGCGATTGACCATTCATTGTCATTGAGCACGACGATGAACTTCTTGGTCTGAGTGCGGATGTTGTTCAGCGCTTCGTAACTGATCCCGCAGGTGAACGCGGCGTCGCCGGCAATCACGATGATGTTTTCGTCGCTGCCTTTGAGATCGCGACCAACCGCCATGCCAAGCCCGGCCGACAACGCAGTGCCGGCGTGTCCCGCGCCGTAGCAATCGTGTTCGCTTTCGGTACGCAACAGAAATCCGTTCAGGCCGCCGAACTGCCGCATCGTCGAAAAGCGATCGAGCCGTCCGGTAAAAAGTTTATGAACGTAGCCTTGATGGCTCACGTCCATCACGAATCGGTCCCTTGGTGTGTTGAATACGCGATGAAGCGCGATGGTGAGCTCCACTACGCCGAGGTTCGGACCCAGATGTCCCCCCGTTTGCGACAAAATGCTGATCAATTCCCCGCGCACTTCCTGAGCGAGCTTTGGCAGGTCTTGTTCGCTCAACGCTTTGATGTCCGCCGGCCCATGGATCCCATCCAGCAAGCGCTTTGGCGCCTCCGCCGTCGTTGTCGTTTCAGAAGAGTCTGACTTCGTCATTCTTTAATTCCTTCTCGGCCTGCTTACCATCATTCGCAGATTCGGGCGTGGGTTCAAAATCTTTCACGATTGCCTTGCCGGCGCTGTTCCGAGCGATGATCTCGATCTTTTGCTCTGCGCTGCTCAGGCGTTCCTGGCAAATCTTCACCAGGTTCATTCCTTCCTCGTAGCGCACGATCAAATCTTCGAGCGGCAATTTTCCTGTCTCCATTTGTTCGACAATCGCCTCGAGCCGGCTCATCGCTTTCTCGAAATTCAACTCGGAGCCTGAGGGCTTGGCCTTGCTGCTCATGGCGAACGCGAAATTAAGCATACCGCCGCCAAGATGAAAGGCCCGACTTACGCGGCGCATGGCACATCCGATGCTCGGGAAGGTGATAGTCAACCAATAACCACCATGAAATTTCAAAAGAAAATACTCTTGATCGATCACGAACCCGGCGTGACTCGCCTCATTCGGCGGGCTCTGGAACGCGCCGGGAAATATCTCATCCGCGAAGAACACGACGACAACCTCGCGCTCAACGCCGCCCGTTGGTTTCAGCCGGACCTGATCCTCGTCGACGCGGCCGGCCCGACGCAGCAGATCATCGAACGCGAAGTCAACAGCGACGCCACACTCAGAGACACGCCCGTTCTTTCGCTGAGCAGCCTCCGGCCAGAAAGCCAAATGATTTCCGGCGGAATACTCTCCGGTTACAGCTTCTTCGCAGCACCCGTTCGCGTCGAAGAAGTTCTCCACGGCGTCGACGAGCTTCTCTTTGGTAAAGACTGAGCCGCTAATTCAGAGCCGCCGTTTTCTAAAGCCGTCTTCCTTTAGCTGACGCCTTCATCAGCTTCTCGAATCGCTTGGACCGGGTTTCTTCCGTTTTCGCGCTCATAATGTACCAGCTCATCATTTTCCGATACGATGGCGGTTGCGTCTGAAAGAAATCCCAGGCCGATTTGTTCGTTTTAAGCCGGCTGCTGTACGGCTCTTCCAGTTCGGCGCGTCGCTGTTCGTATGAATAAACGCCCGATTTGTTTTCCATCCGCGCCGCAAACGCTTTCGAGCCTGACGGCAGCATTCGCTTTTGTTTCTGGAGTGCGCGGGCGCGCTTGATATTGATCGCGCTCCAAATGCTCCCCCGTCGGCGGGGCGTAAAGCGAATCGTGTAACTGATCTCGTCCACTCGCTTCCGGATCCCGTCGATCCAGCCAAAACAAAGTGCCTCATCCACCGACTCAGGCCAGGTGATGCTCGGCTTGCCGGAATCTTTTTTGTAGAACCCCACCCAAAGCTCACGCGCGCTAGCGTGATTCTTCTCGAGCCAATTGCGAAAATCTGACGGCGTTCGGAAAAACTTTGGCTTCAACCGATCTGCTTTTTGTAAGCCGCGGCGTCTTTCAGATTCTTGAGATCGTCAGGATTGTCGATTTTCAGGACGAAGAGCCAGCCCTGGCCGAATGGTTCACGGTTGATCAAACCCGGATCGGCTTCGAGCGCTTTGTTCACGTCGACTACTTTGCCTTTGACGGGCGCGTAAATGTCGCTCGCGGCTTTCACTGATTCGACCACGGCGATTGCTTCCTTCGCATTCGCCTGCCGATCCATTTTCGGCAGCTCGACAAAAACGACGTCGGTCAATTCCGATTGGGCGTGATCGGTGATGCCGACGCGGATCTTGTCGCCTTCGCGCCTAATCCATTCGTGACTCTCGGTATAAAGCAAATCGTCTGGAACGTTCATGATTTTTTGTAGAGCGGTTTTCTCTCGATTGTGGCCGGAAACTTCTGCCCGCGAATCTCGATGTCGATCTTGGCGCCGATTTTCGCGTGCGGCGCAGAGACATACGCCATTCCTACGCCCCAGTTCAAACT
This sequence comes from Chthoniobacterales bacterium, assembly GCA_035948375.1. GTDB lineage: Bacteria > Verrucomicrobiota > Verrucomicrobiia > Chthoniobacterales > UBA10450 > AV40. The sequence goes on from DASZJH010000159.1 coordinate 18,453, forward strand.
TGGGGAAAGTGTGCCGCTTGTTACTTCGCCGATTCGTGAATTGTTGTCGAAGACGGCGTAATGCGGACGCGGCGGAGGACCTTTGTCTTTCATTTTGAACGGCACGAGCTTTTCTCGGGGACTGTTCTCTTTGGTCTTCAGCAGAACGTCGCGGCCGATGAAATTCGGTTTCGTTAGATCGACAAAGAAGCCAAGGCCGGCTTCGATCGGATTTCGCTGCGGCGAAAGATCGGAGCCGTTGAGCGGGTAACACATTTCCAAACGCAAAGTATCGCGCGCGCCGAGTCCACAAGGTTTGATTCCGAGGTCTTTTCCTTTTTCGAGGACGATGTTCCAAAACTTTATCGCGTCATCTGTAGAAAAGAAAACCTCAACCCCGTCCTCGCCGGTGTAACCGGTGCGCGCCATCGAGATCGGCATTCCATTAAGATCGACATCAACGATGTGATTTCTCGCCGGGAGATTCACGAACAGTTCGGTCACACGTGGGCCTTGGATCGCAACTCCACCAAAATATGCGCTGCGATCTCCGAGACGGACGTTGTCTACGCAATGTCGATCCAACCATTCGAAATCCTGGTCCGTGCAGGCCGCGTTCACGACGAGGAGGAATTTCGCGTTGTCGATTCGATATGCGATCAGGTCGTCGATGATTCCGCCTTTGTCGTTCAACAGAAAAGTGTATTGGCCCTGACCGACCTCGAGCTTGTCGATGTTGTTGGTCAACATTGTGTTCAGCCAGCCGCGCGCCTCTTTTCCTTCAACGATCAATTGGCCCATGTGCGAAATGTCGAACATGCCGACATTTTTTCGCACGGCCTGATGTTCCTCCACGATGCCGGTGTATTGCACCGGCATTAGCCAGCCTGCGAACGGCACCATTTTCGCGCCCAGCTTCACGTGCTCGTCGTAAAGCGGCGTCTTCTTTTGCGCGCTCTCGCTCACGTGCCAAGCCTAGACTTCGCCATTGGGCTGCGCAATGATCGACGAGATGAGCCTGCTCGATAGACTTGAACGCCGCTTCGGTTTTCTCGGCATTCCGGGATTGCCGCGCATTCTGGTTGGCTTCGCTGCACTCGTGTTTGGGCTCGCCTGGTTGCTGCCGGGTTACATTTCAATGCTGACGCTCGATCCCGATAAGATTCGTCACGGCGAAGTCTGGCGACTAATCACGTACATTTTCATACCACAAACGCTGAGCCCGCTCTGGTTTCTGTTTGCGCTCTGGTTCCTTTGGTGGGTCGGCGAAGGCGTCGAGCGCGCCTGGGGACCGTTTCGCCTCACTCTTTATTTTGCCGTTGGGATGATCGGCACAACCATCGCCGCGTTTTTCTTCGGCAGTAATTTCTCGAACTCGATGTTGATGGCGTCCTTGTTCTTTGCCTTCGCGCGGTTTTATCCGGAAGAGCTCATCTACGTTCTTTTCATTCTGCCGATGCGGATCAAATGGCTGGCCTGGATTTTCGCCGGGATTTTGGTGGCGGGATTTTTTATGGGCACCAATTCGTATCGGGCCGCACTGATCGCCGCCTTCGCGAATTACCTCATCTTTTTTGGCCCCGAACATGTTTATGAAGCGCGCCATCGTCGTGAAGTCTCGACGCGGCGTCGTCGTTTTGAGGTGCAGTCGAAGCCGGAAGCTGAATCACTTCACAAATGCAAGACTTGCGGCGCAACCGAGCTGACCGATCCCAATCTCGAATTTCGGGTCGCGCGCGACGGCGAAGAATATTGCATGAAACATTTGCCATCCGCGCAGACGACGACTGCCAAGTAGCGGCGGTCCACCGAACCGGCATGGCAATTGACCCCAATCGCCCTCGGGCGGAAACTACGAACCGTGACCGACAAGAACACAACGCTGGTTCCCGAAGAGGGATGGCATTGTCTCCATTTGTTTTATCATGTCGAGCATGGCCAATGGCAGTTACTCAACCGCGACGAGCAAAACGCGGCGAAGACGAACCTAACGAAACTCATTCAGGAAATCCGGGCGATGGATTCGACACAACTGCTCACCCTTGGAGTAGTGACGCCAAAAGCAGACCTCGGGTTCATGTTGATCACGCCCGATTTGCACAATGCGAACAAGATCGAGAAGCAGCTTTCGCTTTCGTTAGGCGCGGACGTGTTGACGTCCGTTTACAGTTATTTGTCGCTCACCGAAGAAAGCGAATACATTACGACCGACGAGGAATACGCCGCGACGCTTGACGCGGAGACAAAGGGCGATCCAGCTAAATTAGAAGCCGCCCTGAACACGTTTCGCGATCGAATTAAACATTATCGGCAGGAGCGCGTTTATCCGATATTACCGGATTGGCCGGTGGTGTGTTTCTATAATATGAGCAAGCGCCGCGGCGAGCAGCGCAACTGGTACGCGCTGCCGTTCGACGAACGCCGCAAATTAATGAAAGGCCACGCTACCGTCGGCCGCCAATATTCCGGGAAAGTGAAGCAACTCATCACCGGTTCCACCGGTCTCGACGACGCGGAGTGGGGGGTGACGCTTTTCGCGCGCGACACGTTCCAGATCAGGTCGATCGTTTACCAAATGCGATTCGATCCCGTGAGCGCGGATTACGCGGACTTCGGCGACTTTTTCATCGGCATCCAACTGCCTCTCGACGAATTGTTCCGCCGCTTGCAACTCTGATTGTCGATCTTACCCTTCGTCGCCACGGATGGGTGACAGAGTGGTCGATTGTGCACGCCTGGAAAGCGTGTGTACCGCAAGGTACCGAGGGTTCGAATCCCTCCCCATCCGCCAGCTATTTTTTTCGATCGCGTCGTTCGAGGATTTGAAATTCCTGACGCAATTTCAGCACGCTGCCTTCAGGCAACACGCCACGGAAATTTACATTCGGATAAATAAGGCAATCTCGGCCGAGAACTGAGCCGGGGTTGATTACGGCGTTGCAGCCGATCTCTGTTCTATCTCCTACAATCGCGCCAAATTTGGTGAGCCCGGTCGCGATGTTGCCTTGATCGGTCGAGACCGAAATTTCGCCGCGATCGAGTTTCACGTTCGACAAGATCACTCCCGCGCCGAGGTGCGCTTTGAATCCGAGAATTGAATCGCCGACGTAGTTGAAGTGCGGCACCTCGGCCTCGTCGAAGATGATGCTGTTCTTGAATTCGCACGAGTTGCCCATCACCACGCCATTGCCGACGACGACATTCTCGCGCACGTAACAGCCGCTCCGGATATGACAGTTATCGCCGATCCACGCCGGCCCTTTGAGAACCGCACCTTGTTCGACAACCGTGCCACGGCCGACAAAAACGTTGCTGCTGATAAACGGACGGCCGATGAGCTCGCCGAGCACCGCGGGTTTCAAACGAAACTGTAAATAGCTCGCGATTTGTTTGAGCGCGTTCCAGACGTCGCTTTGGTCTTCGAACAACTTCGGGTGGGCCGTGTGTTCGAGGCTAAGGAATTGTGCGGGCGCAAACATTTCTATTTCGTCCCGGCGCGTCGCGTTATCTTCTGTCCGTCCTTGGTGTCGCGCGCTTCCCAGCCGAGCGCATTCAATTTGTCGCGCAATTCATCGCTTTTTCGAAAATCTTTTGCAAGCCTCGCTTGCGTGCGGGCTTCGGCCAATTTCCCCACTTCCACCGGCAACTCCGTCGCCTCGGATTCAAACTGCAATGTCTGATCGATTCGATCCCACCAATTCAGCCACGCTGTCGCAGCCTTTCCGTCGAGTTTGTTTTCGTCCATCGCGCGATTGGTTTCGCGGATTGTTTCGAACAAAAATCCTAGCGCCGCCGAAATATTGAGGTCGTCGTCCAGTGCATCTTCAAATTCATGACCGAGTTGGTTGTCGATCTTGGCGCTTTTATCACCGGCGACCTCGCGCAGACGCTCAAGCCAATCGTCGATTCGACCCAACGACTCGCGCGCTTCCTTCATTCCGTCCCAGGTAAAGTTCAGCTGCGTGCGATAATGGACACGCATGAGCGCGTAACGAAGTTCGCGGCCGGTGTAGCCCTTCGCCAAGACGTCCGGCACGGTGTAAAAATTCCCTAACGACTTCGCCATCTTCTGGCCGTCGACCAGAAGATGCGCGCAGTGCAACCAATAGTTCACGAACTTTTTCCCGGTCACGCCTTCGCTCTGAGCGATCTCGGCTTCGTGATGAGGGAAAATATTGTCCACGCCGCCGCAGTGGATGTCGATTTGATCGCCGAGAATTGCGGTCGCCATCGCGCTGCACTCGATGTGCCAGCCGGGACGTCCCGAACCCCATGGCGAATCCCATTTCACATCGCCGTCTTCTTCATCCCACGCTTTCCAGAGCGCAAAATCACCGATGTGTTCCTTGTCATACTCATCGTGCTTGACCCGACCGGTCGATTGCAACTCGTCCAGATTGAAGTGCGCGAGCTTTCCGTAGTTCGGAAACTTGTTGATCCGATAGTAAACTGATCTGTCATCGGCCTGATAGGCGAGCCCTTTCGAAACTAGGGCGCCGATCATCGCGATCATCTTGTCGATGTAACGCTGATCCGTAGCCGACGGATATTCGTCAGCCTGCTTGATTCGTAGTTTGTCTGCGTCTTCAAAGAAGGCGTGTTTGAATTGCTGAGTGAATTGTTGCAGCGGAACTTTCGCTTCTCGCGCGCCGCGAATGGTTTTGTCGTCCACGTCGGTGATGTTCATCACGCGATGGACTTTGAAGCCGCATGCTTCCAAATGGCGTTGCAACAGGTCTTCGAAAATGTATGCGCGAAAATTTCCGATATGCGCGCGGCTGTAAACTGTCGGGCCGCAAGTGTAGATGTCGATCTTGTTGTCATCGCGCGGCTGAAATTCTTCGATTTGCCGCGAGTAGGTATTAAAGAAACGCAGCGCCATCTATTGTTCGACCGTCGCGACTGCCATGGCCGAAATCCCTTCGCCACGGCCGATGGGGCCGAGTCGCTCGTTCGTGGTCGCTTTGATGCTCACTTGCTCTTCGGAAATGCCGATTGCTTTCGCGATGTTCGCCCGCATTGCGGGGACATGGGGCGTTAGTTTCGGCGCCTCGGCGACGACAGTCGCGTCGATGTTTACGGCTCGCACTTTTTTGTCGCCAAGCATTTGGGCGACTCGTTTCAAGATCTCGAGACTGCTGATTCCGCGAATCGATTCATCGGTGTTGGGAAAATGCTGGCCGATGTCGCCCGTGCAAATCGCGCCGAGCAGCGCGTCCGCGATCGCGTGCGACAGAACATCGGCATCGGAGTGTCCATCGAGTCCGAGCAGGTAAGGAATTTCGACGCCGCCCAAAATCAGTTTTCGATTTTGGCTCAAGCGATGAATGTCGTAGCCGATTCCGCAGCGAGTCGTGCTCACAGTTTCAAGTCGATCACGCCATTAGACGCGACAATGCTGTATTTGTCTTTCATATCTTTGCGCGGCTGGAGATCCACCGCACCGCCAGCAGTTTCCACCAAAATCCATCCGGCGGCGATGTCCCACAAACTGATTCCGCGCTCGATGTAGGCATCGAAGCGTCCGCATGCGACGTAAGCCATGTCGAGCGCGGCGCTGCCGAGAACGCGGCATTTGCGCACGCGATGGATCATCGCTTGCAACAGCGGTAGGTTTGAATCAATCGTGTCATCGGTTTTGGCGAGTCCGACCGAAACGACTGCTTCAGACAACTCGATTCGCTGACTCACGCGAAAATGCTGGCCGTTCAACCGCGGTTTCTCTCCCTTTTGCGCGCTCCACATTTCGTCGCGCACCGGATCGTAAATGACGCCGATGATGATCTCGCCTTTCAAGCGGAGCGCGATTGAAACGCAAAAATGCGGAATTCGGTAAAAATAATTCACCGTGCCGTCCAGCGGATCGACAACCCACTGATGATCACTCGATTGGTCGCCCACGATTCCTTCCTCGCCGTAAAGTGCGTGCTCGGGAAATTCTTTCAGCAGCGATTTGGTGATCAGCTCCTGGGTTTGGACATCGATCGCGAGCTTGATGTCGTGCGCCAGCAGGGCGCTGACGTGTTGCGAGCGATCAAAATTTTTGCGAAGCAACTCGCCGGCCTTACGCGCCGCTTTCTCAGCTGCATCGAGATAATGCTTCATACAGAGATTGAGAGGTTGAGCTGCTTCGCTGCACTCTCTTCTCAACTGCTCAACGTCTCAACTGCTCAACGAATAAAAAAACCGGGAGGAAAAATAAATTTCTCCTCCCGGGTTGAAGTTTGGGGTTGTGACTTCGAAATGAAATTTCCGAAGTCGTTAATTAAGCGAAGAAGCTTAATGCCTTTTTCTTTTCTTCGCTTTCCGTTTTGCTGCTTTCCTTTTTTTCTTAGCCATCGACTCTATTCCCCCCTTTCAATCCGCTTTCGCGGAGTTTTGTGAAGAGTGGAATTGACTTCACTTAACGCATGAATTCATCACTGCTTTTTCTTTGTCAAACGTTTTTCAAAATAATTTTCAAAAACTTTTACGAGGTCACGCGAGATAATTCTTTTCGAATCGCGAGAAATTCTTTTCATTTCGCCGTCACGAAACAAAATCGTGACTTCGTTTTCGTCGCTCTCCATTCCGATTCGCGCGTCGTTTGCAACGACGATGTCGCAATTTTTTTCTCGAAGTTTCTTTTGTGCGTTGTTCTCGACATTCTCAGTCTCAGCCGCGAAGCCGACGACGAGATATTGTCGATCTTTCGGGAGCGACGCGAGAATGTCGCGCGTTGGCACGAGCTCGAGCGAAATGTTCTCCCCGCGTTTCTTGATCTTGTTTTTGGCAACCTTGGCCGACTTGTAATCCGCAACCGCCGCGCACATCACGAGAATGTCACAGCGCGAGGTGTGGCGACGAACAGCGTCGAACATTTCGTCGCTTGTCGAAATCGGGATGACAGCCACGCCGCGCGGCCGATCGACATCGACCGGTCCGGAAATCAAAACGACTTCGTGACCGGCCTCGATCGCTGCTTCCGCGATCGCGTAACCCATTTTCCCAGACGAACGATTGCTGATGTAGCGAACGGGATCGATCGGCTCGCGAGTCGGGCCGGCCGTGATGAGAAATCTCACGCGATCAGATTTTCCTGCCGGGCGAGCAAGAATTCTGCGCGGAACGCGATGTCCTCGACTTTCCAGAGGCGCCCGAGTCCTTCGTAGCCGCACGCGAGCATTCCTTCTTCCGGCCCAATGAACTCGACGCCACGGGATCTCAATTTCTCAACATTCTCGACTGTTGCGGGATGCGACCACATTTTTCCGTTCATCGCCGGCGCGATCAAAATCGGTGCGCGGGTTGCCAGCGCGATTGCAGTCAGGGGATGATTCGCCAAACCGTGTGCGAGCTCGGCAATCACATTCGCCGTCGCGGGCGCGATTAAGAGAAGATTTGCGCGATCAGCCAGCTCGATGTGACCAGGCCGCCAGTTTTCCTTCTCATCGAAGAAACTCGTCATCACTGGGTTTTTGGAGAGCGTCTGCAAAGTGAGCGGCGTTATGAACTCAGTCGCATCGTTGGTCATTACCGCGAAAACCTGATGGCCTTGTTTCACCAGCAGGCTCGCGAGCTCGGCGGACTTGTAAGCGGCGATCGAACCGGTGACACCAAGCACGATTGTTTTTCCCGCGCTCCGCATGCGCACAACTTTCCGCGGCGCAGGTTTTTCAACTCGGCGATCGGAATTCTTTTTCATGGAAGATCGACAATTACTTTTGGATCAAACGCCGGCTCAAATATCGCTCGGCATTCATGATGTGTCGAAATTTCTCCAAGTCTTCCTCGGTGGTGCGGCTGATGATCGTGTAACGGTATTCGCGCCAGGCCTGCATCTCGCGCGCCGCGGTCTTGAGACGTGATTCAATTTGCTGGGCGGTTTCGGTTCCGCGTTTGGTCAAACGGCGTCGCAATTCGTCCAAATCGGGTGGCATTATGAAAACATCGGCCAGCGCCTGCCGGACAAATTCGTCTTTATGTCGGCGAATGTTGGCCGCGCCCTGGATGTCGATGTCGATCAAAACGTCGATACCGTTCATTAAATTCTCGACGATCGGCTTCAGCAGGGTGCCGTAGTGATGTCCATGCACGGTTGCGTGTTCCAAGAATTCTCCGGCTTTCGCGTGGGTGTTAAATTCCTCGTTCGATAAGAAGCGATAATCTTCTCCGCCGACTTCTCCGGCGCGGGCGGCTCGCGTGGTGCAGGAAACTGAGTAAACGAACTCGGACGTTTGGCGTAGCGCATCGACGAGCGTGGTCTTGCCGGCGCCGGATGGCGCGGAAATAACGAAGAGAATTCCGTAACGGCTGAATCGATTACTCAAGGTTTTGAATTTGTTCGCGAATTTTCTCGAGCTCAGCCTTGCACAGCACCACGCGTTGGGAAATCCCGGCGTCGTTCGCTTTGGCGCCGAGTGTATTTAGTTCGCGAAAGATTTCCTGGGTAATGAACTCAAGCGTGCGGCCGACCGGTTCGTGCCGGCGAAGATGATGTGCGAACTGCGCCAAATGACTTTCCACGCGGGTCAGTTCTTCTGAAACGTCCGCGCGATCGGCAAAGAAGGTGACTTCTTTGATCAACCGTTCGTCTTCAACCGAAATCGGCAGTCCGGCTTTTTGAATGCGTTCGAGTAAAACCGTCCGGTATTTTTTCACGACGTCCGGGTGCAGGCCGCGGATTTCCTTGATTTGTTTGCGCATGGCTTTGAGCCGGCGAATCAGATCCTTGGCCAGATGTTTGCCTTCGCGTTCGCGCATTTTGATTAACTCGTTGAGCGCCGACCGCAGCGCGCGCTCGACCGCCGGCCAGGCCGCGCTGGAATCGAATGCTTCTTCCGGAGCGCGCATTACTCCGGGCGCCTGCAAGATCGCGCCGATGGTAATTTCACCCGGCGCGTTCAACTCCTTTTGTAACGCGCGCATCGCGTCGTGATAAGAACGCGCAAGATCGACATCGAGGGCAAGCGTTCGCGGTCCGCTTGAACCGTTCTGATAGCTGACCACGACGTTGGTTCGCCCGCGGGAAATGTTTTCGTTGATGGTCTGTCGAATTCGCGGCTCGAGCGCGGCAAGATCGCGCGGCAGGTTGATCACAACGTCGCTCTGTTTTCGGTTCACCGAATTGAGCTCAACGCTGAATTTGGTGCCGCTGTAATCGGTCTCCCCGCGGCCATAACCGGTCATCGATCTCATTGCGATTTCTCCTTCAATCCAAACGCGGTCGCAGCCGTGTCGACATCTTTGTCGCCTCGGCCGGAACAATTCACGATCACGATTTCGTGTCGCTTCATCTCGGCGGCGCTTTTCACGAGATAGGCGATCGCGTGCGCGGTCTCCAGCGCGGGAATGATTCCTTCGGTCTCCGAAAGAAGCTTGAATGCGTTAAGGGCCTCATCGTCGGTCGCGTAAGTATATTCTACCCGGCCGAGGTCGCGTAAGTAGGAATGTTCGGGACCGACCGCGGCGTAATCGAGCCCAGCCGACACCGAGTGAGTCAGTTCGATCTGACCTTCCTCATTGGCGAGGAGAAATGTTTTCGTTCCTTGCAACACACCGAGTCGGCCGCTTTGAAAACGCGCGGCGTGTTTACCGCTGCGAATTCCTTCGCCGCCGGCTTCGACGCCGACCATTCGCACATTTTGATCTTGAAGGAATGGGTGAAAGAGACCGATTGCGTTGCTGCCGCCGCCCACGCAGGCGACCAGCAAATCCGGCAATCGTTCTTCGCGCTCGAGAATCTGGCGGCGCGCCTCAACGCCAATGACGCTTTGGAAATCGCGCACCATCATCGGGTACGGGTGCGAGCCGAGGACTGAGCCCAATATATAATGAGTGGTGCGCACATTCGTCACCCAATCGCGCATCGCTTCGTTGATCGCTTCCTTGAGTGTGGCCTGACCTGCCGTGACCGGAACAACTTTCGCACCGAGAAATTTCATCCGCGCGACGTTCAACGCTTGCCGTTCCATGTCGATTTTGCCCATGTAGATGACGCATTCGCAACCGAACCGCGCCGCGACGGTGGCAGTCGCGACGCCGTGCTGACCCGCGCCGGTTTCGGCAATGATGCGACGTTTACCCATTCGCTGCGCGAGCAAGATTTGGCCAAGAGCGTTGTTGATTTTGTGCGCCCCGGTGTGAAGCAAATCTTCACGCTTCAAATAAATCTGCGGTCCGCTGAGTTTATTCGTTAAACGTTCAGCGAAATAGAGTGGCGTCGGTCGGCCCGCGAAATCGCGCAGCAAGATCGACAATTGATCTTGAAACGCCGGATCCTTTTTCGCGCGCTCGTACTCAACCGCAAGATCGTGCAGAGCGGACATAAGCGTCTCGGGCACAAACATCCCGCCGTACGGTCCGAAATGGCCGAGCGCGTCGGGAAGCGTCCGAACTTCGTTCATGGGAAGACGAAGTTAGGCCGCGGCAAGAATTTGTTCAATTGCCCGTCGATGTGGAGAGGGGATCGGAATCGACTTCAGTTCTTGCTTTGAGAACCAGCGTTGATGCTGATCGTTGATCTTGCATTCGAGTCTCACAAACACCTGTAGAGTCACCCGGTGATTGGTGAACGGGAAAACCGCTTTGTAGACTGCGCCGTTAGTTTTTGAGGCGCCATTGAGCGGCGGCAAGATCCACATTTCGCGCCAGCGGTTAGTTGCGCTTGTCAGCAACAGTTTGTTGTTTCTCAAAATGAAGGCATGTCTCTCAACGAGACGTTTTGTTGCCGGCCGGGGTCGTTTAATTGGCAATGATTGGGGATTTTTGGCGCGACAGTATTTTTTGACCGGACACATTGTGCATCTTGGCGCGTGGGGAAGACAAACCAGCGCGCCGAGATCCAGAAGCGCCGAATTGTAGATGTCGGCGCGTGCTTTAGGCATCAAATCGGCCGCGTATTGCCAAAGAAATTCTTTTCCGCGGATCGAATCAACTGGCAATCGGAGATCGACGAGTCGCGACAAAACTCGAGCGGTGTTCGCTTCGATGATCGGGACTGGCTTACCGAAAGCAAAGCTGGCGACAGCGTGAGCAGTGTACTTGCCGATTCCGGGAAAACGCTGCATTTCCTCGATCGATCTCGGGAAGCGACCACGATGTCGATCCACAACGAGCTTCGCGGTGGCGTGCAGATTTCGAGCCCGAGCGTAGTAGCCCAAGCCCTGCCAGGCGTGAAGGACATCGTTTGGTTTGGCTGAAGCGAGCGCGTCAAAGCTTGGAAAACGCCGCAGCCAGTCTTTGTAATAACGAACCACAGTCGCGACCTGGGTTTGTTGGAGCATGAATTCGGAAACCAGGATGCGATATGGGTCGCGAGTATCGCGCCACGGCAAGTCGCGGCCATTTTTAGAATACCAGCGGAGCAACGCGGATCGAAAACGTCGGACGTCTTGCAAATTCAAACTAAAGTAAACGTCCAACGCTCACAGCCCAACGTCCAATTTTTCAATTCAGAAAGATGATTGAACGTTGAGCGTTGGGAGTTGAACGTTGAGCGTTTGAATTCTTACACGCATCCACTCACAAAGGAGCAGGTGAGCAAGCTGCGCTCGCTGCTGACAGAGCTCGGGTTCGAGTTTTCGTCGAAGCAGTACACGCTTTTTTTCGCACAGAAAAACAAACTCAGCATTGCGGTTTATGAAAAAGGACCGAAGGCGCTGATTCAGGGCAAGGGCGTGGAAGAATTCGTCCAGTTCGAGCTGGAACCGAAGATTTTGGGTGAAGCGAAACTTGGTTACGAGGAAGTGCATGCGCCGGAAATGTTCGAACCGCACTTTGGAGTCGATGAAAGCGGCAAGGGCGATTTTTTCGGACCGCTGGTGATTGCCGGAGTGTATGTCGACCGCGGGATCGCGCGAAAACTGATGGATGCCGGCGTCCAGGACAGCAAGCGAGTCAGTTCCGATGCTCGGATTCGAGCTTTGGCGGACGAGATTCGAAAGAACACACTCGGCCTGGTCGAAGTCGTGTTGATCGGTCCCGCGAAATACAACGAGCTGTATGAGAAATTCGGCAACTTGAATAAGTTGCTGGCGTGGGGTCACGCGCGGGTCATCGAAAATTTACTAGCGAAGAAACCGGACTGTCCGCGTTCGTTGTCGGACCAATTCGCGGATGCACGGTTGATCGAGCAATCGTTGCTTCGACATGGTGGCAAGATCGACATCCAGCAGCGGCCGCGGGCTGAATCGGACATTGCAGTTGCCGCAGCTTCGATTCTAGCGCGAGAGGCGTTCATTAACTGGCTCGAACGGGAAGGGAAAAGGCTGGGGGTTCGACTGGAACGGGGCGTGTCTCCGGCGGTCAAGACAGCTGCGCAAAAGCTGGTTGAATCAAGCGGGGCGGAAATACTGCACCAGGTGGCGAAAGTACATTTCCGAACGGCGCACGCAGTTGCGCCTAACCACTTTGCCGAGCCGCCACCCCGGCAACCCTGGCAAGAATAGGACAAAATCTGAGGGCGGCTGAGAGGGGCCGGGCAGGGTTCCTGCTATAGGATTTGGACCGACTTTGTGCAAACGCGATTGTTGATCTTAAACGCCGACCCGGTATTCCAAGATCGGGCGCTTGCCATTCTGGATGAGAATGACATGCTCGAGATACAGATCGTCCGGAATCTGTCCGAAGCAGTGCTTGCCTGCCTGGGCGAAAGTTTCGATGGCTTGATCATCGAAGGCGACCCGGCGTTGTCGTTGGAGCAGGCGACAAACATGCGCCAGCATTTCCCGTCTCTCGTTATCGCTTGCCTGCTTTACGACCGTCCCGATTCGGAATCCAAGGTGACGGCGAGGGAGCAGAACATTGAAATGTTGCCGATGCCGGGCCGCGCCCGACACTTGCGGGTTAAACTGAATCGCTTTGTCCGCACGCTCGACTCACATCCGGGCACAGCTGCGGCCGAGGGAATTGATCCCTGCCACTCGCTGATCGGAAACTTGAATCAGTTCTCGGCGGCCGAAATTTTGCAGATGAGCTGTCTGAGTCAGCGGAGTGGGCGTTTCACCTTCAAGTCCGGCCGCGGCAACAGCGAAATCTATCTGCAGCAGGGATCGGTGCGACATGCGGTCTTTGGTTCGCTTGAAGGAGAGGCGGCGGTGGCAGAGATCTTCCGCTGGAGACAAGGGCGCTTTTATTTCGAGGAGGGCATCATCAGTCAGGACCAAACAGTGAATCGGCCGTGGGCCCATCTGCTCATTGATAATTTGCAAAAGCTCGACGAAACGCTCGAGCTGGTTGGCGTCTAGAAATCGTTCCGATGCGCGATAAAAAACTCGAGACGAAACTGCGCCTGGTTGCTCTGCAGCTGGATAACTGGAAGAAACTCCACGACCTCATCACCTACGGTCTGGATAAAGCCAAGCCGATTGTCTCCTCGGAACAAGAACGGCAATTCACCGAGATCCGCAGCAACCTTTTGCAGGAAACCGAATACATTTTGCGTGAGCTGAACATCGTCTCGGAGGTATCCGGCAAAGCGATGAGTGTGCTTCAGCGTGGCGTATCGGTCCGCGGTGTGCGCGACCTCCCCAGCGATGAGATTCGCCGTTTGGAAACGGATTGGAACAGCGCATTTACCAAACTTGGCCTGATCCAAGGTCAGCTTAAAGCACGGCGCAAGCAGCTGGCTGAACAAAGCGCGTTTGATTATTATTGGAGCCAGCTCCGGGACAGATTTTTCCAGCGGCCGGCGACGGCTCACTGATCGAGCCCCCTTTGCGCGGCTAGACGACTCGGCGCAAAGAATTTACTTTTCTTCGTCAACCATGCCCGCGATTGTGTGGCGGCGCACGATTCTTGTTTATAGAGTATGGCAAAGCTTACCAAACGCGACATCGTAGTTGCGATCAGCAATCAGACCGGAATGGTCCAGCATCAGGTCTTCGATATTGTCCAGCGGACGCTCGACAAGATCACTGACAGTTTGGCCAACAATGTGCCGGTCGAGCTGCGCAATTTCGGAATTTTTCAGCCCAGGCTGACCAAACCCCGCGTCGGTCGAAACCCAAATCAACCCGGCAGCAGTTTCGTGATTCCTTCGCGCGCGACCGTGAAGTTCAAGGCCGGCAAAATCATGCGGCAGCGCGTAGAGAAGCTGTCTCGGGAATTGAAGGAAGCGGCGGCCAAAAAGGCGCCACCGGCCGCAACGCGGCCCACGGCTAATAGCAAGGCTTAGGACATCGTCGGCCTGGCGTCAGGATTTGGATTCGAGCAGGCGACGAATCGCTTCTTGAAGCCGGTCGAAGTTGATCGGCTTAGTCAGGTGTTCCGAAAAACCAGCGTCGCGCGCCTTGGTAACATCCCCTTCCATTCCAAAACCGCTGAGCGCGATTCCGACCAAACCTTTGCTTTGACGTAACTCGCTCATGAGCTCGTAACCGGTGCGATCGGGCAGACCAATATCGCTGATGAGTAAATCAAAATTTTCCCGGCGTGCTTTTTCCACGGCTTGGTCGGCCGAATGGGCCACGCTAATATCGTAACCGCGACGCTCGAGCATCAGTTTCATTCCGGCGCATGTGTCGACGTGATCGTCCACCAAAAGCACGCGATGTTTACGCGACGGAGCGCGCGTCGTTTCTGTCGGCTCTTCGCCGTCCGCGCCGTTGGCCAGCATCACCGGGGCAGGCACGGTTTTCAGCTCAACGATAAAAGTCGCTCCTTTGTCTTGGCCCGCGCTCTCGACTCGAATTTTCCCGCGATGAGCGTCCACCATCGCCTTGGAAATGGCCAGTCCAAGGCCAAGCCCGCCAAACTTGCGGGTG